>CALDVW010000065.1 GCA_937924405.1 uncultured Lysobacterales bacterium
ACACTTTGCGTGCGGCCTCGGTGGCGTCAAAGCGCTCAGGTGGGTCCAGGCAGATATCGCAATTGCCACAATCCTCCGCCAAAGATTCACCGAGGTAGCCCAGCAGCACTCGACGGCGGCAGGTGAGGCTCTCGGCAAACCCCACCATGGCGGAGAGCTTATGCGACTCGATCCGCTTCTGGTTTTCATTGTTGCCCTGCTCCAGGTGATAACGCGCCGTGGCGACATCCTGGGTGCCGAACAGCAGCAGGGCCTCGGACGGCAAACCGTCGCGGCCCGCGCGGCCGGTCTCCTGGTAATAGCCTTCCAGGTGACGCGGCAAATCGTAATGAACCACGAACCGTACATTGGGTTTGTCGATACCCATGCCAAAAGCCACCGTCGCAACGACAATGGACAGGTCATCACGCAGAAAGGTCTCCTGCACTTCCTTGCGCGTCTGCGCGGGCAGGCCGGCGTGGTAGGCCGCCGCCCGGTATCCACGATCTTCAAGGTAAGCTGCGACTTCCTCCACGCGTTTGCGGGACAAGGCGTACACGATGCCGGCCTCGTCGCCCCGGGATTTCAGAAATCGTAATAACTGGCTTTGCGGTTGGTGCTTCTCCAGTACGGTGTAACGAATATTGGGCCGGTCGAAACTCGTAATGAACCTCTTGGCCTCGTGCAGTCCCAGCACGTGGACAATGTCGTCGCGAGTTTGCGGGTCAGCGGTGGCGGTGAGTGCGATAAAAGGCGTATTCGGAAAATGTTCCCGCAATCCGCCCAGCGCTGCATATTCAGGCCGGAAATCATGGCCCCATTGCGAAACACAATGGGCTTCATCGATCGCGATCAGCGCCACCGGAATCGACTCCAGGCTGTGAATAAAACCGGGCCTCATCATGCGCTCGGGGGCGACATAAAGAAGGTCCAACTCACCATTGTGCAGCCGCTCCAATACGGATCTGGCCTCCGCTGCATCGAGGTTGGAGTTGTACATTTCCGCGTTGACACCATTGGCCTGCAACGCATCAACCTGGTCTTTCATCAGAGAAATCAAAGGTGAAACCACGATGGCAAGGCCATCGCGATGTAAAGCCGGCAACTGGTAACAAAGTGACTTCCCGCCGCCGGTCGGCATCAGCACAAAGGTGTCACCGCCGCCCAGCACCTGTTCAATGATTTCCTGTTGGAAAGGCCTGAACCCCTGTAATCCAAATACTTGTCGCAGTGTTTCCTGGATCGATCTCATGGCTTGCTGGCACAGCTACGGGGACCGCATAGTATATGCGACCTGGCCTGGTTTAGTGTGGGAACCCAACCACTAAAGACGTCGGAACCAGTCGAATCAATAGTTCCTTTCTGCTTTTTCAGTGGCATCACAGGTTTTGAGTTCTGTATTCCTCTCTGAGCAACCCCAGCATGACGCTATCCAGCCATTTTCCATTGACATACCAGCGCTGCCGGAACAAGCCCTCTCGCTGGAAACCGAATTTCCCGAGCAAGGCCAGGCTTCCCGCATTGGCCGGATCAGTATCTGCTTCAAGGCGGTGTAAATCGAGTGAATTGAACGCGTAATCGAGCACACAGCGCATCACTTCGGACATGTACCCCCTGCCCCAGTGTCGTCTGGCCAGGATATACCCGACTTCGGCCCGGCGATTCTGTTCAGAAAACTGGAAAAAGGTGAATTTTCCGATTACCCGGTCCGTTTCAGGCAAAGCGATCCCCCAGGTGATGCAGCTTCCTGAATCGGACAATTCCAGTTCCCGCTGCAGCAGCGATACAGCCTCTTGCCGTTTTTGAATCGGACTTCCCGACCAGTAGCGCATGGTTTGCGGGTCGGAAAATATTTCGTAATAAGCGTCTGCATCGCCAACCGCAAGCGGACGCAGCAGGAGTCGCCCGGTTTCGAATTCTGTCTTGAAATCCATGCTCCGGTTCTTCGGGTTTCAGAGAAACATTTTGCGTGCCAGGCCAAAGCCTTTGAGCCCGCCCAATTGTATGGCCGTCAGCAACCCGCCCACCATCGCACCCACTACCCCGCAGGTGAGCACATCCTGCCCGGTGAGGTAGAGGCCGGGAATATCAGTTTTCGGCTTTAGCCAGTCCTGCTCGAATCGCTGCGGAGTATGCTCAAGACCGTAGATTTCACCGTTTTTGTACCGGCAGAAATAATCCGTGGACAAGGAGGTCGATAACTCGTAGAAATCCACCTTGCCTTCCAACTGCGGCATTTTCTCATAGAGGCTCTGCAACAGGCGCTGGGACAGTCGTTCCTTCAGCGCCTCGTAATCATCCCCCCGCTTACCCCAGGGCTTGTCCGCCCATGCAGCAAACCAGGAGTGTGGCCCGGGCGCCACAATCTCGATGGTCGCCCGCCCCGGATACCGTTCGGTAAAACTGGGATCCTTGGCGGACGGAAAGGACACATAAACCAGGGGGAAGTCCGCATCCGGATCAGCTTCGAAAGCCGCCAGTTCTGCTTCGTAATGTTCACTGGGATAAATCCACAGATTGGTTTTGGGTAATCCCAGGTTATCTGCGGTATCCCGCAACCCGATATAGAGACAAATACTGGACATCGAGGGCTGTACTTCCTGCAGCCGTTCCCGGTAGATCGCTTTTTGTGGAACGCTGTCGTCCAACAGGGATTCAAAGGTGTTGAAGACACCTGCGTTGCTGATCACGACGGGGCAATGGATATCTGTGCCGTCCGCCATGCGCACACCGGTCACGCCTTTTCCTTCCACCAGGATTTTTTCGACCGACGCATAGGTAAAAACCTCTCCACCGGCCTGCTGGACCACCGGGATAATGGTCTGCGCCATGCGCGAGGCGCCGCCGATCGGGTAATACCCGCCATACATATAATGCTGGGCGATCATGCTGTGAATGATGAAGCTGGATTGCGCCGGCGGCAGGCCGTTGTCGCCCCACTGCCCGGTCAGGACGGCAATCAACTTCTGATTGGATGTCAGGCTTTCCAGGACTTCGCGGGTGGTGGCGTTGAAATAGGGCGGGACTTTCCGCGCTTTATAGTTGGCAACGGCGCTCGCCAGTGGCCCCGGCAACACTTTGCTCAGGGTGTGCAGGCGAATACCGGACTTTACCTCTCGCATGTATGAAAGATAGGTGTCGATGGCCTGTTCTTCATCAGGAAACGCCTTGACCAGTGCGTTGCGGTATTCCGCCTTGCCAGCCACCAGGTCATAGTGCTCATCGCCGAGAAAAATGCGATCGAAGTGGTCTGCCATCGGTTCCCACTTCAGTTCTCCATCAGTGATGTAATCGAACAGGCGCCGCCCCATGGTCGCAGAGCTGCCCATGTCGCCGATGTAATGCACTCCCACATCCCACTCGTAGCCGTTGCGGTCGTAGCTGTGAGTGAAGCCGCCGGCAGTATAGTGCTGTTCCAGCACACAGACCTTTTTCCCCATCTTTGCCAGGCAGGCGGCGGCCGTGAGCCCACCAATACCGGAACCGATCACCAGCACATCGTAGGGCAATGAAAGCCTGTTGGCACGGTATCTCCGGCCTATTCTGATGGTGCTTGGTTTTTTACTCATGGCGCGAGAATACCTTATAATGGCTGGCTTTCCATCACCTTTTTCCAAGCAAGGAATATTTAATGATCAGGTTCATTGCCACCCTGGCGCTGTCTGCACTGCTTACTGCCTGCGGCCAGGAAAACACGGTCAACCAGACAGCTGAAATCACTGCCAGCCATAACGCTGTCCTGGCGAACGATGCCGTTGACGCCAGGCACTCCGGTCTGCTGCCGCAATACATGAATCCGGATGTCCGGCCCGGCGATGATTTCAATGCCTTCGTCAATGGAAGCTGGATCGATTCGACCGAAATTCCGGCTGACCTGGCAAGCTACAGCATTGGCCGAATGCTTCATGATGAGTCACAGGAAAACATCAGGGCCATTATTGAAGAATCGTCTGCCGGCGGCTTCGCCCAGGGCAGCGACGAGCAGAAAGTCGGTGACCTTTACGCCTCTTATCTGGATTGGGAAACACGCCAGCAACTGGGTGTTGCGCCTCTCGAAGACGAATTCGCCAGGATCGATGCCCTGCAGGATTATAAGGATCTCGCCGTGTATTTCGCCGAGGCAAACAAATACGGTATCAATGTACCCGTTTTTATTGATCAGTATGCCGATTTCAAAGACCCCAATACCTACATGATCTACGCTGAACAGGCCGGCCTTGGGCTGCCGGATCGCGAGTACTATTTCACGGACGATGAGCGTTCGAAAGAAATCCGCCAGGCCTACCAGGCGCATATCGAACGGATGTTTGAACTGGCTGGCCTGGAAGACGGTAACAAGGCCGCAGCAATGATCATGGAGCTGGAAACGCGCCTGGCCTCAGAACACATGCTGAAAGAACTGACCAGGGATATGGTGGCGCTTTACAACAAGATACCACTCGATGAATTACCAGACCTCATGCCGGGCTTTGCCTGGGATGCTTACCTGCAAGCGGCTGCTATCAGTGACATCGACGGCCTGGTGGTTCTGCAACTCGATTACATGAAAGCGCTGGATGGCATCATTACCGGCACCCGCATTGACGACTGGAAAACCTATCTGGACTGGAAAGCCCTCAACGCCTACGCCAGCCTGTTGAATGAACACCTCGATCAGCAAAATTTCGAGTTCTACTCGAAAACGCTGCGCGGAGTCGAACAACAGCAGCCCTCGTGGAAGCGGGCCGTTTCCACCGTCAACCGCAATCTCGGAGAGGTCGTGGGCAGGGTTTATGTTGCCCGCCACTTTCCCCCGGAAGCCAAAGAGAAGATGCTTGAGTTGGTCAACAACCTGATCAAAGCCTATGAAATCAGCATCAATGAGCTCGACTGGATGGGAGATGAAACCAAGGTCCAGGCCCTGGACAAACTGTCCAAATTCACGCCCAAGATAGGCTATCCAGACAAGTGGAAGGACTACTCGGCCCTGGAAATCAGGCCCGATGACCTGGTGGGTAATATCCGTCGTTCCGCACTGTTTAAGTATGAAGAGGAAATTGCGCGCCAGAACGGGCCAGTGGACCGTACCGAATGGCGTATGACTCCGCAGACGGTGAATGCCTCTTACAGCCCGCCACTGAATGAAATTACCTTCCCCGCCGCCATATTACAGCCGCCCTTTTTCGATCTGGCTGCGGAAGATGCAGTCAACTACGGTGCCATCGGCGCCATCATCGGCCACGAAATTGGTCACGGCTTTGATGATAAAGGGAGCACCTTTGATGGTGACGGCGTACTTCGCAACTGGTGGACCGATGAAGACAGGGCTGAATTCAAAAAACGGACCGCCAGGCTGGTCGAGCAATATTCCGCCTTCAAGCCGTTTGAAGACCTCAACGTCAACGGCGAATTTACGCAAGGTGAGAACATTGGAGACCTCGGAGGCCTGAGCATTGCATTGCTGGCTTACGAGTTATCACTGGCCGGCGAACCCGCGCCGGTAATGGATGGTTACAGCGGCCAGCAACGCGTGTTCCTTGGATATGGACAGGGTTGGCGGGGTAAATCCCGCGATGAGGCGTTGCGTGTTCAAATCAATACGGATCCTCACTCACCGCGCCAGTACCGTGTGAACGGCGTGGTCCGGAACGTGCCCGAATTTTACGAAGCCTTCGATGTCGCGGAGACCGACGCCCTGTACCTGGCGCCGGAAGACCGCGTGAAAATTTGGTAATTAGATCTTTAGCAAATACCTACTGCGGACCTTTCACAATCCCGCCTGATCAAAACAGGAAATGCAATGAACATTAAAGACCCGTGCGCGACACCTATACGTCATGTCGCTTTTGCCTCCCTGCTCTGTGCCTCAATACTGACCGCCTGTGGCGGTGAAGAGGCCGCTGAGTCATCGAACGCCCCTGCAGTGAATCCGGTCGCTGCGCCAACCCAGGCCTCTGACCCGGTTGCAACGGGTACCGAGGCCATCACCGAAGCGGCTTACCGCAGACACATCGAGATTCTTGCCTCCGATGAATTTGGCGGACGCGCACCTGCCTCTCCCGGAGAGGACCTGACCGTGGAGTACCTCGAACAAAACTTCAGACGCCTGGGGCTGGGGCCTGCCAATGGCGACAGCTATATCCAGGATGTTCCCCTGAATTGGATCGAGGTGAACAACAGTCCGGACCTGGTGATCAACGGTGGTGATGGAGAAGACCTGGTACTGGAATACGCCAGCGAACAGGTCCTGTGGACAAGGCAGCAGGTTGAAGAAGCTGCGATCAAGGACTCTGAACTGGTCTTTGTGGGGTACGGCATCAATGCACCTGAACGCGGCTGGAACGACTACGCCGATGTGGATGTGACAGGTAAAACGGTGGTCATTCTTATCAATGATCCAGGCTATGCCACGCAGAACCCCGAACTGTTCAACGGCAACGCGATGACCTATTACGGCCGTTGGGACTACAAGTTCGATGAAGCGGCCCGCCAGGGTGCGGCCGGCGCCCTCATGATTCATGACACACTGCCTGCAGCCTATCCCTGGTCGACAGTCACCAACAGCTGGACCGGCCGTAAGTTCAACATGGTGTTACCCGACAAAGGTGAGGGGCTCGCTTCCGTGGAGGGCTGGATCGCCCGTGAAAGCGCAGAAGCCCTTTTCAACAAAGCCGGACTGGACCTGGATGTCATGTATGAAAAGGCCGTAAAACCAGGTTTCAGCGCAATTCAAATGGGCCTGAATGCGTCGGCGGCGCTGACCAATGAGACCCAGATTGTGAATTCACGCAATGTTGCGGCCATTCTGAAGGGCAGTGAGGCGCCGGATGAGATCTTCATCTACATGGCGCATTGGGATCATTTCGGAACGGATCCTTCCCTCGAGGGAGACCAGATCTATAACGGTGCCATGGATAACGCGAGCGGCACAGCCGCCCTGCTTGAAATGGCCAAAGCCTATGCCGCATTGCCCCAGGCGCCGCGCCGCAGTGTATTGTTTTTGGCAGTTACCGCAGAAGAACAGGGTTTGCTGGGCTCTCTCTACTACGCCTCCAACCCGCTGTTCCCGCTGACCAACACGGTGGGCGGCCTGAACATGGACGGCATGAACAATTTCGGCTCGACCCGAGACATCACGGTGGTCGGACTGGGCATGAGTGATCTCGATGCCTACCTGGCGGCAGCGGCCGCCGCGCAGGAGCGCGTTGTGGAAGGAGACCGCGAAGCGGAAAAGGGTTATTACTTCCGTTCCGATCATTTTGAACTGGCCAAGCAAGGCGTGCCCATGCTGTACCCGAAGAAGGGCTACGATGATCGCGAAAGAGGCGTTGCCTACGGCATGAAAAAAGCCAGGGAATACACCGCAGATCACTACCACCGGGTGTCCGATGAATATGACCTCAGCTGGGACGTGAGCGGCGCATTGGAAGACATGAAGATGTACTTCAAGACCGGACTCGATGTCGCCAACAGTGATGACTGGCCCAATTGGAAAGAAGGAACCGAATTCAGAACCGCGCGGGATGACTCACTCGAGGCTGCAGACTGAAGGTGCTGGAACTCCGGCCAAATTGCGAGTGCTGCGACAGGGAACTCCCGCCCGATTCCGGCGAGGCGCGCATCTGCAGCTATGAATGCACATTTTGTGCAAACTGTGTGACAGAAATTCTCGAAAACGTCTGCCCCAACTGCGGCGGCGGCTTCGTTCCACGACCGGTCCGACCGGCAACGGAACACAGACCGGGAGTAAGCCTGGCAAAGCAGCCTGCTTCAACCATACGCATTCAAACGAGTTACAGCCGCGAGGAACTGGCCGAATTCTCAGAATCGCTAAAAAACATCAAGCCGGAAATACGCTAGGCACTGTATTGCCTTAAAAATTCATGACCGGAATACCGCTGGTCAGGATCGTTTTTCAGGCACTCGCACATCGCCCTCCACATTGGTTGCGCTGATTTCACCGCTTCCATCACGGATTACTTTAAAATCGCCACCCACCTTGTCGACGTAAATATCACCTGACGAGTCACGTTCGACGACAAAATCCTGTCCGACATCATTGAAGCGGATATCGCCGGAACTGTCATTCTTGATCAGGACATTTTTTTCAATGGCCTTTCCTCGAATATCACCGGAGCTGTCCGATTCGATGGTTACGCTGCCCTCGATGTCGCTGATCACGATATCCCCGGATGAATCCTTGATACTGAGAGAACCCGTGGTACCTGTAATTTC
>CALDVW010000066.1 GCA_937924405.1 uncultured Lysobacterales bacterium
CAGGCCGTATCCGGCCATTTCAGCCTGATAAGAAATAGCGAGGAAATCGTTCAGCTTCTCGCCCAGGCAGACATCGATCCGGAATTGGCGCGTGAACTTGAGCTTGCACTGGAGATTCGGGCTTTTGCCGTTTCCCGGCTGGGAATGCCGGAAAACGACAGCTATACACGGTTTGTCGACACCGGACGCGAAGCGGTCACCTGGAACGTAGTGGCAGCCCCGGAGTTCTCCCTGGTGCCGAGGAAATGGTGTTTCCTGGTATCCGGTTGTGTTCCGTACCGGGGCTACTTCAATCACGATTCCGCGGTTCAGTTCTCGGATTCACTGGCCAGAAAGGGCTATGACGTCACGGTCTCCCCTGCGGTTGCGTATTCCACGCTCGGCTGGTTCGATGACCCCCTGCTCAATACCATGCTGAGCTACAGCGATGAACAACTGGCTGCTTTCATATTCCACGAACTCGCACATCAACAGCTTTATATCAAGGGTGACACCGCCTTTAATGAAGCCTACGCCAGTTTTATCGAGGAGGCCGGTGTCAGGCTATGGCTCGAGGCATCTGACCTGAACGATCGCCTGCCGGACTGGCTCCTTCTGCAAGATGCTTCCACACAATTCAACGGCCTGCTGCAGATAACCCGGGATAGCCTCGAGCAGGAATATGCCTCCAACCACCCTGAAACGCTCATGAAGGAAAACAAATCAGCCATTTTTAACGGTCTACGCGATGCCTACGAGGAACTGGTGGCAACACAATGGAATGGACGCAGTATTTATGCGTCCTGGTTCGAACGTGAGCTCAACAATGCCCAGCTGGCCCTGATTAGCAGCTACCAGGGCGGAGCCTGCGCCTTCGAAAACCTGTACCAGTCGGCAGGCGGCAACATGATGCAATTCCAGGCACTGGCGCAAGACAAGGCAAAGCTGAGTAAAGAGCAAAGAACACACTGGTTGAATCAGCCGTGTGAGGCCATTGCTTCCAGCCCTGAACTGTGACAACTTAGCTCGATCTTGATTAGCTCAACAAACAAAATAATCGTTGCGCTGCTTGCCGGCATCTGCTCATTGCCGGTATCCCCGGCTGTTCGCGGACAGGAATCCGCTGAAGATGCCGCACTGGAAAAGCCTGCATACAGCTGTCCCAAAAAGACCATGGGCCCGATGGTGCCGGCAGCGCCGGACCGCAGCACCTCACCGATTATCATCTACGCCAGGGAGTTGGATGCGGGCAAGACCACACAGGGCGAGATCCAGGGTGATGTCGAGCTGTTCCGGATGGATCAGCACCTGTCGACGCAACAGATATTTTTTGACCCGGTCAATGAATCCGTCTCCCTGCCGGGCGCGGTGGCTTATGAAGACCAGCAGGTCTGGATCAACGGCCATGATGGCAGCTACAGTTTCCAGCAGGAATCAGGGCAATTTTCGCTGATTGATTACGGACTGACAGGCGCCAGTGCAAACGGCAGTGCCGAATACATAGAACTGATCGGCGGGCACACCTCTCAATTACGTGAGCTGGACTATACAACCTGCCCCAGTGAAAAACCTGACTGGCAACTCCGGGCGCGTGAACTGGAACTTCATCACGAGGAAGGCATGGGCACCGCACGGGGCGCAAAACTCACATTCAAGGGAGTGCCCATTCTTTACGCACCCTATTTTACGTTTCCGATCGATGACCGGCGAAAAACCGGCTTTCTCTATCCCAGCCTTACCCAGAACAGCGACAGTGGCCTGGAAATCAGTATCCCATGGTACTGGAATATCGCCCCTAACCAAGATGCTACCCTGGAGCCCCGATATTTCACCAAGCGGGGCTTCATGCTAACCGGCCAATATCGCTTCCTGACCAGGAGAACAGGGGGCACGTTCGACTTCGACTATATGAGAAAAGACCGGGAGATAGACGAAGAGCGGTACCACTATCAGTTCCGGCATTTCACCGCACCGATCCAGCGCTGGAAAACGAGCCTGATAATAGAGCGAGTCAGCGACGATCGCTATTTCCAGGACTTTGGCACCAGCCTGGCCCAGACTTCCCGCCAGTTTATCAGGAGCAGCGCCAGCCTGAACGGGGTCGGGCGGTACTGGACTTTCGAGGTAATGGCCGATAATTTCCAGGTCATCGACGAATCCGTTAAGCCGAATAACGAACCGTACCGGCGGGTGCCCAGAATCGGGTACTGGCTGGATCGCCCCCTGGGTGCGAGCGATGTGTTTTTCAGCCTGGATTCCGAGCTGGTATATTTTGACCGGGATTTCGGTGAAGTCGGTTCCAGGCTGGATTTGTACCCGCACATTTACTGGCACAAGTATTCCAGCTGGGGCTTCATCAAGCCCGCCATCGGATACCGCTACACGGGATATGACCTGGACCGCAAGGGACTGCCGGGTGATGAATCCCCCCAGCGGGGAACCGAAATCGCCAGCCTGGATGCCGGCCTGGTTTTTGACCGTGTTACCGCCAAGGGGAATTTGCAGACTCTGGAGCCCAGGCTTTTTTATCTCTACGTACCCTACGAACAACAGAATGACCTGCCGGTTTTCGATACCGGCGAATTCACTTTCGGCTTCAGTCAATTATTCAATACCAACCGCTTCGCCGGTGCAGACCGGCAGGGTGATGCCAACCAATTGTCGCTGGCGGTGTCGACCAGTCATTTCGATAACGAGAGCGGTCAAGCTCTGTGGACCCTCAGCCTGGGCCAGATTTTCTATTTTGAACAGCAGAAAGTTCAACTGGATGACAGCCTGCCGATTGACGATGATGTTTCGCCCTTCATCGCAGAATTTGACTGGCGCCTGTTCTCCCGCTTCAGCGCAATAGCGGGTATGCAATGGAACTGGGAACGCCGGCAACTCGATGTCGGTTCGCTGGGCTTCAGATACCAGGGTAGCAAGGGAGAGCAAATACGATTCGAATACCGTTTCCGGCGCGACCGGGTCGACCAGTTCAACTTCAACATCTTCTGGCCGATAAATGAGAGCTGGCGGGTCCTGTCACGGGTAAATTACTCCTTTTCAGACGATGACCTGCTCGAGATTCAGGGCGGCGTGGAATACGAAAGCTGCTGCTGGGCATTCAGGACCGTGGTCCGTCGATATCTCAAGAACCGCGACGGCGATTATCGCAACGGCATATATGTCGAACTCAACCTGAAAGGCCTGGCCAGCATCGGAACCGGTAGTGGACAACTATTACGTTATTGACTGTTTGGGTTAGAATGTGAACTTTTCCGCTTGCCGCCGTCAAATCAAGCAGACCAGTTTATTTCGGAGACAGCTCTAATGATGTTGAGAATCGCTACCTTCATTCTCGCTGGATGCCTGATGGCTCCAACGGTAGCCATCGCCCAGGCCAAACCGGTGGGCACGCCTATCGATTCAATCGTAGCGTTGGTTGATGAGGATGTCATTCTGCGCAGCGAACTCGACCTGGCCGTATCAGGAATCGTAGAACGAATCCGCGCGAGTGGAGAGGCCATGCCGCCGATGAACCTGCTGGAAGGCCAGGTGCTTGAACGCCTGATCATGCGGGAATTGCAAATCCAGAGAGCGTTGCAGACCGGAATTCGTGTCAGTGATTCCGACATCGACCAGGCCCTGGTCAACCTGGCCCAGCAAAACGGCATCACCCTGCAGCAGATGCGCCAGGTCATCGAAAATGATGGTGAAGACTTCTCCGAATTTCGCCGCAACATCGGTGATGAACTGATGACTGAGCGCTTGCGCCAGCGCATCGTGAGCAGCATGGACCCGATCTCCGACACGGAAATCGATATTATGCTTACCTCTGAAGACGTCATGGGTGGTGAATACAACGTATCCCATATCATGGTCGGCCTGCAGGATGGCTCGACACCTGCACAGATCAAGGTGGCGCAGGACGAAGCGGACGATATTTATGAGCGCCTTTCAATCGGTCTCGACTTTGCTTCCGCAGCCATCAGTTATTCAGACGGCCAGGAGGCCCTGGAAGGTGGACTGGTTGGCTGGAGAGACCTTAACAGCGTCCCCGCTTTTTTTGCTGATGCGTTGCGTGACCTGGGCCCCGGTGAGTTCACCCAGCCCATTCGCAGCCCGGCTGGTTTTCACATCATCAAGGTCAACGATTACCGTGAACAGCGACAGGTGGTGGTGAAGGAATATCACGCGCGTCACATCATGGTCGAAATTGATGAGTTGATGACTCCCCGCCTTGCCATGGACCAGATCATCGAAATCAAGCAGAAACTGGATGACGGCGAGGATTTCGCCGAACTGGCCAAAGAATATTCCGACGACAACGCCACCGCCAACATCGGCGGTGACATGGGCTGGTTCCCACCCGACGCTTTTGGCGACCGTGTATACCAAACGCTTGTCGGTTTGAGTGACGGTGAAGTCAGCGAGCCTTTCCAGACCGAAGGGGGCTGGCACGTGATGGAAGTGCTCGGCATGCGGGAAACCGACCGCACAGAAGAGGCCATCAGAGCCGAGGCGCGTGAAAAGATCGTGATGCGCCGGGCCGAGCAGGAAATCGATAAAGTGCTGCGGCAGTTCAGGGATGAAGCTTTTGTGGAAATCCGCCTGCCGGGTCACAAGACCGGATAGCAGGCACCGGTATGACCAACCCGGTCCTGGCCATCACCCCTGGAGAACCGGCCGGGATTGGCCCAGAACTTCTGCTGAAATTCCATCTCGCTCATCCCGAGTTTCGCCTGCTGGCGGTCGCCGACCCGGGCCTTTTGCGGCAAACAGCCACCGCCCTGGCGCTCGATGTGAACGTCAGGGAATGGCAGGGTGAAAACGAATTTCCAGGCGGAGAAATCAACTGTCTGCCGGTCCGCCTGCAGCAGCCTGCCCGGCCCGGCATCCTGGATCCCGGCAATTCAGCCTACGTGCTGGATACACTCCGCCATGCCGTCCGCCTGGTCGGCGAAAAGCGGGCTGCCGCGCTCGTCACCGGCCCCGTGCACAAAGGTGTCATCAATGAGGGCGGTTTCAGTTTTACCGGGCATACCGAGTTCCTGGCGAAGCTTGCCGGTGGCGCCCGCGTCGTCATGATGCTAGCTGCCCCGGGCCTGCGTGTTGCGCTGGTAACCACACACCTGCCCTTGCGTGAGGTTGCGGACGCCCTCACCCCCGCAAAACTGGAAGCCGTTATTCGCATCACCCACGGCGCGCTTGGCCGGAAATTCGGCATCGACCGGCCGCGCCTGCAGGTACTCGGCCTGAATCCCCATGCCGGAGAAGGCGGACACCTGGGACGGGAAGACGCTGAAATCATTGCACCGGTCATAGAGCGCCTGCGGGCAGACGGTCTGGATCTCGCTGGGCCGGTGCCCGCCGACACAGCGTTCAACCCGCAGCACCTGGAGCGCTGTGATGCCGTCGTCGCCATGTACCACGACCAGGGGCTTCCGGTGCTCAAGCACATGGGCTTCGGCCGCTCGGTGAACATTACACTCGGCCTGCCCTTTATCCGCACTTCGGTGGATCACGGTACGGCCCTGGACCTGGCCGGCAGCGGCCAGGCTGATACCGGCAGCCTGCACGAGGCGGTGCGGCTCGCGCGGGAAATGGCCCTGCAGGAACAGGCCCACAATTAATATGAAACACCGTGCGCGCAAACGGTTCGGCCAGAATTTCCTGACCGATGAAATATTGGTTCGGCAAATCGTGGACGCGATCAATCCCTCGAGCGGGCAGCTGATCATGGAAATCGGGCCGGGCCAGGCCGCATTGAGCCTTCCGCTTGCCGAATCCGGAGCGGAATTGCACCTGCTTGAAATTGATCGGGACCTGGCTACCCGCTTAAACAGCCTGTTCCTGACCAGAGACCAGGTTCATCTCCATATCGGTGACGCGCTTAAGACGGATTTTGCCGGGATAACCGGAGGACGGCCTTTCCGCCTGGTCGGCAATCTGCCATACAATATATCCACTCCCCTGCTTTTCCACGTTCTGAACTGGAATGAGCTGGTGATCGACATGCATTTCATGCTGCAGCAGGAAGTCGTCAAGCGGATGGCGGCCGAACCCGGAAGCAAGGCCTGGGGCAGGCTGTCAGTCATGGTCCAGTATCACTGCCAGGTCACCTCCCTGTTCAGCGTTCCGCCGGAGGCGTTCACGCCGGCCCCCAGGGTGCAGTCAGCCATCGTCAGGCTGGTGCCTCATGAGCAGCCACCGGTCGAGATAGCAGATATGGAATCGTTCAGGCGGCTGGTCAGCCAGGCATTTTCGATGCGACGGAAAACGATTCGCAACAGTTTGCGTGGATTAGTGGAGATCAGGGCGATAGAATCACTTGGAATCGACCCGGGAATAAGGCCGGAGTCGCTGAATTTGGCACAATTCGCTGCGCTTTCGAATTTGACTTGAGACATGGCTAATTACATCGTCGGCGATATCCAGGGTTGTTACGATGCTCTTCAACGCCTGCTGGAAAAGGTGAAATTCGACACCTCAACCGATTACCTGTGGTGCCCGGGGGACCTGGTAAACCGCGGTGGCCAGTCGCTGGAAACCCTGCGCCTGCTGGCCGGACTCGGTGACCGCTTCAACATGACGCTGGGAAATCACGATCTGTTTCTGCTCAGGGAAAACTGGAAGTTTCCGGATGGTGGTAGTTCAAACCGTGAAATGGATACCATTCTCCGCGCCCATGACCGCGCCCGTCTGCTGAAATGGCTGCAACATCAACCCCTGGCTTACTGGTGCTCAAGCCACGAGATACTGATGGTGCACGCCGGCGTAGTCCCACAATGGACAGTGGAGCAAACGCTGTCATGTGCGGCCGAAGTGGAAGCGGTATTGAAATCTCCGAAGAGTGGCAAGTTCTTTGCAAAAATGAGCAAGAACTGGGTTCGGCGCTGGCGCGATGAACGCACCGGCTGGAAACGCCGGCGGCTGACCAGCAATATTCTGACCCGCCTGCGGTTTTGTGACAGGAACGGTAAAATTCTGGCCAGCGCCAGTGGGCCGCCTGACTCTCAAATCGCACCTTATAAGCCCTGGTATAAGCACAAGAACCGGAGAACCCGGAAGGTGACCATTGCATTTGGGCACTGGGCCGCGCTGGGGCTTTACTTGAAAAAGCGGCTGATCTGCATGGACTCCGGCGCCGTTTGGGGTGGCCGATTGAGTGCTCTCAGGCTGGAGGACCGGCAGCTGTTCCAGGTGCCCGGAAAGTATCACAGGAGCCGTTTTTTCTGACCAGTTCGAGCACCTGGTAGGCGAAGGGGTTTCGATCCCCGGCCGGCTCACTGCGATCAGAAAGTTGTCGCCATTCTTCATTTCGCCATTCGGGAAACCAGGTATCGCCTTCGGGCTCACAATCGACCAGTGTGACGATCATCCGGTCGGCAAAAGGCATGGCTCTTTGGTACAACTGCCCCCCACCGATGATCATGACTTCTGGTCCCCTTGCCCGTTGCACCGCCTCGGCAAGTGAGGCGACGACATCGCAACCATCCGCTTTGAATTCCCGGTTACGCGTGACCACAATATTCTGCCGGCCCGGCAGTGCGCGTCCGATGGACACCCAGGTCTTCCTTCCCATGACAATGGGTTTACCCATCGTCGTATTCTTGAAATGCTTCAGCTCGCCCGGCAGGTGCCAGGGCATGTCGCCATCCAGGCCAATGACGCGATTCCGCGCCATGGCGGCGATGATCGTGATGACTTTACCGTGGTGCACTGCAGTTGCTCACAGCTTGACGCGGTTCAATCGAAGCGCATTGCTTATGACTGACACTGAACTGAAACTCATCGCCGCGGCAGCGATCATCGGGCTGAGCAAAATGCCAAACCAGGGGTAAAGCAGTCCGGCCGCCAGCGGCACGCCGATGCCGTTATAGACAAATGCAAAAAACAGGTTCTGGCGAATGTTGCGAACCGTTTCATGGCTTAAACGAATGGCCCTGACGATTCCCATCGGGTCCCCGGCCATCAGGGTAACCCCTGCCGACTCCATGGCCACGTCCGTACCGGTGCCCATCGCGATACCCACGTCCGCCACGGCTAGTGCCGGAGCATCATTGATGCCATCGCCGGCCATCGCCACAACCTGGCCTTGCTGCTGTATTTGCCTGATCAGCCCGGCCTTTTCCCCGGGCAGCACACCCGCTTCCACTTCTTCGATACCCAACTGCCTGGCCACCGTTTGCGCAGTAGCCGGGCTGTCGCCTGTCAGCATGACAACCCGCAGGCCCTGGCTATACAGGGACTGTACCGCCTCCCGGCTCGTCTCTTTTATCGGATCTGCCGTGGCAATCAGGCCGGCGGGATTTCCGTCCACCACCAGGAACATCACCGTGCGGCCTGCGTCCTGTAGATCCAGCGCGGTTTCCGGAAACTGATTCTCCTTGAAATCCAGCTCGGCAAGCAGCGCCGAATTACCCAATGCCATGGTCCGGCCACCCGCTGTTCCGACCACCCCCTTGCCGGTACGGGACTCAAACTGCTCCACGCGCGGTAGATCACCAGGCTGGTCTGCGGCAGCCTCAACCACCGCAGCCGCCAATGGGTGCTCGCTCGCCTGTTCCAGTGCCGCTGCCAGTCGCAGAATTTCGTTCTTGTCGAAACCTTCGGCTGCAACCACGGCTTCAAGGCGCGGTTTGCCCTGTGTCAATGTGCCGGTCTTGTCGATCACCACGGTATTCACCCGGTGCAACGCCTCGATGGCTTCCGCATCTCTGAAAAGCACCCCCGATTGTGCTCCTTTCCCTGAAGCCACCATGATGGACATAGGTGTCGCCAGGCCCAGGGCGCAGGGACAGGCGATGATCAAAACGGCAACCGCGCTGATCACGGCATGTGCCATTCTGGGCTCTGGCCCCAGCAGGCCCCACAGGATGAACGTCACGACCGCGGCGAGGACCACGATGGGCACGAACCACGCAGCCACCCGGTCCACCAGTTTCTGAACCGGCGCCCGGCTCCTTTGTGCCTGCGCCACCATTTGCACGATGTGCGCGAGCATGGTGTCCGCGCCAACCTTGCGGGCTTCGATGAGAAGGCTTCCGGTTCCGTTGACGGTTGCGCAGGTCACTGCATCACCAGGATATTTTTCTACCGGCAAAGGTTCTCCGCTGATCATGGATTCATCAATATTGCTGTGCCCCTCCAGCACGATGCCATCCACCGGCACTTTCTCGCCAGGCCTGACGCGTATCTGGTCACCCACGTTGAGCGATTCGAGAGGTACATCCCGCTCGTGGCCACAGGGCGTGAGCCGGCGTGCCGTTTTTGGAGCCAGCCCCAGCAACGCCTTGATGGCTTCACCTGTCTTGGCGCGGGCGCGCAGTTCCATCACCTGCCCCGCCAGCACCAGAGTGACGATGACCGCCGCGGCTTCGAAGTATAAATCGACCTGGCCGGTGGCGCTGCGGAACGATGCGGGAAACAGGTCTGGCAACAGAAGCGCCACCACGCTGTAGACATAGGCCACCCCGGTGCCGAGACTGATCAGGGTAAACATATTGGGACTGCGGTTGGCCAGAGACTGCCAGCCCCTGACGAAGAAAGGCCAGCCACCCCAGAGCACCACGGGGCTGGCGAAAACGAACTCTACCCAGCGCCCTGCCCTGGGTGGCACCCACTCGTGAAAACCCGGGAACATACCACCCATGGCGAGCACAAATACCGGTAGGGTCAGGGCCAGGCTCACCAGGAAGCGGCGGGTCATGTCCTTTAGTTCAGAATTTTCCTCTTCCTCCAGCGTGACCGTTTCCGGTTCCAGCGCCATCCCGCAGGACGGGCAGGCCCCGGGTCCGGGCTTGCGGACTTCCGGGCACATCGGACATATATAGTCCGCCGGCATCAGACTGCTATCGGCGCTCTGATCAACGGATGGCACTGGTATCCGAGCAATTCAAAATCCTCGTAGCGGAAGTCGAACAGGTCTTGCCGGGCTGGATTGATTTTCATTTGCGGCAGCGGAAAAGGCTTCCGGCTCAGCTGCGTTTGCACCTGTTCGAGGTGATTCAGGTAAATGTGCACATCGCCAAAAGTGTGCACGAAGTCGCCCGGCTCCAGACCCGTCACTTGAGCGATCATCATCGTCAGCAGTGAATAGGAAGCAATGTTGAACGGCACGCCGAGAAAAACGTCCGCACTGCGCTGATACAGCTGGCAGCTGAGTCGGCCGTCGGCCACGTGGAACTGGAACATCGTGTGGCAGGGAGGCAAGGCCTGCAGGCCCATTGCTGCGTTCTCTTTCGGGCTGCGGGTTTCGTCCGGCAGCAGGGCCGGGTTCCAGGCAGAGATAATATGGCGACGGGAATCCGGACGATTTTTCAGATCTTCCAGCAACAGCCTGACCTGGTCTATCCGGCGGCCATCCGGCGCCAGCCAATTACGCCATTGCGCTCCGTAAACAGGGCCCAGCTCACCTTCTTCGGTCGCCCATGCATCCCAGATCCTGACGCCGTTTTCGTTCAGATATTGGATGTTCGTGTCGCCACTGAGGAACCACAGCAGTTCATGTATGATCGACTTGAAATGGAGTTTCTTGGTCGTGACGGCCGGAAAACCTTGTGACAGGTCAAATCGCATCTGGTGGCCGAACAGGCTGATCGTTCCGGTGCCGGTGCGGTCGGATTTACGCGTTCCCCCGTCAAGAATTTTCTGCAGCAGATCCAGGTAGGTTTGCATTATTTTTCCCCGTTTCGATAGGCGGCAGCCAGCACGATAATCCCGGCCAGAACCATCGGTATGGACAGTACCATTCCCATGGTCAGCCAATCGTTGCCAATGAATCCAATGTGATCATCCGGCTCGCGGAAGAATTCAGCAATCATGCGGAAACCTCCATACCCAACCAGGAAAAGGCCCGATACGGCTGCCGTGGGCCGGGGAATTCTTGAATAAAAAGCCAGCAGAATGAACAAAGCCAGCCCTTCCCCCAGGGCCTGGTATAGCTGGCTGGGGTGCCTGGCCAGGTGGTCAAGAGCACCGCTGCGCCAGGCGGCTTCCAGTTCAGCAGAGCGCCAGCCACCCGCTTGAATCGAGTTGGCGAATATCATCGCCCACGGTGCATCGCTGAGCCGGCCCCAGAGTTCTCCGCCAATGAAATTTCCGATTCTGCCCAGCCCCAGCCCCACCGGTACCAGCGGAGCGACGAAATCGGATACCTGCCAGAAAGAGCGCCCGGTGCGCCGGCCGAACCACCACATCGCCACGATAACGCCGAGCAAGCCGCCATGGAAAGACATTCCACCCTGTGTGATTTTGAACAGGAACAGGGGATCGTCCAGCAGGTTCTGAAAACTGTAGAAGAACACGTACCCAAGCCGGCCGCCCACCACCACTCCGATCATGGCGTAAAACAGGGAGTCGCCAACGTCCTGTGAGCTCCATCCCCACCACTTCCGGTTCCTTGCGACCCAGCTGCCGGCCGCCCAGAAGTACAGGAATGCAAGCAGGTACATGATTCCGTACCAGTGAACGTCCAGTGGACCCAGGGAAAAAGCCACTGGATCAATTGCGATGAAAGGATATTGGGAACTGGTCACGACGCCTCGCGCTCTCTATTCTGGCGGGTAAAATCCATTTTTCGGACTCGCTGTGGCAGCATATGCCAGATGAATAAGCTTGGCAATGAGTCCAGTCTGTATCTGCGCCAGCATGCTGAGAATCCCGTCGACTGGCATCCATGGCATGCAGCAGTGCTGGATCAGGCCCGTGAACAGCACCGGCCGATATTGCTCTCTATCGGTTACAGCGCCTGCCACTGGTGCCACGTGATGGCGCACGAGTCATTCGAAGACGAAGCAACCGCTGCTTTGATGAACCGTCTTTTTGTCAACATCAAGGTCGATCGCGAGGAGCGCCCTGACCTCGACCGTATCTACCAACTGGCCCATCAGCTGATGACCGGCCGCGGGGGCGGCTGGCCGCTTACGGTTTTCCTGGAACCTTCCGAACTCGTGCCTTTTTTCGCCGGCACTTACTTTCCCGTCGAACGCCGGTTTGGCATGCCTGCTTTTCGTGAAGTTCTGCTAACCCTGCATAAATGGTACGAAGAGAACCAGGACGAAGTCCGTGAACAGAATGGCAAAATCAGTGAGGCATTGAAGTCCATCCACAGTCCGGCGGGAGATTCCGGACAGATCCCGGACCTGGATTTCGCACAGCGGGTACTCCAGAAATCTGCCCGGCAGATTCACTCACGTCACGATTCAGTCAATGGAGGTTTTGGCGGCGCACCGAAATTTCCACAGGCACCCTTGCTCAATGCCGTTGCCTGCCTGGCTTCGATCGAAACCGGCGACAGCCTGGACAGCAGTCTCCGGTTCACTTTGCAACGCATGGCGCTCGGTGGGCTTCGTGACCACCTTGACGGAGGTTTCTTCCGCTACTGCGTGGATGATAAGTGGACCATCCCGCATTTCGAAAAAATGCTCTATGACAATGCCATGCTTTTGCCTATATTCGCCGAAGGCGCAAAACGATGGGATGAGCCCTTGCTGAAAGAAGCAGCCTGTGGAATTGCCGGCTGGCTGGAATCCGTGATGAAACAGGGCACGGGCGGATATTCCGCCAGTATCGATGCTGATGCCGGCGGCGAGGAAGGCGGATTTCACGTCTGGACTCGGCAGCAAGTGACCGAACTGCTTGATGAATCCTCTCTGCAACCGTTTTTACGCAGCTACGGGATGGACCAGGCACCCAATTTCGAGGGACATGCCTGGCACCTCGTTCAGCAAATGACGATGGCGGACCTTGCGGGGGAACTGAACAGCGACACCGTCTCGGTTACCAACCGGCTCGCAAAGGCCCGGGCCGTCTTGCAGGAAGCACGGGAAAAAAGAATTCACCCTACCCTCGACGATAAGAGACTGACATCCTGGAATGCGCTTCTTGCGGAAGGGTATGTGCGCGCTGGGCGGGCTCTGCGACGGGATGACTGGCTGGATTGCGCAGAAGCCATATTCCGCTTCATCATGAGCGACTTGTGGGTGAACAACGGCCTGAAAGCCGTGTTTAATGCCGGCGAGGCCAGGTTCGAAGCCTACCTTGACGACTATGCCTGGACCCTGAGCGCATTAACCCTTTTTCTGCAGAGTCGCTGGGACGGGAAATGGCTCGAATTCGCGATCCGGATTGCCGATGAATTGCTGGCACGGTTCGAAGACCGGGAAAACGGAGGGTTCTTTTTCAGCGACGAATGCGTGGATGTTCCCATCACCCGTTCGATGATTTACCAGGACGACGCCACACCCGCCGGAGCTGCGACGGCGATTACGGCTTTGAACCGCCTCGGGCATCTGCTGGGCGAGCCCCTGTATCTGAAGGCTGCAGAGCGCTGCATGAGCAGGGCCATGTCGCAGCTGGAAGAGAGCCCGCTGGCCTTCGCCAGCCTGCTGTGCGCCCTGCAGACCAGCGTTAAACCGCCCTTGCATGTCATCATTTCAGGAACGGATTCGTCTCAGCAGATGATATTTAAACACTGGTTGGACGATCATGATCAGGTAGACTGCTACCTGATCGGGCCGCCGGACGAGAGCTTGCCGGGGATTTTGCAGGCATATCACACGACCGAGCCCGTGACCGCCTGGCTATGCCGTGGCGTGCAGTGTCTCCCGCCGGTACATTCGCTGGGCGAACTGGAGCAGCAACTGAAAAATGGATTCAATCTGAACAACAACGATACGTTGGAGTAGGAACAGACATGCTGGAACTGGCGCTGCCCAATACACATGCGCTTGCCGTGATGGCCCTCATCATCGTCGCGTTGATCCTGTTCACACGCGAAAGCATCGCCTTGCAGACAACCAGTCTGCTGGTTCTGGTGGTGCTCACCGTAGGTTTTACCCTGTTTCCGTTTGAATCCGAAGGAAGGGTTCTCCAGGCCAGCGATTTTTTTCTTGGTTTTGGGCATAAGGCCCTGGTGGCCGTCTGCGGCCTGATGATTGTCGGCCAGGGATTGATTCGAACAGGCGCCCTGGAACCGGTTGGCCGGTTGCTTGCCAAGCTCTGGCGGAAGGGCCCCGCCATTTCATTGCTGGTCACCATCCTGATCACCGCCGTGCTGAGTGCATTCATTAACAACACGCCGATCGTCGTGCTGATGCTGCCCATTCTGATCGGGGTTGCCGTGCGCACCGGCGAGTCGCCGTCAGGCACCTTGTTGCCGATGGGTTTCGCCAGCATCCTGGGCGGCATGTCGACCACCATAGGCACGTCGACCAATCTTCTGGTAGTCAATGTTGCGGCGGATATGGGCATGGATGCTTTCAACATGTTCGATTTCATGGGCCCGGCCCTGATCGCCGGTTTTTTCGCCACCATTTATCTGTGGCTGATCGCTCCGCGGATGATCCCGGAAAGACAGCCGCCCATGAGCGGGACGGTCTCGCGCGTCTACACCGCGCAAATCAGGCTCGACAGAAACAGCCCGGTAGTCGGCAAAAAACTGGCCGACGCCATCCTGCGCGCAGGAGAAGGAATGAATGTCGAGACGGTGCAACGCGGCCAGGGTGTTTTCATCAACCCGCTTCCGGATGTAACGCTCAGGGCGGGTGACCGCCTGACTACCAGCGATACCCAAAGCAACCTGCGCGAGTTTTCCCGCACTCTGGGCGGCACCCTGTTTTCGGGCGACCAGGCGGTCGACGCCGAACACCCGCTCAGCGCAGAGGGCCAGCAGATAGCGGAAGTGGTGATAACCCCCGCCTCGAGGCTGAACGGTGTCCGCATCGGCAATGCCAGGCTGCACCGGCGCTATGGTTTGAGATTGCTGGCGTTCAACCGTTTCGAAGGCTCCCAGGAAAGAAAGTCGCCTGGCCTGGATGAAGTCCAGTTACGATCCGGCGATGTGCTGCTGGTCCAATCCACCATCCAGAACCTTCACGAACTGAAAGAAACTGCGGATTTCCTGGTGCTGGACGGCAGCATTCAGCTGCCAAGCACCGCGAAAGCACCCATTGCCCTGGCCACCATGCTCGGTGTGGTGGCGTTGGCCGCACTCAATATCATGCCTATCGAGATCAGCGCTGTGCTGGGGTTCATGGTATTAATCATAACCCGTTGCCTTAACTGGAAAGATTCAATGAGCGCGCTGAGCACGCAGGTCATCCTGATCATTGTTTCATCGCTGGCCATGGGCGCTGCGCTGCTCAAAACCGGCGGCGCCGATTACCTGGCCAGGCTGTTCGTTTACATCACATTCGGCGCACCGCCTTCGGTCGTGCTGGGCGGGTTGATGCTGATGATGGGTATCCTGACCAATATCGTATCCAACAACGCCGCAGCCGTAATCGGCACACCGATCGCGATTGGAATCGCGCAACGGCTGGGCATGCCATTGGAACCTTTCGTGCTGGCCGTTCTGTTCGGAGCCAACCTGAGCTTTGCCACGCCCATGGCCTACCAGACCAATATCCTTTTAATGAATGCCGGAGGTTACAAATTCGGTGATTTCGTTCGCATTGGGCTACCATTGTCGATCGGACTTTGGCTGGTACTGACAACTGTTCTGGTCTGGGCGTACGGGCTTTAAGTCGTCACGGGCTTGCAACTTTTCCAGGGTCGGAAACCACCATGCGACCGTAAAATCAATCAAGGTATAAGTAAAAAAATGGAAAAAACAGCTCCACAAGCCATCGTCCGGCACGGACCTTACCCCGAACTGACCTGGGCCGCCATCCTGGTCGGATATTTCCTCGGCGCTATTATCGCCGTCAGCATCGGATACGCTGCACTCATTCTCGGTTTCTCCATCGAGGGTTCGGAACTGGCGGCAATCCTTGGGTTCGGAATATTACGGGGTATCCTGCGGCGCAACAGTATTATTGAGAACAACATCGCCCAGACGGTTGCCAGTGCAGTCAACGGGGCATCCAGCGGCATGATGTTTTCTGTGCCGGCGATTTTCATTCTCGGCTATGGAACGGATTTCAACCCGGTGTTGCTGACATTCGGCGCCATCGCCGGTGCATTTCTCGGAATCGGCTTTATCATTCCGCTGCGCAAGCAGATGATCGACTACGAACGGCTGACTTATCCGGGCGGCGTGGCCGTTGCAACGATCCTCAAATCACCCGGCGCAGGCATCCAAAAGGCCATGATGCTGATCGGTGGCGCTCTGCTGAGCGGCGGCCTGCATGCGATCAGCCAGTCAAGCGGGGTCGACAATTACGACCTTGGCAGCCTGATCGGCATGCCCGGTTACATGAATGGCGTATGGTACCTGTCCCTGCTCACCATTGGCGTGGGTTATATCGCCGGCAAGGGTGGCGTAGCCTTCATCATCGGTGGATACGTATGCTACTGGATCCTGGCCCCACTGCTGGCCGGAATGGATTTATTTCCGGTTGATGCGGCCACTGGTGAAACCATCCGGGGACCCGATGCGCTGCGACTGCTGTTGTTCCGCCCTGTTGGAATCGGCATGTTGATCGGTGGTGCAGTCGCCGGCGTGGCCATGGCGTTCCCGATGATTGTCAGCGCCATTCGCAGCATGCAAAACGCAGCCCGTGCGGAATCCGCCATTTCACGCGACGAGATGCCGATCAAACTCCTGTACGCCGCCATCGTGGGGGCGGCCGTCCTGTTGGCAGTCATGGCAGTGCTGTCCACCGATAAAATGGGACTGGGCCGCGGTCTGGTCATGGCACTGGTGGGCACCTTGTGGGTCTGGATCGCCGGAGTCATCCTCTCGGAAGCCATTGGCCGCACCAACTGGTCGCCACTGTCCGGCATGACACTGATCGCTGTGACCATCCTGATTTTCATATCGAGTGGGCTGGGCGACACCAAGGCCGCGGTGGTTTCCGCGATAATGGTGGGCGCTGCTGCCTGCGTGGCGATGTCACAGGCGACTGACCTGATGCTCGACCTGAAAACGGGCTACCTGGTCGGAGCGACACCGCGAAAGCAGCAACTGGGTCAGTTCATAGGCGCCTGGCTGGGGCCTATCGTGGTCATCGTGCTGATTTTCATTCTGCATGAAGCCTATGTGCTGGGCAGCGACAAACTCCCCGCGCCACAAGGCCAGGCCCTGGCGAGCATGGTCAGCGGCATCATGGGCGGAGATGTTCCGGCGCAGAAATACCTGGCCGGCGCCGGGCTCGGCGCCATGATGAGCCTTTTTCAACCGGGCCTCGGTATTACAGTGGGCCTGGGATTTTACCTGCCGTTCAATATCGTTCTCACCTATAGCATCGGCACCGTGATCCGGATCGTCAGTGAACACAAGCTGGGTAATTCCTTTGCCGAGAACACGGGCATTCCGATAGCCGCCGGCTTCATTGTGGGTGAAGCCCTGGTCGGCGTCGGTTACGCCATCACCATGATTCTGCAGGCGGTGTAAACATGAAAGCATTCGCAATAATCCTCATCATCATTTCCTTCCTGACCGGCGCCTTCCTGTCGGTTCTGGACCCTCGCCTGGTGAACTGGAATTACCTCGTACCCGTGCTTGTGATTGGCGTCATTGGCCTGGCCCTGTACCGCAAGGCACAGCGCAGCGAGACCCGGGGCGGGCAACGCCTGGCGGGAAACATGGACATTCTTGCCAAGAGCCTCGATAAAATCCTTTTTAACCTGGAAGCAATCTGCAGCCGCGAAGATGAACTGCCGGTTTACGAAGCGCGATTCGAAATCGATCGCCTGTTTCGCGCAGACCTGAACAATTTTGCTGAGGCCAGGGAAAGCATGGTTCACGTGTTCGGCATGCAGAACTATGCGGATGTCATGAGCAATTTTGCCGCCGGCGAACGTTACATCAATCGCGTGTGGTCAGCGTCGACTGACGGTTACGAAGATGAAGTGAGGATTTACCTGGAGCGCGCGCGCGACCAGTTCAGGGAGGGTCAAAGACACTTCGCTGAGCTGGCATCCAGGCATTCTGACGGAAACTCGGTTGAGCAGGGCGCCTGAAATAAATCCGGCCAATCGCCTGCAAAAGCTAATTTTTTGTAAAAATTGCGTTAGTTGGGTCGAAACGAAGCCATCTGCGCGTTATTAACAATTGACTGATGTATTCCGCAAGTTATACCCTTCCCAGTCCGGAATGGATTTTTTAGACTTAAGAAATTTCAACCATTACCCTTTTTTCAAAACCGAGATCCAGTATGTTAATCAATCGAATGAATAAAATGCTCTTGCTGAGTGCAATTCTGGTTGCTGTCTCGCCTGTGGCTGTTTTTGCACAGGCAACCGTGGACCAGGTCATGGCGGCCGGCGAGAAACGCGCTGATGCGGGCGCCGCTGAACAGCAGCGGGTCGAACAGATCGCTGATCAAACCAACGATCTTCTCAATGAGTTCAACACCGTGTCCAAAGTTGTGGACGGGCTGGTCACCTATAACACGCTGCTCCAGAGGCAGGTCGACAACCAGGAAGCAGAAAAGGTCGCACTCAAGGAATCCATCGACAACGTTGCGCTGATTGAGCGCCAGATTATTCCCCTGATGACCCGGATGCTGGATTCGCTGGAAGTGTTTATCCAGCTGGATACTCCATTCCTGCTGACTGAACGGACAGAGCGGCTTGAGAGGCTGCGTGGGATGATGGAGCGCTCAGACGTTTCTTCTGCCGAGAAGTTCCGGCGGGTGATTGAGGCCTACCAGATCGAAAACGACTACGGCCGCACCATTGAAGCTTACAAGGGAACGGTTCCGATCAACGGCAATCCGCAGGAAGTCGACTTCCTCAGGATCGGCCGCGTGTCCCTGGCTTACCAGTCAGTCGGTGGTCAGTACACCGGCGCCTGGGATGTCGAGTCTGGAGACTGGATCGAACTCGATGCCGCAAAATTCAAGACCCAGGTCGCTACCGGTTTGAGGGTGGCGCGTAAGCAGATCGCTCCTGACCTGCTGGTCATTCCCGTCGCTGCTCCCTCGGAGGAATAATCATGAAAAACAGAATATTCAAAGCAGCGATGATCGCTGGACTGGTCTTCGGATTAGGTAACAATGCGTTTGCGGCCCAGGCAGTATCACTGGATGAATTGCTGGAACAGGTCAAACAGGGCCGCGTCAAGGACGCCGCTGAAAACAAGGCGCGCATCGCGGACTTCCAGAAGGACCGCAGCCGCCAGCAACAGTTGTTGAGAAACATGCAGGCCGAGCAGGCCCGCCAGGAACAGCTTTCGGTACAACTGGAAAACACTTTTGAATTGAACGATGCTGAAATCATCGACCTCGAACGTGCCCTTCAGGAACGCCTCGGCGAACTGAAAGAGCTGTTCGGTGTGTTGCAGCAGGCAGCAGGTGACGCCCGCGGTAATTTCGACACGTCCGTCACGCAGATCCAGTTCCCGGATCGTGGCAAATGGCTGACCGAATTCGCTCAGAAGATGGGTTCAACAACCCGCATGCCGACTCTCGAGGAGATCGAGCGCATCTGGTTTGAACTGCAACGTGAAATGACCGAATCAGCTCGTGTTATCCGGCTGAACACCTCGGTGGTCAATGCACAGGGTGAGGAAGAAGAACGCGAAGTTGTTCGTGTCGGCCTGTTCAACGTGGTTTCTGACGGCAACTACCTGGAATACGTTCCGGAAACCGGACGGCTGGTAGAACTGCAGCGTCAGCCTCAGAGCCGTTACACCAGCCGTGCTGGCGACCTGCAGGACGCCACTGAAGGTGTGCACGGTTTTGGTATCGATCCGACGCGCGGCCAGCTGCTGGCGCTGTTGGTTCAGTCTCCCAGCCTGATGGAACGTATCGCCCAGGGTAAGGAAGTGGGTTATGTCATCATCACTCTCGGTATCATCGGCCTGGCCATCGCCATCTGGCGCCTGCTGGCTCTGTCGGCTACCGCAGCCAAGGTGAATCGTCAGGCTAAAAACCTTGATAACCCGGGTAACAACCCACTGGGTCACGTACTCCAGATCGCTGTCGACAATCCGGAGTCAGACGTCGAAGCACTGGAGCTGAAACTGGGCGAGGCCATCCTGAAGGAAACACCGAAATTCAACTCGATGCTGCCCTTCCTGAAGATCATATCCGTGGTCGCCCCGCTGCTCGGTCTGCTGGGTACCGTCACCGGCATGATCATCACCTTCCAGGCAATCACGCTTTACGGAGCTGGTGATCCCAAGCTGATGGCCGGTGGTATTTCTACCGCCCTGGTCACAACCGTTCTGGGCCTTGTGGTGGCTATTCCTACTGTATTCCTGCACACACTGGTGCAGAGCCGCGCGAAGCGCCTGACCCAGATACTGCAGGAAGAGGCTGCAGGCATGCTCTCCGAGCGTGCTGAACGGATGGCGTAATCCGCATGGACGTCATTTTTTACTATCTGCCATTCCTTGAAACGATCAGGGACTTTTTCGAACTCGGTGGCCCGGTACTCCGGGTCATCGCGCTCGTCACCCTGTTTATGTGGATGCTGATTATCGAGCGCCTGGTGTACTTTCGCACCGGTCACAAAAAGCTCGTCAGAAGAGCCCACAATTACTGGGACGTCCGCACGGACTACTCGTCCTGGAAGGCCCACCAGATCAGGGCCCGGATCATTTCCCAGGTTTCCGCAAACGCGGAGCGCAACATGGCGCTGATCAAGACCTGTGTGGCCCTGTGCCCCCTGCTGGGCCTGCTGGGCACAGTGACGGGAATGATCGAAGTATTCGAGGTCATGGCCATATCGGGCTCCGGTAATCCGCGCTCAATGGCATCGGGTGTATCCAAGGCCACTGTTCCCACCATGGCGGGGATGGTCGCGGCGCTTTCCGGCGTAGCAATGTCGGCGTTCCTGGAAAACAAGGCGCGCAGGGAACGTGAGTTCATAGCAGACGAATTAATTATCGAGCACGGTTGAAGGGACTGCCTTTCAACCTGCTGATCTAGGAGAAATACTTATGCGGCAACATCTAGCCCAACAGTACGACGAGGAAGAGTCGGAGATCAATATCACGCCCATGCTGGACGTGGTATTTATCATGCTCATTTTCTTCATCGTTACCGCCACCTTCGTGAAGGAAGCCGGCATCGAGGTCAACCGGCCCGACGCAGCGACGGCAGTGAAACAGGAAAAAGCGAACATCCTGGTCGCCATCGGGCCGAATAACGACATCTGGATCGACCGTCGCCAGATCGATATCCGTTCGGTGAGACCGAATATCGAAAGATTGCATGCCGAAAACCCACAGGGATCGGTCGTAATCCAGGCCGACAAGGAGTCCAAGACCGATACGCTGATCCAGGTGATGGATGCGGCGCGCTCCGCCGGTGTGTTCAACGTGTCAATTGCGGCCAACGAACAGTAAAGAGGTGAGCCATGTCGGCCACGATTATTGAAACATTATCTGTAGACAAAGCTGGCAATATCGTCAGGCTGGTGATCGGAATCACCCTTGGCCTGGCGGTGACAGCCGGCCTGTTCTGGTTCATGCAGTACCTGATCGTCACCGCAGACCGCGACCTTAACGAGGGCGCTTCCGGACACCTGGTCGACTTCGTCCGGCTGAAACGCGATGAAAGCATTCAGCGCAGGCAACTGAAGCCCAAGAAACCGCCACCGCCGGATGCCCCGCCGCCACAGCCCCCTACTCCGCAACTGGACAACCTGGATCCAAATGCTGAAAAAATTGCGATTTCCGCCGCACCGGTGGAAACCGATATCGAGATGAGCGGCGGTTTCAGCCTTGGAGTCGGTGAAGGCGATTACCTCCCCATCGTGAAGGTCGCGCCGATTTATCCACAGCGGGCGCTTTCACGCAGTATCGAAGGCTTTTGCGTCGTTCAGTACACAGTGACCAGGAACGGGACCATTCGTGAACCTTTCGTGGTTGAGGACCAGTGCACCAGCTCACTGTTCCACCGTGCCTCTGTGCAGGCCGCGCTTAAGTTCAAGTACAAACCCCGTGTTATTGACGGTCAGGCCGTTGAAGTACCCGGTGTACAGAACAAATTTACCTTCGAAATCCAGGAATAGGCAATGAAGCGTATGGATAGATTCATGTCAAAACTGATCGTTGCAGTTCTCACGGGCACTATGCTTCTGGGTGTGGCCGGTGGGGCGTTTGCACAGCTTCAAGAAAAGAAAAAAGAGAAGAAAACCAAGGAAACCGTGGCGATGAGCCAGCAGGTTTACGAAAAGCTTACCGAAATCCAGGAACTGGTCGAG
>CALDVW010000067.1 GCA_937924405.1 uncultured Lysobacterales bacterium
CGGCGATGAAGAAGACTGGTGGACGGCGCGGGCCGTTCGCGGAAAGATGCTCGAGAACGGTGTATGGGCAATCTCCGATCGTCAGGACACGATTCGAATGTATCCAGCACTCAATATGGAGGAATCCGTGCTTCGCAAAGGGCTACAGATTATGGAGGACGCGATCCGGCACGTCGAGAAACACGGGCACTCGGAAGGCGATGCGATGGCGTACCCAGCCGGCGTCGGGGGTTTTTAGCCACGGAGCAATCAGGAGGTCCAGAAAATGGCAAATCATCTCAGTCGCCGCGATCTGATGCGTGGCGTGCTTGCCGGTGCTGTCAGCCTCGCATTCACGCCGGCCGCTTCGGTGCAACTCGGGCCGCCGCCGGGCGTGATCACACTTCGCTACAACGAAAACCCCTATGGTCCCAGCCCCGGCGCCCTGAAAGCTGCAGCGGAAGCAGCTGCCCTGGGCGCTTATTACCCGGGGGCAATCGAGACTGATCTTCTCAGAGTGATTGCCCGCCGGAACGGGCTCAGACTCGAAAACATGGTCCTTTCGTCCGGATCGAACGAGGCCCTGCAGGCGGCGCTCGTGGCATGGGGTAAGAAAGGCAGAATACTGCTCCCCGAACTGACTTATTCAGATCATTTGGACTACGCGCAGCGCATGGGTGTCGAATTAGTGCGGGTACCGCTCAGGAAAGATATGTCGATAGACCTCGAGACGATTGCGGCGGCCGTGAACGATTCGATCAGCCTCGTTTACATCTGCAACCCGAATAATCCGACCGGCATGACTCTCGACGGTGACATGCTCCGCGACTTCTGTCGGTTGATTGGCAACAGAGCAGTAATTCTGGTCGATGAAGCCTACATCGAGCTTACGGATAAACCCCAATATACCTCAGTGGTCGACCTCGTTTCCGAGGAACAAAATGTCGTTGTCATGCGCACATTCTCGAAAATATTCGGTATGGCGGGATTACGTGTCGGCTATGGCATGGCACGTCCTGATCTCGCCCAAACGATCGCAGGCCATGTGATGGCCTGGCCAAACGGTGTCGGTCTGGCGGCAGCCCTGGCCAGCTATACCGACGAAGAATTCATCAACATCTCCCGGGCGAAGATTTTCGAGGGGCGAGAGATGGTCAACGAGACATTCCGAAAAAATGGCATCGAGCCGCTGGCATCCCAGACCAATTTCGTCTACGCGGACATTGGACGGAATGCAACTGAATTTCGACAGCTGATGGCCACGCGAAATGTACTTGTCCGCGGCAGCTTTGAGCACTACCCGAACTACCTGCGCGTCAGCATGGGAAAGCTCGAGGAACTTGAAGTGTTCGATCGCGTCTTTAATGAACTCTACCAGTCATCAGGCCATATGGGCGGGGAAATCCATAAGTACTGAAGCCACAATCTTCACCGGTGTTGCCGTTTACCTGGTGATTATGCTGGCCATTGGGGCATATGTCGCGAAGCGTGCCCATTCCTCGGTGGATTTCATGGTGGCCGGCAGACGTATGCCGATCTGGATATGTGCAGCCACCCTGATGGCCACCTGGTTTGGGGGCAGCGCCATGATGGGGTCTGCCGGCGCGGCCTACGAGGGCGGGTTCCTGCGGATCATCGCCGACCCCTTCGGCGGGGCCCTGGCACTATTTGTTGTCGGTTTCTTTTTTGCCCGCATTTTTCGCCGGTTGCGCCTGGTCACCTTTATCGAATTTTTTGAGAACCGCTTTGGCATAACCGCGGCAACTATTGCCGCAATCGCTTCCATTGCTTCCAGTATCGGTTGGACAGCAGGTACTTTGGTGGCCTTCGGCTATGTATTTGAGACCCTGACCGGGGTTCCACTGGTCTGGGGGATTCTTAGCGGGGCGGTCATTATTTTTATCTACACGTCTGTCGGTGGTATGTGGGCCGTCGCCGTAACGGATTTTGTACAAATCCTGATCATCGCCATCGGACTGGTCGTTTTGCTGGTCATCGTTCTGATCGATGTGGGCGGATGGGGAGCCATTGCACCGCGTTTACCGGAACATACATTTCGCATGATCCCGCTGGAAAACACCGGTGAAATCTGGCTCAACTATTTCCGTGCCTGGCTGATATTCGGACTGGCTGACATCACTTCGCAATCGCTGCTGCAACGATCTTTTTCCGCAAAAAGTGAACGCGTGGCGCAAAACTCGTTCTATCTCGCCGGTTTCGGCTACCTGACCCTGGGCCTTATCCCGGTCATGCTGGGCGTCATCGCCAGCGTTGCTCTGCCCGGTTTGGAAGATCCCGAGACGGTAATTCCCACATTGGCCCTGAATCATTTACACCCGGTGGCCATCGCATTGTTCGTAGGCGCACTGTTGGCTGCAATTATGAGTACCTGCGACAGCGCGCTGCTGGCGGCGGCCAGCATCTTCAGTACCAATTTGCTGCCATTGTTCAAGCCGCGTCCCACCGACAAACTACGACTGCTGACCACACGTGTATCGATACCGGTATTTGGTTCAATTGCCATTTACGTTGCCCTGAAAGTACAGGTTATCTTTGACCTGATCCTGGATGCCAATTCCGTAATCCTGGTCAGTGTAGTCATTCCGTTTATCGCGGGTGTGTACTGGAAAAGCGCCAACCGAACCGGCACCCTGGCGGCCATGGCCGCGGGCTTCCTGACCTGGTTGCTGGCCGCGATTTTCATGCCAAACCTGGCTGGCGATATGCTGGGTCTCATCGCCTGCCTGGTAACGATACTGGTGGTGACACCCCTTACCCAGCGATTCGATCCACCACGACTATTGCTGGATGAAGACGGTGATATCGTGGAGATGAAAGACTTCCTGGGTACGCTGCCGTTGTTCAGGGTAGCCAGGTAAATTAGAGGGTCAGAATAAAAACAAGTTAATTCAGAGTCCGCTTACGGCCGGAAGCAGAAATAGCAGCACTTGGCTGGGAGACATGATTAGGTTCCGCTTTCAGACACAAGGCGGTCTTTAGCCTGCGCCACGCTTCTATAATAAATTCTCAAAATTGTTAAGCAGCCAGCGCATACCAGGTACCCGCATTTAAACGGGGGTTCGATTGCTGTGCGGGGGGTATGGGGGGTGCGTTTCACAAGCACCTGCCACGAACTTGCGACAAGCAGCCATCATAAGTAGGGACAGAGGTAGGGACAAAACAAAGCCCCTCGCATAAGGGGCTTCATTATCAATACCTTACGGACATATCTGGCGGAGAGAGAGGGATTCGAACCCTCGATGGGCTTTTTAAACCCATACTCCCTTAGCAGGGGAGCGCCTTCAGCCACTCGGCCACCTCTCCGGAACCGGGTATTTTATACGTTTGGGCGGGTTACTGGAATAGAAAACTCGCCGACAAAGCCGGCGACCGTAATATTCAGTTTCACTCAGTGGTCGTCTGTCGGTGCTCCGGCCCCATCGGCCCCGTCAGCACGCTCCTTCAGAATTCGCTGGTAAATTTCTTCCCGGTGCACCTGTACCTCGGGCGGCGCCTCGATACCGATACGAATCTGATTCCCTTTAACTCCGAGTACGGTGACAACGACGTTATCACCGATGACAAGTTTCTCTCCAATCCTTCTTGTCAATATAAGCATAATAACCTTCCTTTGGTTTCGGACACTTCATGTATCCGCGCTTTTATTGTCTTCTACGCTTATGCCAAAACCATCCGCGAGACGATTAAAAGCAATGCCCGGCCTTCATTGGCCGCCATTGCACAATTCCCTTCATTCCTGGCAACCGTGGTCAGCTGTTTTCGCCAACCCATTGTTGCACTGAACTCAGCGCCCCATCCAGTTCTTCCGGCTGGGACCCGCCGGCTTGGGCAAAATCGGGACGTCCTCCGCCCCTGCCACCGACTTGTTGTGCGACGAAGTTTACCAGATTGCCAGCCTGAATCCGAGTCAGTAAATCTTTTGTGACTCCGGCGGCCAGCCTGACCTTGCCGTCATTTGCGCTGCCGATGACCACCACAGAGCTGCCGAGGCGGTCTTTTAGGCGATCCACCGTATCCCGCAGTGATTTGGAATCGACGTCGTCCAGGCGAGCCGCCAGCACCTTGATGCCGTTGATTTCCTGTGCCTGACCCAACAGCTCATCGCCGCTGGCGCTGGCCATCTTCGACTTGAGTTCCTCTACTTCTTTTTCCAGCGTTTTGGCCCGGTCCAGAACCTGCCTGAGGCGGTCTTCCATCGCATCCGGCGCTACCTTGAGCACCTGGCCCAGCTGTTTGAGCTGTTCGTCCATCGACTGGATCTTCTCGACCGCCGCCTCACCGGCGACGGCCACGATGCGCCGGATTCCGGCGGCAATGGCCGACTCCTCGATGATCTTGAACTGCCCAATGTCACCAATGCGTGCGACGTGTGTTCCGCCGCATAGCTCAACTGAAAACCCGCCGAATTGAATCACCCGTACGCGGTCACCGTATTTTTCTCCGAACAAGGCCGTGGCGCCGGTCTCCAGGGCATCATCGAAATCCATCACCTGGACGTCGGCTGCCGGGTTGACCCGGATCTCTTCGTTCACAATGCGCTCTATTTCCCGCAGCTGGTCTGCACTCACGGCGCGTGGATGTGTGAAATCGAAACGCAGGTGGTCCGGCGCGACCAGGGAACCGCGTTGCTCGACGTGATCGCCCAACACTTGTTTGAGGGCGGCATGCAGCAAATGAGTCGCCGAGTGATGCAATACGATGGCCTGGCGGCGCTGGGTGTCGATTCGGGCCGTCACCACAGCGCCCGTTTTGAGCTGCCCGGTTTTGAGCTGCCCGATGTGGCCATGAAAGACCCCCGCAACTTTAATGGTGTCCACCACTTCGAACTCAGCACCCTCGGCCTGAATGCTTCCGCTATCGCCGACCTGGCCGCCGGATTCAGCATAGAACGGGGTTTTGTCGAGCAACAGAACCGCCTGCCCTGGCGCGGCCAGCTCGTCAACCTGTTCGCCATCCAGCAGGATCGCGTCAATACGCGCATCTGCCGTTTCCTGTTCCTCATAGCCCAGAAAAACCGTCGGCGACAATTTTTTAATCGCCCCGGTTGAAATCTGGGCCTGCTGGGTAAATTTGCCGGCCGAGCGGCCGCGCTCCTGCTGCTTCGCCATTTCCTCGTTGAACCCGCCTTCATCGACTGAGAGCGCGTTCTCCCGGGCAATATCCTGGGTCAGGTCCAGTGGAAAACCATAGGTGTCGTAAAGCAAAAAGGCGGTTTCGCCGCCGATCTGGCTGTCACCGTCTTCCGCCGCCTTCAGCATGACGTTTTTCAGGATGCCCATGCCGGTATCCAGAGTCCGTGCAAAGCGCTCTTCCTCCTCCAGCAGGGTGGTGGCGATCAACGCCTCTTTTTCCCGGAGCTCGGGGTAGGCGTCCCCCATCTGTTCGGCCAGTGGCCCAACCATGTTGTAGAAAAACGGCTTTTTCATGCCCAGCTTGTAGCCGTGACGAATCGCCCGCCGGATGATGCGGCGCAGAACGTAGCCGCGGCCATCCCGGGAGGGAACCACGCCATCGGCGATCAGGAACGCGCAGGCGCGAATGTGATCGGCGATCACGTTCAGGGAGGCATTATCCTGGTCTTTGCAGCCGGTCAGTTCAGCGGCCGCTGCGGTCAGGGCCCGGAACAGATCGATCCGGTAATTGCTGTGATGGTGCTGCAGAACCGCCGCCAGCCGTTCCAGGCCCATGCCGGTATCGACACAGGGCTTTGGCAAGGGGTTCATGGTTCCGTCCGCGGCCCGGTCGAACTGCATGAACACCAGATTCCAGATCTCGATATAGCGGTCGCCGTCTTCATCCGGTGAACCGGGGGGGCCGCCTTCCACATCCGGACCGTGGTCATAGAAAATCTCGGTGCAGGGACCGCAGGGGCCGGTATCACCCATGGCCCAGAAATTGTCGCTCTCGTATTTGGCGCCGCCGGGTTTGTCGCCAATTCGGATCACCCGTTCCGCCGGCACGCCGATCTCACAGGTCCAGATGTCGAAAGCCTCGTCATCGGTCTCGTAAACGGTCACCCAGAGGCGGTCGGGCTCCAGGCCATACACCTGCGTGAGCAGTTCCCAGGCATAGCGGATGGCGTCTTCCTTGAAATAGTCGCCAAAGCTGAAATTACCCAACATTTCGAAGAAGGTGTGGTGACGGGCCGTATAACCGACCTGGTCGAGGTCGTTGTGCTTGCCGCCGGCGCGTACACAGCGCTGGGATGTGGCTGCCGTCTGGTATTTTCGTTTTTCCGCACCCAGGAACACATCCTTGAACTGCACCATGCCGGCATTGGTGAACAGCAGGGTCGGGTCATTGGCCGGCACCAGCGGGCTGGAAGCGACTTCCTGGTGTCCCCTGGCAGCGAAAAAATCGAGAAAGTCCCTGCGAATCTCAGCGGTGGTTTTTACCGTCCCTGAATTGTTGTCCATTCCCATCTCTCTGCCTGGCCCCAAACCCTTCATTTACAATATTCACAATGTGATAGCGGAGTGTACCGAATCCAAGGTTTGTTGAGAAACAAAATGGGCTGCAGGAGCGGGCATGGCCCGCGATAAATACCTGGTGCCACGAGCGCTACCGCGCGTCCGCTCCCACAGAGTGATCAGCGTTGTGGGGATTGGTTGAGGGCATCCATGGCCTGGTCGTGGGTGAAGCCGCGGCTGACCAGCCGGCGGTAGAATTTTTTCTTCAGCTCGAAGTCGATCGGGCCCTGGTGCTGCCCTTCCAGCCATTCCCTGGCCAGGGGTGTCCATTCATGCGCGTGCGAATCGAGTTCGCAGTTTACCAGGCCATCATCCACGCCTTTGGAACGGATAGCGGCCCTGATCTTGAGGGGACCCTGGTAACGTCGCAACCGTGAGCGTACAAAAGACTCGGTAAATCGTTCGTCGGAAAGCAGATTTTCCTCGGCCAGGGCGGCGACCAGTTCCTCCGCACCCTCGGCATCGGGCCATTTCTGGCGGATTCGCTGGCCCAGTTCGAACGCGCTGTATTCGCGCCGGCCCAACAGCCGATAAGCAAACGCCCTCATCTCATTCGGTGAGGGCGCTTCGTCTCTTGCCGTGTTCAAAGCCTACTCGGCAATGGGCTCTTCAATGGCCTCATCCGGCTGTTTTGAAGGCATCAGTTCTTCCCGCACCTGCTTGTCGATGGCATCGGCTATATCCGGGTTTTTCTTCAGGAATTGGCGAACGTTATCCTTGCCCTGGCCGATACGGTCACCCTGGTAGCTGTACCAGGCGCCGGCCTTGTCGACAAAACCGTGTTTGACGCCCAGTTCGATCAGCTCGCCCTCGCGTGAAACACCCTCGCCATACAGGATTTCGAACTCTGCCTGCTTGAACGGCGGCGCCACCTTGTTTTTCACCACCTTGACCCGGGTCTGGTTGCCGACCACTTCATCGCCTCTCTTGATCGCGCCGATGCGGCGAATATCGAGGCGCACGGAGGCATAAAACTTCAGGGCATTGCCACCGGAAGTGGTTTCCGGGCTGCCGAACATCACACCGATCTTCATGCGGATTTGGTTGATGAAGACCACCATGCAGTTGGAACGCTTGATGTTGCCGGTCAGCTTGCGCAAAGCCTGTGACATCAGCCTGGCCTGCAGACCGACGTGTGAATCACCCATATCGCCTTCAATTTCAGCCTTAGGTGTGAGCGCAGCCACCGAATCGATCACCACCATGTCGACGGCGCCGGAACGTACCAGCATGTCGGTAATTTCCAGGGCTTGCTCACCGGTGTCGGGCTGGGAAACCAGTAAATCTTCGACATTGACGCCGAGTTTTTCCGCGTAAGACGGGTCCAGGGCGTGCTCGGCATCGACGAAGGCTGCGGTACCGCCGGCTTTTTGACATTCAGCGATGGCGTGCAGCGTCATGGTGGTTTTGCCGCTGGATTCCGGCCCATAAATTTCTACTACCCGACCCCGCGGTAATCCGCCGATGCCCAGTGCAAGATCAAGGGTGATCGAGCCGGTAGAAACCACGCCGATGTCATTGGCGGCGCTGCCATCGCCCAGGCGCATGATGGCGCCTTTGCCAAACTGACGTTCGATCTGCTGAAGGGCTGCCGTTAAGGCCTGTTTCCTGTTGTCGTCCATGTTCCTCTCCGTATTTTTTGCTCAGCGCCTTCGGCGCATATTTCCGGCAATTATGACACAGCCCAAAGTGCTGCTTCAGCCCAATTCGATGGTGCGGGTAAATTTCTTACGCAGCTCATCGATATCCTGCCCTGGATTGTGCTTCCCAGTGCCCGATAGAGTGGTATTCAACGCCACGATTCACGCTGACCGATTCGATCAGGCTAAAGCCGTTCAGTGCCCACTCGATGTTCACGGGCTCTATTATCGGGGGCTGCTTTCTCATTTTGCGATAAAGCGTCAGGTGAAATTTCCAGGGCTTGCGGTCATAGCCGATTTCAGCCCTGAGCAGCCTGTCCACCAGTGCGTGCTGAAATTCCTGCAGCTGGGGTGGAACCTGTTTCGTTCCGAGCCACAACACGCCGGCCTGGCGAAAGTGGCCGATGCTGTCCAGCGTGAGCCGGCAGGGTTCAAAAGCGAGTTGCGAGGCAATTTTACGCACCGGCGGGATCAGGTCGGGTGGTTGCATGCCCAGGAAGGCCAGGGTGACGTGAAAATTTGGTGCTGGCACCGCCCTGCCCCCGGTATCCAGGTGCTTCTGAAACTCCTGGACCCGGCTACGGACCCGGTCGTCGGGGTTCAGTGCGAAAAACAGGCGATGGGTTGGTGGCTTACTCACACGCGATCGAGCAAGCCCCGCAGTGCATGGGCCACAGTCTGCCTGCGAACCGCATCCCGGTCACCGGTAAAGTGCAGGACTTCGGCATCGGGCACACCCCCTTTGACGATCCAGCCGAACCAGACCGTGCCAATGGGTTTATCGTCTGTACCGCCAGCAGGGCCGGCGACACCCGTCACGGCCACTGCGACATCCACGCCCGAGAATCGCCTTGCGCCTTCGACCATCTGCAGGGCCACCGTTGCGCTAACGGCGCCTTCCGCTTGCAGGATTGCAGGGTCAACCCCCAGCAGTTCCGTCTTGGCCTCGTTGCTGTAGGTCACGAAGCCGCGCTCGAACCAGCTGGAACTGCCTGCCAGGTCGGTGCAGCACTTGGCGATCCAGCCACCGGTACAGGACTCGGCTGTAGCCAGCTTCCAACTCCTGCCGTTCAGCCGGCCGGCCAGGGCATGTACGAGTTCCTCGAACTCGGTATCTTTGGGAATTGAAAAATTTTCCACCTGTAAATGCTCGATTCCGGTTTCGGTCTTTGGGCAGAGATAGACATTACGTTACACTGCTCCCGATGTCTTCTCCAGCCCCGCTCAAGACCGGAACGAAAAAGCCTCGCCATACCCCCCTGATGCAGCAGTATTTCAGCATCAAATCGGAATTTCCGGAAACCCTGCTGCTGTTTCGCATGGGCGATTTCTACGAGTTGTTTTTCGACGACGCGAAGCGCGCGGCCAAATTACTGGACATCACCCTGACCACGCGCGGTGAATCCGGCGGCGCGCCCATCCCGATGGCGGGTGTACCCTACCATGCGCTCGACAATTACCTGGCGCGACTGGTGCGCCAGGGTGAATCGGCGGCCATCTGCGAACAGGTCAGCGAGCCGGTTCCCGGCAAGGGCCTGGTGGAGCGCAAAGTGGTTCGCGTGGTAACGCCGGGCACCATTACCGAGGAAGCCCTGCTGGAATCACGCCAGGAAAACCTGCTGGCCGCATTGGCGGGCAATGGTCAAAACCTAGCCCTGGCCTGGCTGGAGCTGGCCTCCGGGCGATTCCAGGTGCGCATGCTGGATTCGCTGGAAGGTGTCGAGGCCCAGCTTGAACGGCTGCAGCCAGCCGAATTACTGATTGAAGAGGGTGTCGAATTACCCTTCGGCAACCACGAGCGGATCCGGCGCCGGCCGCCCTGGAAATTCGACGCGCAGCAGGCGGAAAAACAGCTGTGCGAGCAGTTTGCGACTTCCGACCTGATCGGCTTCGGTATCGCGGGCCTGCCGCTGGCCATCACCGCTGCCGGCGTGCTGCTTGACTATCTTCAGGAAACCCAGCGCACGGCATTGCCCCACCTCAGGGGTGTTCAGCTGGAACAGGCCGGCGAGTTTCTGCACCTGGACGCGATCAGCCGGCGTAACCTTGAAATTGAATCCAGCCTGGGCGGCGAGAAAGGCCCGACCCTTATCGGCGTCATGGATTCATCAGTTACCGCCATGGGCGGGCGCCTGCTGCGGCGCTGGATCGGTAATCCCCTGCGCAATCGCGAAACCCTGGCCCGGCGGCATGCCGCGATCGGCGCCCTGCTGGCCGGCCATCGGCATGAAGCATTCCGCGATGAACTGCGCAGCATCGGCGACGTCGAGCGCATCCTGTCACGGGTGGCGCTGGCCACTGCGCGACCGCGGGACCTGACCACCCTGCGCCACGCACTGGGCGCCATGCCCCGGCTCGCGGCCATCCTGGGAAGCGGCGACGAAGATCTGCAGAGCGCGATCGGTGACCTGCCCGCGTTCCCCGAACTCCATGAGTTGTTGATCCGCGCCATCGTGGATGAACCGCCGGTGTTGATTCGCGACGGGGGCGTGATTGCCGGCGGCTACGACGCCGAACTGGACGAGCTCAGGGCCCTGTCGGGGAATGCCACTGAATTCCTGCTTAATTACGAGCAAGAGCAAAAGGAACTCACTGCCATTCCCAGCCTGAAAGTGGGCTACAACCGGGTGCATGGCTACTACATTGAAGTCACTCACACCCATCAGCACCTGGTGCCGGTGGAGTACACGCGTAAACAGACCCTCAAATCCGCCGAGCGCTACATCACCGAGGAACTCAAGACCTTCGAGGACCAGGTGCTGTCCAGCCGGGAACGCGCGCTGGCAAGGGAAAAATTCTGTTATGGCGAACTGCTGCAGCGCCTGCTCGATGAAATCGAACCGCTGCAGGACATGGCCGCCCGGCTCTCCCGGCTGGACGTGCTGTGTGCTTTCGCTGAACGGGCTGAACGCCTGGACCTGGTTTGCCCGGACATGAGCGGGCGGGATGGCCTGGAAATCACCGGCGGGCGCCACCCGGTAGTTGAACAAATCCAGGATGAGCCGTTCACGCCCAACGACATCCGCCTCGACGACGACCGCCGGATGCTGATCGTTACCGGGCCCAACATGGGAGGCAAATCCACCTACATGCGCCAGACCGCCCTGATCGTGCTGCTGGCGCATGCCGGAAGCTGGGTTCCGGCAAAGTCCGCAGTGATCGGGCCTATCGACCGGATCTTTACTCGAATCGGCGCCGGTGACGACCTGGCGCGCGGGCGCTCCACCTTCATGGTGGAAATGTCGGAGACGGCCAATATTCTGCACAATGCCACCGCCAACAGCCTCGTGCTGATGGATGAAATCGGCCGCGGCACCAGCACCTATGACGGCCTGGCCCTGGCCTGGGCCTGCGCTGTCTACCTGGCGCGCAAGGTCTCGGCCTACACGCTGTTCGCCACGCATTATTTCGAGCTGACCCACCTCGCCGAACAGGAACCTTCTGTCGCCAACGTTCATTTACGTGCGGTCGAACACAAGGACCGGATCGTGTTTTTGCACTCCGTCGAACATGGCCCGGCCAGCCAGAGCTACGGCTTGCAGGTAGCGGCGCTGGCGGGCATTCCCCGCACCATTCTGAACCGGGCCAGGAAGCATCTCGCTCTGCTGGAAAAACAACAGCGTGCGGAGGAACCACAACTGGGTTTATTCGATCAACCAGCCTGTCTTGATGAAGATTCAGAGCCAGCGACAGCCGCGGATGGCGCCTTGCGCCGCAAAATTGAAGAAATCGATCCTGATACCCTGACGCCCAGGGAGGCGCTGGCCCTGATCTACGAGCTCAAGGAGCTTTAAGACCGCTTGGTGAAGCTGACGATCTGGCGCCGTTGACGCTTGTCAGGACGGCGCTGGCGGTCCGCCCTGGCCTGGCGGTCCAGCTTGCGCTGTTCCGCCGCGGCTTCCCGGCGTGCTCTGGAGTTCTCATCCTCTTCGTACTTTTCCTGCGCCAGTGAAGCGGACAGGCGGCGGTCGCCGAGATCCTTAACGATAATTTCGTACTCGTCTTCGCCACGCCGGATTGTCAGCCGGTCACCCGCCGTCAGTGTGCGGCCGGGCTTGACGCGCGTGCCGCCGAGCTGCACTTTGCCACCCTTGATGGCTTCGCGGGCCAGGCCGCGGGTCTTGAAAAACCGCGCGGCCCACAGCCACTTGTCGATGCGGACTTTTTCGGTCACTTACCCAGCATCAGGTCATTCACCCGGCGCACGAATCCGGCAGGATCGGCCAGGGCGGCCCCTTCGGACAACAAGGCCTGTTCGAACAGCACCTGCGCAAGGTCGCCGAAGCGGCCTTCATCGGTCTCGTTTGCCAACCTGTCAACCAACGGGTGATCCGGATTCAACTCCAGCACCGGGCGACTGTCCGGCACGTCCTGGCCGGCCTGCTCCAGCAGGCGCTGCAGGTGCAGAGCCATTTCCTGGTCGCCGAGCACCAGGCAGGAGGCCGAATCGGTCAGGCGCTGACTGCTGCGCACTTCACTGACATGCTCACCCAGCGATTCTTTGACCTTTTCCAGCAAATCTGAATCCAGGGCCGAAGCGTCTGCCTGGTCATCGGTTTCGTCTTCCGCTTTGCCGTCCTTGCCGACCGAGTGCAGATCGATATCGCCCTTGGCGACCGATTTAAATGGCTTCTCTTCGAACTCGGTGAAATACGCCATCATCCACTCGTCTACCCGGTCCGACATCAACAGCACTTCGATGCCTTTCTTGCGGAATACCTCCAGGTGCGGGCTGTTGCTGGCCGCCTGGTGATTTTCGGCGGTGATGTAATAAATAGCGTCCTGCCCTTCCGGCATCCGTTCGACGTAAGAGGCCAGGTCGACGACATGTTTGTCACCATCTCCCCGGGTCGATGCAAAGCGCAGTAACGGGGCAATTCGCTCGCGGTTGGCAAAATCCTCGACCACGCCCTCCTTGAGCACGGCGCCAAACTGGCTCCAGAATTTTTCGTACTGATCAGTATCATCCTTGGCGATCTTTGCAATCAGGTCGAGGCTGCGGCGTACGACCGCCGAGCGGATCTTGCCCGACAACTCGTTCTCCTGCAGCAGTTCGCGTGAAACGTTCAGCGGCAGATCATTGGAATCGACCACGCCGCGCATGAAGCGCAGGTAGTGCGGTAACAACTGCTGGGCCGCGTCCATGATGAACACGCGGTTCACGTAGAGGCGCAAGCCGGTGCGCTCATCGCGTTGCAGCATGAGATCCATCGGCGCTGTTTCGGGCACGTACAACAGGGTCGTGTAGCTCTGACTGCCTTCCACCTTGTTGTGTGCCCAACACATGGCCTTGTCCATGTCGTGTGTCAGGTACTGGTAAAAAGACTGGTATTCCTCGTCGCTGATCTCGTTTTTGGGCAGTGTCCACAACGCAGAGGCCTTGTTGATGTCCTGCCACTCGAGTGTCTCGTCCTCGCCCTTTTCCTGCATGCGGATCGGGAAACCGATGTGATCGGAATAGCGGCTGACCAGAGAGCGGATACTCCAGGGGCTAAGGAACTCCTTCGCGGACTCCTTCAGGTGCAGGGTCACTTCCGTGCCGTGCGTATCGCGCTCGATGGCCTCCAGCGAGTACTCTCCCCCGCCATCGGATTCCCAGCACACGCCCGCCCCGGCCTCTTCACCGGCCTTGCGGGTCCGCACCGTGACTTTATCCGCCACGATAAATGAGGAATAAAAACCGACGCCGAACTGGCCGATCAGGTGGGCGTCGACTTTTTCATCGCCGGACAAGCGGTCAAGGAAGGCTTTAGTGCCCGATTTCGCGATGGTTCCTATGTTTTCCATCACGTCATCCCGGTTCATGCCGATTCCATTGTCGCGAACCGTTAAGGTGCCTGCTTCCTCGTCGGCTTCGATTTCAATCCGTAAATCACCGTCGCCCTCGTACACCGCATCGTCGCCGATGGCGACGAAGCGCAAGCGGTCGAGCGCATCAGAGGCGTTGGAGACCAGTTCGCGCAGGAAGATTTCCTTGTTGGAATACAGGGAATGGATCATTAAATGCAGAACCTGGCGGGTCTCCGCCTGGAACGCATGGGTTTCTACTGTCGTTGTTTCGTTCATATCTCTGCTAAATGATTTGTTTCGATGCCACAGTAGATAAGGGTTGTCCGGGCAAAAAAAAACCCGCCGGTTGGCGGGTTTTTTCTGTTTCCCTGCGGAAACCTTAACTGAGCTTTTCGCGGATGCGTGCAGACTTGCCCTCACGCTCGCGCAGGAAGTACAGTTTGGCGCGGCGGACATCGCCACGGCGTTTGACCTTGATGGAGTCAATCAGCGGGCTGTGTGTCTGAAAAACACGCTCCACGCCGGTGCCGTGAGAGGTTTTCCGCACCGTGAATGCCGAATTCAGGCCACGGTTGCGAATTGCGATGCAGACCCCTTCAAAGGCCTGCAGGCGTTCACGGTTACCTTCCTTAACTTTCACATTGACCACGATGGTGTCGCCCGGTGCGAACTCCGGTAAGTCGTTGTTCAACTGTTCCGCATTGATTTCGTCGATGATGTTCGTCATTGTCCCGATCCTTTCTGTCATTCAATTTCAGCTTACCGGCCTTCCCGGTTTCGGTGTTCCGCCTTGAACTCGGCCAGTAACGCTTCTGATTCCCTGTCCAGTTCCAGCCCTTCGAGTAAATCCGGCCTTCTCAGCCAGGTTCGCCCCAGGGACTGCTTCTTTCTCCACTGCTCGATGGCTCCGTGGTCGCCGGATAATAACACCGGTGGCACCGATAAGCCTTCCAACTGTTCCGGGCGGGTATAGTGCTGGCAGTCCAGCAAACCGTCCGTGAACGAATCCTGCTCGGCCGATTGCCCGTCTCCGAGCACGCCCGGCTGCAGGCGTAAGACGGCGTCAACAACAACCGCCGCGGCGAGTTCCCCGCCACTGAGGACGTAGTCTCCCAGCGACCATTCCTCGTCAATTTCCAGCTCGATCAAGCGTTCGTCGATGCCTTCGTACCGGCCGCAAACCAGGATCAGCTCCTGTCGCCTGGCCAGTTCGCTGACCGCAGCCTGGTCCAATGGCCGGCCTTGCGGGCTCAGCAGGCTGACTTTCGCCCCGCCGGACTGTTCCCTGGCAGCCCTGATCGTGCTGCGCAGCGGTTCAACCGCCATCACCATCCCGGGTCCACCGCCATAAGGCCGGTCGTCCACCGTGCGGTGCCTGTCCCGCGCAAAATCCCGCGGATTCAGCAGCTCCAGCGTCACCTTGCCGTCTTCAATTGCACGGCCGGTAACCCCCAGACCTACCAGCGACCTGAACGCTTCCGGAAACAGGGTGATGACGGTTATTTTCATCACTCAAAAATCCGGGTCCCAGTCAACCACGACCAGGGCCTCTTCCAGGTCTACTTTTTTCACGTACTGGTTCATCACGTAGGGAATCAACCGCTCCCTGTCGCCCCGGACCACCATCACGTCGTTGGCCCCGGTGGCCAGCATCTTTTCAATCTTTCCCAAATCTTTGCCGTCTTCGAGCTGCACCGACAAACCCACCAGGTCTGTCCAGTAAAACTCGCCGCCCGGCAGGTCCGGGAACTGATCGCGATAAACGGCTATCGGTGTACCGATCAGGCTCTGGGCCTGTTCGCGATCATCAACGTCTTCAAGCAGGGCGATCAGTTTATTGCCGTGCTTTTTACTCTGCCTGACGCGAATTTCTTCGAGTGATTCGCCGTGCAGCCAGGGTTGATATTCAAATATGGCTTCCCGGGGTTCTGTCTGGGAATGGATTTTCACCCAGCCCCTGACTCCATGAATTCCGGAAATCTGGCCAAGCGGGACGATTTTACGTTCCGAGGCCACTTGATTCACAACTTCATCCGTCCAGGCGTTTATCCCGTTTTTCAGGAAGCTGCTGAACGCGCCTCGGACACCAGCGTTTTTACGCGGTCGCTGACCTGCGCACCCACACCTGTCCAGTAATCGACACGCTCCAGGTCAAGACGCAGACGCTCTTCCTGGCCGCGCGCCACCGGGTTGAAAAACCCGAGCCGTTCTATATTGCGGCCATCGCGCGCCCTACGGCTGTCCGTTACCACGATGTGGTAAAAAGGTTTCTTCTTCGCGCCGCCGCGTGACATTCTGATTTTGACCATGGTAATTGGTTCCAGTTGAATCCTAGCAAACCACCCATTTTACCCTTCTTTTCACCAAAAGAAAACAAATGGTTGATTTAAAAGAAACGTAATTCTCTAGATGAAGCCTTCCTGCCAGGGGCCGGTAACGGCCAGGGTGACGCCGGGGTTATAGATATTGATAAACATCCACTCGCCGTCTTCGGAAAAAGTCGCCCCTGCCCATTCGCTGCTCAGGGCCGTAAGGGCCAGGTCGTGGCCGCCGTGACTCCCCTTGAGATCGGGGTTGATCTGGCAAAACCGGAATAACTCACCCTTGCGGGTGAGACCTGCCACATTCTGCGCGGCTTTTTGCCGGGTCAGCCGATCTTCGCAAATCACCAGGCTGCCGCGGGGGCTGACGACCACATTGTCCGGGCCCGAAAACAGGGCATGGTCGGCTGATTCATAAACCAGCCATATTTTTTCGCGCGCAGGATCATACTCATAAATATAGCCCGCCATGGCCTTGCCGCCGAGCTTGGAAGTGAAATACACCCGCCCGTCGGAAATGGCACAGCCCTCGAGAGCGACAAAAGCCGAGCCGCCCGCAGCAATCCCCTGGCTGACCACGCCGTTACCGTTGGGGTGGCCCTTCACCAGGCCTGCCGTCGGGTCCGGGATATCGACCCACTCCACGTCCATTTGCTGTAATAACTGCAGGTAATCCGTCATGTCCGGGCGGTCAAGCACTTTCATCATCTGCAACCGCCCGCCGGCGTGCAGATTGCCGGCAGTATTCGGAATGAAGCGGTAAAATCCCGCTTTTGGCCCGGTATCTTCGGTCATGTAGGCCATGCCGGAGACCGGATCAATCACCACGGCTTCGTGATAGAACTGTCCCATCTCGAGTATCGGCGCCGGTTGAGCCACTCCGGTGGCCGGAACTTCGAACACGTAACCGTGCGCTTTACGCGCACCGGCCGTTTGCCAGAATGCCTGCTTTCGCGGTGGCGCCAGATGCGCCATCTCGGGGTTAAACACCGATTCTTCACAGCTGAGCCAGGTCCCCCAGGGCGTGACGCCCCCGCCGCAGTTGTAGAGCGTGCCGTTCAGGCTGACCCGGGAATCCACCAGTTCTTCCCTGCCGGCGTCGAACACCAGCGTGGTGGTGCCCCCCGCTGTCACGTCGTAGGCAGTATTCGCTGAACCGAATGCGCCTGAACTGCCCTGTAATTCATGGTTGCGCACCAGGGTGATCCGGTCGCCTTCCTGGCGCACGACACCCATGCCGTCGGCCGCGCCCGGCACCCTGTGCCCGTCATGCAGCCTGCTGCCGGCCCAGGACATGGATTGGTAACGGAAACCTTCCGGCAGCCGCAGCAGGGGCAGCCCGGTAGCCTCATCTTCAACCACGCCCAGCGGGCCCATGAGTTCAGGAATCCTTGCTTCGTCCGCGGCTGCCTGGTGCCTGGCGTAGGCAAGCAGACCCAGGGAAATGGAACCCGCGCCCAGCAAGCCGGCCGTCAGAAATTGTCTTCTCGATGTGCCGCTCATGACCCGGTTCTCAGAACGGCATCTTGCCGCCGGGGAATTTACCGCCGGGCATCTGGCCCTGCATGCTCCCCATCTTGCGCATCATTTTAGCCATACCGCCCTTGCCCATCTTCTTCATCATTCTCTGCATCTGGTTATGCTGCTTGAGCAAACGATTCACTGCCTGGATTTGGGTGCCCGAACCGTTTGCGATTCGCTTTTTGCGGGAGCCGCGGATCATGTCCGGAAAGCGGCGCTCGTGGGGAGTCATGGAATTGATGATGGCAATCATCTGCCGGGTCTGGCGGTCGCCGACCTGTGATTTCACCTGGTCGGGGATATTGCTCATACCGGGCAGTTTATCCACCAGCCCGCCGAGCCCGCCCATGTTTTCCATCTGCAGCAGCTGGGCTTTGAAATCTTCCAGGTTGAAGCCCTTGCCGCGACGGATTTTACCGACCAGTTTCTCAGCCTCTTCCTGGTCCACCTTGCGGTGCACCTCTTCCACCAGCGAGAGCACATCACCCATGCCCAGAATCCGCGAAGCGACCCGCTCGGGATGGAAGGGCTGCAGCGCATCGGTCTTCTCGCCGGAGCCCAGAAACTTGACCGGTTTACCGGTGATATGACGGACCGACAAAGCCGCGCCGCCACGGGCGTCGCCATCGGTCTTGGTCAACACAATACCGGTCAGGGGGAGCGCTTCATTGAACGCTGCCGCTGTATTCGCCGCATCCTGACCGGTCATGGCATCCACCACAAACAGGGTTTCGTGGGGGTTGATGACCGCGTGAATGTCACGAATCTCGGCCATCATGCTGTCATCGATATGCAAGCGGCCGGCCGTATCGACCAGCACGATATCGCACATCTGCCGGCGTGCCTCCGCCAGCGCTTCCCGGGCGATATCGGCCGGCTTCTGATCGACCGACGAAGGCTGGAAAATGGCCCCCACCTGCCCGGCCAGGGTTTTTAGCTGTTCAATGGCGGCCGGGCGGTAGACGTCGCAACTGACGACCATGACCCGTTTTTTCTCCTGCTCTATGAGCAGGCGCGCCAGCTTGGCGGTGGTGGTGGTTTTACCCGAGCCCTGCAGGCCGGCCATCAGGACGGCTACCGGCGGCTGGGCCCGCAGGTCCAGCGCTTCGTTCTGAACACCCATGATCTGAACCAGTTCGTCGTGAACCAGCTTGACCATGGCCTGGCCCGGAGTCAGGCTTTTGAGGACCTCCTGGCCCAGCGCTTTTTCGCGCACTTCGGCTATGAATGTCTGCACCACCGGTAAAGCCACGTCAGCTTCCAGTAAAGCAATGCGGACTTCGCGCAGGGTGGCCCTGATGCCATCCTCGGTCAGGCGGCCCTTGCCGCGCAATTGGTGCACCGTGCGGGACAGGCGCTCCGTCAGATTTTCAAACATGAATCACTCCGAAAACAGAAGAGTTATCGATCTATCGATACGTATTGTAACCAGAGGCTGATTACTCAGGTATTATAGCCCCAGAATAATACGATTAGCGGAACAAAATGACTCACGATATTCCACTGATCCTGGCGACTGCCTGTTATGTTGTGGCTGCTGCCCTGCTTTATCAATCAGTCAGGAAGCAATCAGACAATTGGAGAAACCTTTCCCTGGCTCTCGCGATAGCCGGAGTAGTGTTTCACGCAGGCGCCCAGGTCAGCCACTGGTTGGGCCAGGACGTGCCCGATGTCAGCCTCCCCCACCTGATGTCGCTTTGCGCGCTGGTCATCCTGTTATTGCTGATCACCTCTACCCTGACGCGCAAAACTCTTTATGCGGCGGGCATGGTGGCTCTGCCGATAGCCGCCGCCATCCTGTTGCTCGAATGGATTTTGCCGCATGACCCGATTCCACTGAACGAGGCGTCCACCGGCACGGCCATACACATCATCAGCTCCGTACTCGCCTTTGGCTTGCTCAGCATCGCCGGCGTGTATGCATTTTTCGTTTTCATCATTGATCATTTCCTGCGTAACCATCGCCTGAGCCCGCTGGTACGAACCTTGCCTGCGCTGGAAGTGCTCGAAGACCTGCTGTTCAAGCTGATTGGCGCAGGCTTCCTGCTGCTGACGGTTTCCCTGCTGTCCGGCCTGGTATTCATCAGCGATATCTTTGCCCAGCACCTGGTTCATAAAACCATTCTGTCCATCATGGCCTGGCTGGTGTTCGGCATACTGCTGTTCGGGCGCTGGCGCTATGGCTGGCGGGGCAGCCTGGCGGTGCGCATGACACTGGCCGGCATCGTGTTGTTGTTGCTGTCCTATTTTGGCACCAAGCTGGTGCTGGAAATTATTCTCGGCAAGAGCTGGCAGTCCTGATCGATGGAAGAAGTTGCACTGGGCAGTCTTTATATCTCCCTGCTGGTCCTGATCCTGCTGTCCGGGTTTTTCTCGAGCTCGGAAACCGGATTGATGGCGATCAACAAGTACCGCTTGCGCCACCTGGCCAACAAGGGCCATGGCGGCGCCAAGCTGGCGCAAAAACTGCTCAAGAAACCCGACCGGCTGATCGGCTTGATCTTGCTCGGAAACAACCTGGTCAATATCCTGGCTGCCTCCATCGCCACGGTCATCGGCATCCGCCTGTTCGGCACCAGCGGGGTGTGGATCGCTTCCCTGGCACTGACCATCGTTATCCTGATCTTCGCGGAAGTAGCGCCTAAAACAGTTGCCGCGGTCCACCCGGAACGCATCGCGTTCCCGGCTTCCTACGTCTTGTTCGTGCTGCTCAAGGTGCTCTCCCCTATTGTCTGGATGGTCAATGGACTGGCCAACCTGGTGCTGAAACCCTTCAAGGTGCGCACCCGTATTGACCTGATTGAACACCTCAACCAGGAAGAACTCAGAACGCTGGTCAAGGAAGGCGGCGAACGAATTCCGGATGAGCATCAACGCATGCTGGTCAACATCCTAGACCTGGAGCAGGCCACGGTGGAAGACGTCATGATTCCGCGCCAGGACATCGTCGGAATCGATCTCGACGACGACTGGGACGACATCCTGAACCAGCTGACGCAAACGCTGTATACGCGAATGCCGGTGTATCGGGAAACCGTCGACCAGGTTGAAGGGTTGCTGCACATCCGCGCCGTGATTGCCAAGCTCGCGCACGGCGGCTTGAGCTTCAAGGATCTGAAGCGCGCAGTCAGACGACCCTACTTCATCCCGGAAGGGACCGCCCTGACCCAGCAACTGCTGGAGTTTCAGCGCAGGGAACGGCGCATGGGCCTGGTGGTGGATGAGTACGGTGACATCCAGGGCCTGGTGACACTGGACGATATCCTCGAGGAAATCGTTGGCGAATACACCGCGGAAAGCCGCGCCAAGTCACGAGATATACAGCTACTGGATGACGGCAATTACCTGGTCGACGGTGTCGCCACGCTGCGCACGCTGAACCGCAACATGGATTGGGGCCTGCCCGAGGATGAAGTCAGCACGCTGAACGGGCTGCTGCTGGAAGAACTGGGTGAAATTCCATCCGGCAAGGCCAGCCTGAAAATTGGCCCGCACATCATGACCATCCTGGAAATCAAGGACAATGTGATCTGTAAAGTCCTGGTTAAACCGCAGCCCACTAGTGAGTAGGCAATTTTTCCAGCGCTTCTGAAACATGCCGTAATGGCACGATTTTCATTCCTTTCAGCGGCTTGCGTGGCGCATTGGCTGCCGGTACCAGCGCCGTTGTAAAGCCATGGCCGGCTGCTTCCCGTAAACGCGGTTCGCCGTCCGTCACCGGGCGGATTTCACCGGACAGCCCGACTTCGCCAAAACAGATCATCCGGTCCGGCAACGGCTTGTCACGAAAACTGGAATACAGGGCCAGCAGCATCGGCAGATCGGCGCCTGTTTCGCTGACACGGATGCCGCCGACCACGTTGATGAATACATCATGATCCGCCAGCGAGACGCCGCCGTGGCGGTGCATGACCGCCAGCATCATGGCCAGGCGGTTGTGCTCCAGGCCCAATGCGACTCGCCGGGGGTTGTTCAGGTGGCTTAGGTCGACCAGCGCCTGCACTTCGAGCAGGATGGGCCGGGTCCCTTCCCTGACCACGGTGATGACGCTTCCGGCAACCGGCTTGTCGTGCCCCGACAGAAAAATGGCGGAGGGGTTCTTGACCTCCTTGAGCCCCTTGCCGGTCATGGCGAACATGCCCAGTTCGTTAACTGCTCCAAAGCGGTTTTTGATGGCGCGGACCACCCGGAAGCGGCTGCCTCCGTCGCTTTCAAAATAAAGTACCGAGTCCACCATGTGCTCGAGCACACGCGGACCCGCCAGGGCGCCCTCCTTGGTGACGTGACCGACCAGAATCACGCAACAGTGGTTTTCCTTGGCCCAGCGCACCAGAGCCGCTGCCGATTCTCGAATCTGAGCAACCGAGCCCGGCGCGGAGGCGAGTGCCTCGGTGTACACCGTCTGGATTGAATCGATGACCATCAGCCGGGGCTTTTCGCTGTTGGCGTGTCCCAGGATCTGCTCGATGGAGGTTTCGGTCAGGCAGCGGATGCCATCCAGCGACAACTCCAGGCGCCGGGCCCGCATGCCGAGTTGTTCGAGCGACTCCTCACCAGTGATGTACAGGCCGGGAACCCGCTCCGCCAGCGCTGCGACCAACTGGATCAGCAGGGTGGATTTACCGATTCCCGGGTCACCGCCCAGCAGAATGACCGAGCCGGGCACAATACCGCCGCCCAGTACCCGGTCCAGTTCGCCTACGCCAACCGAAAGGCGGTCGACCGACGACTGGCCCACCGCCGAGAGGTTCCGGATTTCGTTGCTGAGCTGTCCGGAATAGCCACCGAAGCGGCCTGGCCTGGTTTGCGCAACCGTCTCGATAATGCAGTTCCAATCCCTGCACTCCGGACACTGCCCTGCCCACTTGGTAAGCCGTGCACCGCAGGCGGTGCACTCGTATTCATTCTTCGTCTTTGCCATTCTTATATTCGACCGTGCTGTCAGTGACAGCACTACGTTTAGTTTGGGGGTTAACTTTGACAGATTGGGCCCGTGACCTCCAGCCCATATCGCGGGCGGGTGGTTTTTCTTACAATGTCAGGGTGTCAAACGTATATTGAGGGTAGATGAACCGCTTGCAGGAACAACCACTGATCGGCGAATCGCCTGTTTTTCTCGAGGTACTCGAGCGCGTTTCCCGGGTTGCTCAGCTCAACCGGCCGGTGCTGGTGATTGGTGAGCGCGGCACCGGCAAGGAACTGGTTGCTGCACGTATCCATTACCTGTCGCCCCGCTGGGACCGCCCTTTCGTCAAGCTCAATTGCGCGGCGCTGGCCGAGTCGTTGCTGGAAACCGAATTGTTCGGCCACGAAGCCGGCTCTTTTACCGGGGCAACACGCCGGCGCCTGGGGCGTTTTGAGCTGGCCAACGAAGGCAGTCTGTTCCTCGATGAGCTGTCCAATACCTCAGAACGGGTACAGGAAAAAGTGCTGCGCGTGATCGAATACGGGGAACTGGAACGCGTTGGCGGCAATGACACGATTAAAACCGACGTTCGCATCATCGGCGCAACCAACGAAGACCTTCCTGCCCTGGCCGAACAGGGTAAGTTTCGCGCCGACCTGCTCGACCGCCTGGCGTTTGACGTGATTACCCTGCCCCCCCTGCGTGAACGCCAGGAGGACATCATGCCCCTGGCCGACCATTTTGCGGTCAAGATGTCGGGCGAGCTGGGACTGGAATTGTTCGAAGGATTCAGCGATGTGGCCAAAGACCTGCTGATGGATTATGCCTGGCCGGGGAATGTGCGTGAGCTGAAGAATGTTGTCGAGCGCGCTGTCTATACCGCGCTCGGTAACGATGAGGCCATCTCAGAAATAAATTTCGATCCCTTTGAGTCGCCCTGGCGGCCGGGAGGAAAAGCGGATGACAGGCCTGCCGATGTCGCGACCGACCTGCCCCGGGATGCCTATGACTTCAAGGAACACATTCAGCAAATCGAAATCAGCCTGTTGAAAGACGCGCTGGAGCAATGCCGCTTCAACCAGAAAAAAACCGCCGAATTCCTGGGCATGACCTATCACCAGCTGCGTGGATATTTGCGGAAATACGAACTAACGGATCAGATCGATTAAAAATGCCTGACCTGCGGAACCTTCGGCAATGGGAACCTACTCGTGCATCGAGGGGTAGGCATGCTCCGGGGCAAAATTCATAAAGCGTAGCCACTGCCCCTGGAAAGTCAGCACCACGGTCCCCGTCGGACCATTGCGGTGCTTGCCAATGATGATTTCCGCCTTGCCTTTTTCAGGTGACTCTTCGTTGTAGACCTCATCGCGGTAGATGAAGACGATCAGGTCCGCATCCTGCTCGATGGCGCCTGATTCCCTCAGGTCGGCCATGACCGGGCGCTTGTTCGGGCGCTGCTCCAGCGCGCGATTGAGCTGGGACAGCGCAACCACGGGTATGTGCAGTTCCTTGGCGATGGCCTTGAGTGAACGTGAAATCTCCGCGATTTCCGTGGCCCGGTTTTCACTGGACCCCGGCACGGCCATCAATTGCAGATAGTCCACGACGATCATGCCGATATCGTGTTCGCGTTTCAGCCTGCGGGCGCGCGCCCTAAGTTCCGCCGGTGATAACGAAGGGGTTTCGTCGATGAAAATCTTGCTTTTGTGCAACAGGTTCATCGCCGAAGTCAGTTTCGGCCAGTCCAGGTCATCCAGGCTGCCGGTTCTCAGGCGTGTCTGGTCGATCTGCCCGAGGGAGGAAAACATCCTTCTCACCAGCTGCTGGGAGGACATTTCCATGCTGAAAATGGCGACCGGAATATCATGCTTGATGGCAGCGTTTTCCGCCATGTTCATGGCCAGAGTGGTTTTACCCATGGCCGGGCGGCCGGCGACGATGATCAGGTCGGAGTCCTGCAGGCCGGCGGTCTTTTCGTCAAGGTCCTTGAAACCGGTGTGGATACCGGTGATATCCCCTTCGTGCTCCGCCAGTTCCTGTAGCTTCTCGATCGCTTCCTTGAGCGCGGTCTGCACGGTAACGAAACTGGAACCGGTGCGCATGCCCTGGTCTGCGATGGCGAACACCCTGCGCTCGGCTTCCTCCAGCAATTCTCGGCTGTTGCGGCCGTCGGATGAAAACGAACTGGAGGTGATTTCCGCGCCCACATCGATCAATTGGCGCAGAATGGACTTTTCGCGAACGATCTCAGCATATGCCTTGACGTTGGCCGCGCTGGGGGTGCTTGACGCCAATTGGCTGATATAGGCGCCACCGTCTACTTGCTCGACCAGCCCATGGGATTCGAACCACTCGGTAATGGTGACCGCATCACAGGGCTTGGCCTGATTGCTCAGCTCGTTAATGGCCCGGAAGATCAGGCGGTGGTCTTCACGGTAGAAATCCTCTTCCGTGATGACATCCGCAACCTGGTCGAAAGCCCGGGGCGCCAATAGCAAACCCCCCAGTACCGCCTGTTCGCCCTCAACCGAGTGAGGTGGAACTTTCAGATTTTCAACGGTAGCGAGCTTGGGGGTTGGCATTCCTCGGGGCCTGTAAGCAATAGCTTATTCGGGGTTGACGATAACCTTTATCCCGGTTTCTACATCTGCATGCAGATGAACCAGGACTTCGTTCTCACCAGTATAGCGGATCGGGCCCTCGCCCATGATGACCTCGGACTTGGACAATTCGATTCCCTTCTCGGTAACCGCAATGGCAATCTCGCGCGGGCCGATCGAACCGAAAAGTTTGCCTTCTTCACTGGCGTTCGCCGTGAGAGTGACTTCAAAACCTTCCAGGGCCGCAAGCCGTTCCTCGGCGGTGGACAACTTCGCCAGCGCCGCTTTCTCGAGTTCCTTGCGCCGTGCTTCGAATTCAGCGATATTTGCGGCCGTGGCCGGAACCGCTTTACCCGTGGGCACGAGGTAGTTCCGCCCGTAGCCCGGCTTTACGTTGACCTTGTCGCCCAGGTCGCCCAGATTTTGAACTTTTTCAAGCAGTATCAGTTCCATTTTCTTTCTCCTGCTGGATCAGCAGATCAATGGTTATCGGTATAGGGCAGCAGCGACAGGTAACGCGCGCGCTTGATAGCCCTTGAGAGTTGACGCTGATAATGCGCCTTGGTGCCCGTAATCCGGCTGGGTACGATCTTGCCAGACTCACCGACATACTGCTTCAGCATATTGATATCCTTGTAGTCGATCTCGGTGATACCTTCTGCTGTGAAGCGACAAAATTTTCTGCGTCTGAATTGACGTGCCATGAGTTTTCTCCTGTTCCTGATCAGGCTTCAGCGCTGTCTGCGTCTGCGGCCTTTTTGCTTGTATCTTCTTCAGCCAATTCAACCGGGGCCGCTTCTTCTTCGGCTTCGGTTGCTTCGGCGGGTGCTGATTCAACTTCTTCAGCGGCAGTTTCTTCGGCCGGGCTTTCTTTCGAATCGGCTGCGGCTGCCTTATCAGCGCCCTTGTCAGCGCCTTTATCAGCATCATAGGGCTTGCGCTCTTCGTAACTGCGGCCCGAACGGTCTTTTTCTTCTTTCGCTTTCATCATCAGCGACTGTTCGACCACCGCGGCCTGGCGGCTGATCGTCAGGTGCCGGAGTACGGCGTCGTTGAAGCGGAAAAAACCTTCGAGTTCGGCCAGTGTTGCGCCATCACACTCGATATTCATCAGGATGTAATGGGCTTTATGCAGCTTGGCGATGGGAAACGCCAGTTGACGGCGGCCCCAGTCTTCAAGGCGATGGATGGCGCCGTTACTTCCCTCGATCAGGGAACGGTAGCGTTCCAGCATGGCAGGAACCTGTTCGCTCTGATCCGGATGGACCAGAAAACATATTTCGTAGTGTCTCATTGTGACTCCTTGTGGATTTGTCGGCGCGATTATCGCGCCACCAAAGCTTCCTTCATCAATGGTGCCCGGAAGTGAAGCAAGGATATCGTTGCGAGCAGTGCCCGTAACGAAGCCGGCGGATTATAGCAGGGATTAACCGATGGTGAAACTCTCTCCGCAACCACATTCGTCGGTTACGTTCGGATTGTTGAACTGAAAGGAAGATCCCAGCCCTTCCGCCACAAAATCTATGACCGAGCCGTCCAGAAACGCAAGGCTTCCGCTGGTCACAACGACCTTGACGGCCTCCTGCTCGAACACGACATCATCGGCGAGAATTTCATCGGCCAGTTCCACGGTGTAAGCCCAGCCTGAGCAGCCGGTTTTCTTAACGCCCAGGCGCAGGCCGACGCCACCGTCCCGGTCCAGAAAACTGCGTATCCGCTCAGCTGCGGATTGGGTCAAACTGATTGCCATGGCTCAATTATATTCACTC
>CALDVW010000068.1 GCA_937924405.1 uncultured Lysobacterales bacterium
GGGTTAACGGATACCTCTGTCACGGTCATCGGAGTGTGCAACTCAAAGCTTTCCAAGAGGTGTCGGGTACCTGTCTGCAGGACCTTCGGCTGTCGGGAACAGCCGCAGAGTGCACAAGGATGTCTTGAACGCGTCCTGCAGACAGGTACCCGACACCTCTCCCGCGACATGCTTAAATCGTGGGTAAGTCCGTGTCTACAGGTCAGATTTACAGGACGCTTTTCAGGGATTCAATGAAGTAATCCATGTTTCCTTCGTTGAAGGAGGCCACGTTTATTCTTGCGGAATCGACGGTGTAAATCGAAAATTCCTCGCGCAGGCGCCGCACCTGCTCAACTGACAGGCCAAGGAAGGAGAACATTCCGGACTGGCGTTGCAGGAAGGAGAAATCCTTCTCGATTCCCGCGGCTTCAATCTTGTCTGAAAGAATTTTGCGCAGGCCATTGATGCGGTTGCGCATGCCGTCGACTTCACGGCGCCACAATTGCGTCAATTCATCGTCGTGCAGCACGATATCGACGATGCCGGTACCGTGGGTGGGTGGCATGGAGTAGTTTTTCCGGGTCAGTGAATTGATCACGGTGACCACGTCCGACGCATTTTGCGCCGAATGACAGACGACCGAGACGGCGCCGACGCGCTCACGGTAGACTGCGAAATTCTTGGAGCAGGAACTGGCGACCAGAACCTCCGGGCATTTTTCAGCAAACCGCCGCACCGATAAGGCATCTTCCTCTATTCCCCGTTCAAAGCCCAGGTAAGCCATGTCCACCATGGGCAGGAAACCGCGGGCGGTCGCGAGATCAGTGATCGCCTCCCATTGTTCCGGGTCGGGGCTGACGCCGCAGGGATTGTGACAGCAGGCGTGAAATAACACGACGTCGCCGGGACCCCGGTCCTGAAGTGTGTTCATCATTTCATCGAAGCGCAGGTCATTGCTGTCCTGGTCGAAGTAGGGGTAAACCTTCATTTCCAGGCCGGCCGCCGGAAAAATCGCATTGTGATTGGCCCAGGTGGGATCACTGACCCAGACCGTTGCATCAGGCTGGGCTTCCTTGAGCAGGTCTGCTCCCACGCGCAGGGCGCCGGTTCCGCCGGGTGTCTGGATCGTGCGCACGCGATCATCTTTCAACGCGGCACTGTCGCTTCCAAAAATCAGTTCCCCGATGGCGCTGTTGAAACCGGTTACGCCGGGGGGGCCGAGATACGTCTTGGACGTCTGGGTGCTATCCAGGATCTGCTCGGCCCGGCGTACACACTCCAGGATCGGGGTGTCGCCGTGTTCGTCTTTGTAGACACCAATCCCGAGGTCGATTTTGTTGGGATTCGGGTCAGCCGCATGGGCTGAAATAATGCCAAGAATCGGATCGGGGGGTACGGCGCTGAGTCGGTCTAACATGGGGTGGGTTCCTGGCTGATTTTTGATACCTGAATTGTCGCCGCCACGCATCGTCAGAGCAAGGATCAATGTTAAAAAAATACCCCGCAAGCGGGGTATTACATTTATTGATTCTTAATCATTATTTTTGTTATACCGAAACTGGTGCCCAGGAGAGGACTTGAACCTCCACGAGCTAATTGCTCACTGGCACCTGAAGCCAGCGCGTCTACCAATTCCGCCACCTGGGCATTAAAAAGGCGGAGGAAAAAGGGGGTACCTCCGCCTAGGGGGTGATTCACGGGAAAAGGGGGGAACCCATGAATCGGTGGGTACTTTAGTGATTAAGGTGCTGGAAGTCAATAGAAAAGAGCTGATTCCGGGAATCATATCATTCCTGTATACAGGCCCATATTCGCACGGTCGAATGGCGGTACAATGAACTGATGAAAAAGAAAGAAAAAAGCGGCCGCATCAAGGCCAGTGCCCCGTCGCGGGAAGAGATTCTCAGCCTGCTGGAGGACCACGGAAAACCGCTGCTGAGGCGCCAACTTGTTGAGCGCCTGGCTGTCGTTTCCGACGATAGCCGGGAAATTCTCCGGCGCCGTCTGAGGGCGATGGAGCGTGACGGGCAACTGGTGAAAAATCGCCGGAACGCCTTCGGTCTGCCGGCCAAAATGGATCTCGTTGCCGGGCGCGTGAGCGCTCACCGGGACGGTTACGGGTTCGTTATGCCGGATGACGGCGAAACCGATCTTTACCTCTCACCGCGCCAGATGCGCAGCGTTTTGCATGGTGACCGGGTACTGGCGTCGGTTATCGGAGTGGACGCGCGCGGCCGCCGTGAAGGCGCGGTGCGTGAAATCCTGGAGCGGGCTCATGACCGCGTGGTGGGAAGATTTGTGGAGGAGAGTGGTATCGCATTGGTGGTGCCGGATGACCCGCGCATCAACCAGGACATCCTGATACCGCTCAAGGATACGTCGGGTGCGCGCCCCGGCCAGATCGTGGTTGCGGAAATTCTGCAACAACCGGGCGAACGTCAGCCGCCGGTGGGCCAGGTTGTCGAGATCCTGGGGAAGAGCGGCGCACCGGGTATGGCGACAGAGATAGCGATCCGCAATTTCGGCCTGCCTTTCGAGTGGCCTGCCGGCGTAGAGAAAGCCGCAGCTGCTTTCGGCGACTCGGTAGATGACTCCATGACCAAGGGCCGGAAGGATTTGCGTGAACTGCCACTGGTCACGATCGACGGCGCTGATGCCCGGGATTTCGACGATGCCGTGTATGCCCAGCGACGTAAAAATGGCTGGCGGCTGGTGGTCGCAATCGCGGACGTTTCGTCCTATGTAAAACCAGGCAGCGACCTTGACCAGGAGGCGGAATTGCGCGCCACCTCGGTCTATTTTCCGGGACGCGTGATTCCGATGCTGCCGGAGGCATTGTCCAATGGCCTGTGTTCACTGAAGCCGGATGTCGACCGCCTGTGCCTGGTCTGTGACATGTCGATCGACAATTCGGGTAAAGTCACCCGGTCGCGGTTTGAGGCGGCCGTCATGCGTTCGCAGGCGCGCTTGACCTATGAGCAGGTGTGGGACTGGCTGGTCAGCGGGAAACCGGAAATCCGTCCAGGTGCGGGCGCGATCTCCTCATCCCTGAAAGACCTTTACGGCCTGTACAAGGCCTTTCGCCGGGCGCGCACCCAACGCGGCGCCATCGACTTTGAAAGCACCGAGGTCAAGTTCCAGTTCGACGAGCGCGGCGCAGTGGAAGACATCCTGCCCTATGAGCGCAATGACGCCCACATGCTGATCGAAGAGTGCATGATCACCGCCAATGTCGAGGCGGCCAGGTTCCTGCTGCGCAATCGCCTGCCGGCGCCGTTCCGGGCGCATGAACCACCGCAGCCGGACCGGGTTGAGTCACTGGAACAGTTCCTGCGCGGCCTGGGTATCCGTATTCCATGGAAGCGCCGGCCGGAACCGCGGGATTTTGAACAGATTGTCCAGCAGGTCAAGGGCCGGGAGGATCAGCCGCTGATCATGGCCGTGCTGTTACGGGCCCAGAGCCTGGCCACCTACCAGGTAGCCAATACCGGGCATTTCGGCCTGGCGCTCGAGGCCTATGCGCACTTTACATCACCCATCCGCCGATATCCCGACCTGATGGTGCACCGCGCAATTCACCATGTATTGAGGCATCGTGGCGCAGAAGGATTTCCCTGGGCGCGCGACCGGGTGGAGAAGCTCGCCGAACAATGCTCACATCGTTCCAGGCGCGCCGAGGAGGCTGAACGGGATGTCAACGAACGGCTCAAGGCCTATTTCATGGAGCGCCACATCGGTGACGTTTTCAAGGGACAGGTGACGGGCGTTACCTCGTTTGGCCTGTTTGTCGAGATCACCCGCAATCACGTCAGTGGCCTGGTTCACATCACATCCCTGCCAAACGACTATTATCATTACGATCCGGTCGTGCATCGGCTGACCGGTGATCGCACAGGCAGAGTGTTTCAGCTGGCACAAAAGGTGAAGGTCAAAGTCGTGGCGGTTAATGTGGATGAACGAAAAATCGATTTCGAAATGGTGAAATGAACGCTTCCGCCCATGACAGCCTGCTGATCGGTATCCACTCAATCAATTCGGCCCTGTCCAGGGCGCCGAAACAGCTCAAAGCCGTCATGGTGGCGGCGGAGTGCAGCAATCCACGCGTGAAAAAACTCGAGGAGAGCATTCGCGACCAGGGGATAAGGGTTGTGACCGAGTCGCGTGCGGTGCTGGACCGGCGGTGTGACGGTCAGCGCCACCAGGACATCATCGCGGAGTTTGAGCCCGGCAATACGTTCGTTGAGAAAGATCTTCCCCGCCTGCTGGATTCCATCGAAGGCATACCGTTGATACTGGTATTGGACGGCGTGCAGGACCCGCATAACCTGGGGGCCTGCCTGCGAACTGCCGAAGCCGCTGGTGTAAACCTTGTGATTCTTCCCAAAGACCGGTCAGCCGGCCTGACTCCGGTTGCCCGCCGGGCGGCGTCCGGCGCGGCGGAGGTGTTACCGATCCTGTTCGCCACCAATCTTGCCCGGGTAATGCGGGCCCTGAAGCAATGGGGGGTGTGGCTGGCCGGTACTACCGACCGTGCCGGCCAGGATCTTTATGCAGCCGATCTCAACGGTCCGCTTGCGCTGGTCATGGGCAGTGAGGGGCAGGGGATGCGACGCCTGACGGCTGAGCTATGCGATTTTCAACTGCGGATTCCGATGCAGGGCTCGGTCAGCAGTCTCAACGTATCGGTCGCCACCGCGGTCTGCCTGTTTGAAGCAATGCGGCAGAGGGCAGTCTCGTGAATTTGCACAGGAACTGCGAGTTGACCTTGCCGGGCTGGCTGGACCAGTACATGGATGAATGGAACGAGCCGCTGGATACGGTCGAGCAAAGGATGAAGCTGGCGGTGGCGCTATCCGCAGAAAATGTCAAGCACCATACCGGTGGGCCTTTTGGCGCCATCGTGGTGGAAGAGCAGGGCAGCCGCTTGCTGTCGGTTGGCGTCAACCTGGTGACCACCGCGGAACTGTCCCTGGCCCACGCTGAAATGGTGGCGCTCAGCCTGGCGCAGAGTGCGGCGCAGAACTGGAACCTGGGCGCCGCTTCCCGCGTGCAACTGATTACCTCGTGTGAGCCTTGCGCCATGTGTTTTGGCGCGGTGCCGTGGTCCGGTGTCAGCAGCATCGTGTGGGGCGCCAGCAAAGAAGAGGCTGAGGCAGCGGGATTCGACGAGGGTGACAAGCCGGAAAATTGGGCAGAAACACTGGAGCGAAGGGGGATCGCCACGCAAGGAGGTGTATTACATGAAGAAGCCGCCACGGTATTGGCCCGCTACGCGCGCAGGGACGGCGCCATCTATCATCCGGGAAAAAATTGACAGCGGGCGGGAGAAAAGCATGGCATTGAAAATTGCACTGGCGCAAATCGCACCCGTTTGGCTGGATCGGGCAGCGACCCTGGATAAAATCGTCGACCAGGTCGAAAAAGCAGCCAGTGGTGGTGCGAACTTGGTCGTATTCGGCGAAGCCCTGTTGCCAGGATATCCTTTTTGGCCCGAACTCACCGGCGGGGCTAAGTTCGAAAGCGATGTCCAGAAAGACCTGTTTGCCCACTATGCAGAAAACTCGGCGGATATCAGCAGGGGCACTCTCGACCCGCTGACCGAAAAGGCAGCCGAGCTCGGTATTGCGATCTATGTCGGCACCATCGAGCATGCGGCTGAACGCGGAGGGTTCAGCCTGTACGCAACACTGGTCTACATCTCACCGGATGGCAATATCGGGTCTTCACATCGCAAATTGATGCCGACTTACGAAGAACGACTGGTCTGGTCACCCGGGGATGGTCACGGTCTGAGGGTCCATTCGCTTGGGGAATTTACAGTAGGCGGCCTCAATTGCTGGGAAAACTGGATGCCGCTGCCGCGTGCGGCGCTGTATGGGCAGGGTGAAAACCTGCACATTGCAGTCTGGCCCGGCAGCCGGCGAAACACGCAAGACATCACCCGGTTTATCGCGCGCGAGTCCCGTTCTTACGTGGTTTCGGTCAGCGGCATGATGCACCGGGACTGGATACCCGACGAGGTGCCCCATGCGGACCTGATTCGCGCGTCGGCCAGTGGCTGGCTGGCTGACGGCGGTTCCTGTGTTGCGGGGCCAGGCGGAAATTGGCTGCTGGAACCCCAAACGGAAGAGGAGGGCCTGTTTCTCGTCGATGTCTCCATCGACGCCGTGGCCCGCGAGCGCCACAACTTCGATCCGGCCGGCCACTACTCGCGCCCCGACGTCACCCGCCTCAAAGTCAACCGCAAAAGACAAAAAACCGTCAGCTTCGACTAACAGTCGAAGCGATTGGTGAAGCGGGCTAAGCCCACGATTAACATCGTCGCAGAAGAGGCGTCGGGTACCTGTCTGCAGGACACGTTCAAGACATCCCTGTGCACTCTTCGGCTGTTCCCGACAGCGCGCTCCGAGTGCCCAGGGATGGCTTGAACGTGTCCTGGAAAGGGTTAACAGATACCTCTCCCGCGACAAGAAAAAATCGTGGGAATAACCGATTTGGCAGTCTTACAGGATCTCCGCCCTCAGATCTTCGAGGTAATCTCGCATGAGGTCCGCCCGCCGGTGGGCTTCGGAGCGGCCGGCTTCAGTCTGCATGGTGTCCGGTAATCTGAGCAGCTTGGCGTAGAAATGATCGATCGTGTACAGCGAGTCGTCGGGGTCGCGGTCGTCACAGAAAGGATCGGCATAGTCGCATAGCGGGCGTCTGAGATGCCCGCCGACCAGCAGGCATCGGGCGATCCCGATTGCGCCCAGCGAGTCGAGTCGGTCCGCGTCCTGCACCACTTTCGCCTCCAGGCTCTGTGTTGGAATGCCCGCACTGAAACTATGGGCCTCGATGGCATGATGGATCTGCGGCAGCAATTCTTCGGGATAGTCGATTTGCGCCAGAAACGTCGTTGCCGCATCGGCCGCAAGCTTCGATCCCAGCGCGCGTTCGGGGCTGTCCTTGGCTACCGCTACACAGTCATGCAGCCAGGCAGCTGGCATGGTGATCAATTCATTTGCTCTTTCAATATCAGTAAGATATTGGCAATTCTTAACAACTCGCTTTATGTGATGTAAATCATGGGCAGCATCCGCTGGCGTCATCCTGCCGATAAAATCCAGGCACAGCTCCTGTAAGCGGTCCGCATTCATCGGCTTCTGCGTTTTCGCGGTTGTTTACGTGCCCGGGCCCTGGCCCTGGGAGCGCCGACGGCTTGCAGCGAAAGGCCTCCCGACGCAGCAGCCAGACCCGTATCTTCACGTAATACCTGGTGATCCGCTGGAGTAATCTCTGACGACTGTCCCATGCGTAACCGCTTGGGCAGGAAAGCGGCGCCATAACGCACCCGCTTCAGGCGGCTTACTACCAGTCCCTGGGAATTCCACAGCCGCCGTACTTCGCGATTACGGCCTTCCATGATGGTAACGTGGTACCAGTGATTGTCTCCGCTGCTTCCGGCCGCCTGAATATCGCTGAAACTGGCCGGGCCGTCGTCCAGTTCGACCCCGCTTTTCAGCTGCTGAATCTGTTCCTCGCTGGCCTGGCCCCTTATCCGGCAGGCGTACTCACGATCGATGTTACTGGAGGGGTGCATCATGGCGTGCGCGAGTTCACCGTCTGTTGTGAGCAACAGCAGCCCGGTAGTATTGATGTCGAGGCGGCCGATGGCGATCCATCGTCCGCTTTTCAGGCGCGGCAGGCGGTCGAAAACAGTGGGGCGTCCCTGCGGGTCGGAGCGCGTGGTTACTTCTCCCTCGGGCTTGTTGTATATCAGTGTGCGGTGCCGGGCAGCCCGGGTTGCGACACGCCAGCGGCGGCCTTCATAAGCGATGGTATCGCCGCTGACAACCACCCGGCCCAGTTCCGCCTTCTCGCCGTTGACTTCGACATTCCCGGCCCCGATCTGCTTTTCCAGCGCCCGCCTCGAGCCGAGACCTGCCGTCGCCATGACTTTTTGCAAACGTTCCGGGGGCGCTTCAACTGCGGCCCTCTTCATTGCGGCTCTTCATCTTTGGCTTCAGCGGTCTCATCCATTTCCAACGGTTCTTCAGCAATGGCTTCAGATTGCTCAGGTTCTTCCGAATGTGCCTCCAGGTCCAGCTCAGGCTCGATGCTGTCCATGTCCTTGATTTCGGCCAGAGACGGCAGGTCGTCCAGGTTCTGGAGATTGAAATAGTCCAGGAATACCTTGGTGGTGCCGAACAACGCCGGCTTGCCGGGTACATCACGATGGCCGACCACGCGGATCCACTCTCGTTCCTGCAGCGTTCTGATGATATTGGTACGCACCGAAACACCGCGAACTTCCTCGATGTCACCGCGGGTGATTGGCTGGCGGTAGGCAATCAGGGCCAGCGTTTCGAGCAGTGCGCGGGAATATCTTTGCGGTCTTTCCTCCCACAACCTGGCCACCCAGGGGTTGGTTTCCTCCCTTACCTGGATGCGGAAACCATTGGCGACTTCCCTGAGTTCCAGGCCACGCTCTGCGTAGTCGTCACCGAGTTCCGCCAGCGCCTTGCCAATTTCGCCATCCGAAGGGCGGTCATCATCGGTAAAAACGGCTGCCATAACGGACAGGCTCAGTGGCTCGCCAGACGCCAGCAGGACGGCTTCCAGGACGCTTTTCAGGGATGTTCGGGGGGTATCGCCAATCCGTGCCATGACTGTTCCTTATTCATTCATAAACCTGGCCGGGCGATTCCGGGCTCTTGACGTAAATCTGCCCCATGGGCTCGTTCTGGATGAGATCAACTATCCGTTCCCGGGTCAGCTCCATCAGGGCGAGGAAGGTCACAACGACGCCCATTCGCCCCTCTTCGGGCGTGAAAAACATCTGGAATTCCAGGTAAGGGTTCTTGCGCAGACGATCGATGATGGAGGTCATGCGCTCGCGCACGGAAAGCGGTTCCATCTGAATCTGGTGATGGCCGAACAGTTCGGCACGGCTCAACACATCCTTCAGCGCATCCAGCATGTCTCCGATTTCGATGTCAGGGGGAATCTGTACGACCTTGCGGTCAGTCACGAACGCTTCAGCGATGACGAAATCCCGGCCTTCGCGCGGCAGGTCATCCAGGTTTTCCGCGGCCTGTTTGAAGCGCTCGTACTCCTGCAGGCGGCGGACCAGTTCCGCGCGGGGGTCGTCCTCGTCTTCATCGTCACCCTGGGGTCGCGGCAATAACATGCGAGATTTGATTTCCGCCAGGATGGCCGCCATCACCAGGTACTCTGCTGCCAGTTCGAACTGCAGTTCATCGAGCATCGCGATGTAGCCCATGTATTGCTTGGTGATCTCCGCGATTGGAATATCCAGAATGTCCAGGTTCTGTCGCCGGATCAGGTACAACAACAGGTCCAGCGGGCCTTCGAATGCCTCCAGAAAAACTTCCAGGGCATCCGGCGGGATGTACAGGTCTTTTGGCAGTTGCGTGTAAGGCTGCCCCTGCACAATGGCGAAAGGCATTTCCTCTTGCTGGACGGTCTGGTTCTCACCCGATCCGGGCTGGTCGTTAACAGGTTCCATCAGTGGCTAGAAGTCTACCACGCCCTGGCCCATGCGCAGGACCCGGGGGGAGTCACCGGTAAGGTCGAGCAGAGTGGTGGGCTCCAGCGGGCAATAACCCGAATCGACAAACAGGTCAATATCGCGATGAACGGCGTCGTAGAGATCTTCAGTGTCATAAATTTCATCCTCCATGTCCGGCACAATCAGGGAGGAACTCAAAATGGGCTCATCTATGGTTTGCAGAATCATCTGTACGACCTGGTGGTCAGGAACCCGGATACCGATGGTGGAAGGCCTTTTGTGGTTGTGATTCCTGGGGACCTGGTTGGTTGCAGGCAGCACGAAAGTGAAGGGCCCGGGGGCCAGTTGACGAATCAGGCGGTGGGCCCAATTGCTGACTTTGGCGTAGCGGCTTACGTCGGAAATGGTCCGGCAGCAGTATGTGAAATGATGCTGACCCCCGAGCTTGCGCAAGCGCACCACGCGTTCCGCCGCCTTGCGGTTATCCGCCCGCCAGCCAAACGCATAACCTGAATCCGTGGGGTATGCGATCAGGCCGCCACGGACCATGACGGCCACGATATGGTTAATCAGCCTGGGATTGGGCCCCTGCGCCCTGATCTCGATTCGTTCAGTCATTGAATTACCGTGGATAACATCCGCAAGCGCGACATTTTAAAGCACTGGGCCGCCGCGGAAAACAACCGCGGGGATGACTTTACGCTGGGTGAATCTGCACGTAAGCTTGAAGGATGTGGTATGTCATCTATTCCAGGGACCGCGAAGGCAGTCTGCAGGCCCGCCTGGACGCTCGCCCGGCCCATGTTGCGAGGCTCCAGTCGCTGCTGTCGGAAGGGCGTTTATTGCTGGCTGGGCCAAGACCCGCAATCGATGCAGTTGATCCCGGTCCGGCAGGATTCCTGGGTTCGCTGGTCGTGGCGGCTTTCGATTCGCTGGCAGACGCGCAGCATTGGGCTGATGCCGATCCCTATGTCGAGGCCGAAGTTTATGAGTCGGTCGAAGTATCACCATTTAACCGGGTTATGCCCAAATGAATCCCAAGGACCGAAAAAAAGAAATTGAGCGCCGGCTTGCGCAGGCTCTCAAGCCCGAAACCCTGGGTGTGGAAGACGAGAGCCACCTGCATGAAGGCCATGAAGGCGCAAAAGACGGCCGCGGCCACTTCAGAGTGCTGATCATCGCCCCCGTATTCGAAGGTAAATCGATGCTCGAGAGGCATCGCATGCTCTATCGGATTCTGGATGACATGATGCGTACCGACATCCACGCCCTGGCAATTGACGCCTGGTCACCTGACGAACTCGACCGCAAAAGATAGTCTCGGGTTCATGGCTGTGATTCATGCTCCACCACCACGGTGGTATACACGCCGCCGCGAACGTTGAACTCTGCTGTCAATTTGGCGTAGCGCGGGTTCAATGCTGAAACCAGGTCGTCCAGGATCCGGTTGCTGACGTCTTCATGGAATGCCCCTTCGTCGCGAAAGCTCCACAGGTACAATTTCCATGATTTCAGTTCAACGCAGAGGACGTCCGGAATATACTCCAGCTTCAGTGTCGCAAAGTCCGGCTGACCGGTTTTCGGGCACAGGCAGGTGAATTCAGGAGTCTCGATGCGGATGGTATAATCCCGCGACGGTTTGGGGTTTGGAAATACTTCAAGTTCTTTGCTGGGTAAAGTGCTCATGGCAACTCCGGAAATTTCCCTGTAGATTAGCCCGAGTCAGAATCAACGAGCCAACGATAAACAAAAGCCAGGCAGTTTAGCTACTAAATGAACAATATTTCAACGTTGCGTTGCGCAACAATCCAGCTACATTCTTACACCGGGTCTGACGGATGAGACTTTCCGCGATCAAGCTGGCCGGCTTCAAATCCTTTGTTGACCCTACCACGTTTCAGGCTCCGACCAACCTGACCGGCATTGTTGGCCCCAATGGTTGCGGGAAATCGAACATCATCGATGCCGTGCGCTGGGTTATGGGCGAAGGCTCGGCCAAGGTCCTGCGCGGCGAGTCCATGGCTGACGTGATTTTTTCGGGCTCCTCAACCCGCAAACCGGTGGGGACCGCAACGGTAGAACTGCTGTTCGACAATGCCGACGGCCGGGTTGGCGGGCAATTTGCAGGCTACAACGAAATCTCGGTCAAACGCCAGGTCTCCCGTGACGGCGTATCGGTCTATTTCCTCAATGGCACCCGCTGCCGGCGCAAGGACGTCAGGGACCTTTTCCTGGGCACAGGACTGGGCTCGCGCAGCTACTCCATCATCGAGCAGGGAATGATCTCGGAGGTCGTCGAGGCCCGGCCTGAAGAAATCCGCGGGCACCTTGAAGAGGCTGCCGGTATTTCCAAATACAAGGAGCGGCGGCGTGAAACCGAGCGGCGGATACAGCACACCCGCGATAATCTCTCGCGCCTGTCCGATCTGCGTGAAGAAGTTGGCAAGCATCTGAGTCGGCTGAAACGCCAGGCTAATGCGGCGGTCCGGTACCGCAAGCTGAAGCTGGAAAAGAGGGAGCTGGAATCCAGCCTGATGACTTTGCGCTGGAAGAGCCTGATGACAGACGCGGAAACAGGGCAGCAGGACCTGGCAAAAAGAGAAACCAGCCTGCAGGAAAGCATCGCCCGGCAACGTGCAGCGGAAGCATCGCTCGAGAAATTGCATGAAGACCAGGGCCAGGCCGGTGAGGCGTTCAACCAGGTACAGGGCGAGTTATATGAGGTGGGCAGTGAAATAGCCCGCCTCGAACAGACTATCCAGCATGCCCGCGAACTACAGGAGCGGCAGGCAACCGAGTTCGGGGAAACCGAGACGGCCCTGCAGGATCTTGAAAAACACATGGTGCTGGACAAAGCACAGGTCGAAGACCTGACCGCGGCACTGGCCGAAGTTGAGCCTGCCCTGGCCGTTGCCCGCAAAAAGGAGGGGCAGGCGATCGAGGTCATGACCGCGGCGGACACGGCGGTGGGCGAATGGCAGAAAATGTTCGAGCAGCACCACCAGCAAAGCACGGAAGGCAACCGCGATGCCGACCGGGCCAGATCGGAGATCGAAGTGCTGGACCAGCGGCTGCACCAGGCTGCCCGCCGCATCGAGGCGCTGGATAAGGAAGCTGAAACCATCAACACCGGAGTTCTGCGCGAAGAAATCAGCCGGCTCGAAGCTGAGTCCCGTTCACTGGCCGGCAAGGAAAGCAAAGAGCAGGAGAAGCTGGACGCGCTGCGCGCCAGCCTGGCGGAAATTCAAAGCGGCTTGCTGGAGGACGAAGACCGGTTCAAAACCATTCAGCGTGACCTTCACACCCGGGAAGGCCGGCTGGAATCCCTGCAAGCCCTGCAAAAAGCTGCGCTGGAAGACGAGGCGGGAGACAGCTGGCTGAAAAACCAGGGCCTGGCGGATGCGCCCCGGCTGGCCAAAGCCATCAAGGTTGATTCCGGTTGGGAAGCCGCGGTCGAGGTGGTACTGGGTCACTGGCTGCAGTCCGTCATGGTCGACCCGGGCAGTGATTATGCCGGCGCGCTGAATCAACTCGATCAGACCTCGCTGGATTTTGTCGAAAATCAAAAAGGCGGCGTTAAACCGCGAAAGGGCAGTCTGGCCGGGAAAGTCGAGGCTCCGGACGCCGTGCTGGGTTGGCTGAATGCGGTAACGACAGTAGATTCCCTGGACCAGGCTCTGGCCTCACGCGGACAGTTAGACGGAACCGGCTCCGTGATTACGCCGGCCGGCGAGTGGATCGGAAGTTCCTGGGTGCGAATCGCGCGCGGTCAGGCGGATTACGACAGCATGCTGGCTCGGGAAAAGCTGATTTCCAGTCTGAAAAAGGACGTGGCGCAGCTGTCGGGACAGGCGTCGAAATTGGCGCAGGCAGTCGAAAAAGCCAAATCCTCGGCCCAGAACAAGGAAAGCCTGATCCTGGCCGCCCAGGCTGAAACCACTACTTTGCATCGCAAACGCAACGAAGTGGACGGGCAGCTTGAAAGCAGGCAGTCCAGTATTCACCTGATGACCGACCGGCAGGATGCGGTCAGCGAGGAGTCGGTCGAATTGCGTCGTCAGGTCAAGCAAGACGAATCCAGCGTGCGTGAGGCCCGCGGCCGGCTGGAAAAACTCCTTGCCGCCATGGCAGGCATGAAATTGGAGAGGGAATCGCTGGATGCGCAGCGCAGTGAACTGATGGGGCAGCGTGACATCGCCCGCAATGCCCTGGGCGAAACCAGGGACAAGCGCCACGATCTGGCCCTCAAGGCTGAGTCGCGCCGGGCCAGCCTGGACTCCCTGCGCCAGTCTCTTGAGCGTATGGACACGCAGATGAGCCAGTTGCAGCAACGTTACCTGAACCTGAGTGAGCAGCTTGCCAAGGTCGAGCAACCGGAGCAACTGCACCAGGTTGAAATGGATGAGCTGCTCGGGCGCAGAGTGGATACTGAAACCCGCCTGGGTGAGGCGAGGGCGCATCTGCAGGGCCTGGAAAACGAGTACCGCGAAAAGGATGCTCAACGTCAGCAGGCCATCCAAAACTCGGATGATATCCGCCAGGATCTGGAGCGCGCCAAGCTGAAACAGCAGGAAATCGAACTCAACGCCCGCGGCATTCAGAGGCAGGTCGAGGAACTGGGCGGCGACGTGCAGGAACTTGCCGAATCCCTGCCCGAAGATGTTCACCCGGCTGCCTGGGAAGAACAAATCGAACGCCTCCAGAAACGGATCGTCAGCCTCGAGCCGGTTAACCTGGCCGCCATCCAGGAGTTTGAGGAAGAACAGAAGCGCAAGGAGTACCTTGATTCACAAAATGACGATCTGTGTGCCGCGATGACAACGCTTGAAAATGCCATTGCCAAGATCGACCGGAAGACACGCACCCGCTTCAAGGAAACTTTCGAGCGCGTCAACAAGGGGGTCCAGGAACTGTTTCCCCGCCTGTTCGGCGGTGGTCATGCTTACCTGGAACTGACCGGTGAAGATCTGCTCACCACCGGAGTCAGCATTATGGCCCAGCCACCGGGCAAACGGGTAAGTAGCTTGCAGCTGTTGTCAGGTGGAGAAAAAGCCCTGACCGCGGTGGCGTTTGTATTTTCAATTTTCCGTTTGAATCCGGCGCCATTTTGCCTGCTGGATGAAGTGGATGCGCCGTTGGACGACTCTAACGTCGTGCGTTTCTCCAGCATGGTCAGCGAGATGTCGGATACGGTGCAATTCATCGTGGTTACGCATAACAAAATCACGATGGAGATGGCGCATCAGATGAGCGGTGTTACGATGAGAGAACCGGGCGTTTCGCGCCTGGTGCAAGTTGATATTGACGAGGCGGCCAGGCTGGCCTCCAGTTGATTGGCATGAACAGGCCTTGAGAGGAATTTCGTGGAAACGACAACATTGCGCTGGATACTGATCATCATTGGCGTCGTCATCGTGGGTTCGATATTTTTTTTCGGCAACCCCGAAAAGAAACGCAAACCCAAGGCTTCCCGCAAGAAAAAGGACGACGTGTCGCAACGCCGGGAGCCTACCCTCGACGGCGCAGCGGCTGCCGAAACTGAAGAAAGGGAAAGTGAACTCGAGGGCATAAGCAACGAGGACGTCCAGGGTGAACTGGAAATTGGTGGCGCCGAAACGGCAACAGAGCCCGGACCCCGTGCCTCAAAGCAACCGGCAGGACCGGCCCCGGACCGGATCATCACCCTGTTTCTGCTGGCGCGGGACAACCATGTCATCACCGGGGCAGAATTGCTGCAGGCCGCCCTGAACACCGGGATGGAGTTTGGTGACATGAATATTTTTCACCGCATACCGGAAGGATCCGAGCGGCCTGTTTTCAGTATGGCGAATGCGGCCAAGCCGGGCCACTTTGAGCGTGACGAGTGGAATACCTTCGAAACCGGTGGTGTCGTCCTGTTCATGGCCCTGCCGGGGCCGGTCTACGCTCTGGATGGATGGGATTCACTGCTGGCAACCGCCAGGCGCATGAGTGAAATTCTGCATGCTGACATGCTGGATGACGAGCGCAATCCATTCACCCGTCAAAGAGAAGCCCAGTTACGCGAGGAAATGAGGGAATACGACCGGCGGAAATCCTGAGCGCGGTGGTAGGAAACAGATGAACAGGTCGGAGGCAAAACAGCGCATCGGCGATCTCCGTGCCGAGATTCAGCAACACGATTACCGTTATTACGTGCAGGATGCACCGTCAGTACCTGATGCCGAGTACGACCGCCTGATGCGCGAACTGCAGGCACTCGAATCGGAATACCCTGAGTTTGTCACACCCGAATCTCCAAGCCAGCGCGTTGGTGGCGAACCACTGGATGGATTCGAGGCGGTGCGTCATGAGACCCCCATGCTGTCTCTGGCCAATGCCTTCAGCGAGGAGGAAATTCATCAGTTTCACGATCGCGTGTCGCGGGGGCTGGAAATCGATCACGTCGAATACGTGGCAGAGCCCAAACTTGACGGCGTGGCCATCTCCTTACGCTATACGGATGGCCTTCTGCAGTTGGCGGCCACCCGGGGAGATGGAGTTACCGGAGAAAACGTGACTTCGAACGTCCGTACCATCGCGGCCATTCCATTGCAGCTAAAAAGGCGCGGAAAATCGGGCGCCTGGCCCGCCGCGCTGGAAGTCAGGGGGGAAATCTATATGCCGCTGGCGGGTTTCGAAGCCTACAACAGGCGGGCCCGGGAGGAGGGCGGCAAGGAACTCGTCAATCCACGCAACGCGGCTGCCGGCAGCCTGCGTCAACTGGATTCGCGCTTGACTGCACAGCGTCCCCTGGCTTTTTACGCTTACAGTATCGTAGCCTCTGAGGGCCTGCCCGAGAGCCACTTCGACGCGCTTGCGCTGCTGAAATCCTGGGGTTTTCCGGTTAACCCGGAAATCAGGCGGGTGCGTGATGCACAGGGTTGCATCGATTATTTCATCGGGATGGGCCGCAAGCGGGATCGGCTCCCCTACGATATCGACGGCGTGGTGTTCAAGGTCGACAGCCGGGATCAGCAGGTGACGCTCGGTTTTGTCAGCCGTGCGCCGCGCTGGGCCATCGCCCGAAAATTTCCGGCGCAGGAGGAAATCACGCGCCTGATTGGCATCGATGTTCAGGTGGGCCGTACCGGTGCGATCACACCGGTGGCCCGGCTGGAGCCGGTCTTTGTCGGCGGTGTAACCGTGACCAACGCCACCCTGCACAACTTCGATGAAATTCGCCGAAAGGACGTCAGGGAAGGCGACTGGGTGATCGTCAGGCGGGCCGGGGACGTGATTCCCGAAGTGGCCCGGGTGATGACGGAGCGCCGGGAGGGAGAGCCACCTGAGTTCCAGATGCCGCAACACTGCCCGGTGTGTGGCTCAGCCGTTGAACGTGACGAAGGTGAGGCAGTGTTCCGCTGCACCGGCGGCCTGGTTTGCGGCGCCCAGAGAATTCAGAGCATTCTTCACTTCGCCTCACGCCGGGCGATGAATATCGAAGGGCTGGGAGCGAAACTGGTGGTTCAACTGGTGGACGCCGGCCTGGTCAATTCTGTCGCTGATCTCTACAGGCTGGAAAGAGAGCAACTGGCGGGCCTGGAGCGGATGGGCGAAAAATCGGCGGACAACCTCCTGGCCGAACTGGAAAAGAGCAAAACACCGGACCTGGACCGTCTGCTGTTTGCGCTGGGTGTGCGCGAGGTCGGTGAAGTCACCGCGGCCTCACTGGCCCGGCATCTCGGATCGCTGGAAAAGATCATGGCAGCCAGCGAAGAAGAACTGGTCGAGGTGCCGGATGTGGGGCCTGTCGTGGCCAGCCATGTGCGGGCATTTTTCAATGAGCCGCACAACGTTGAAATCATCAAGGAGCTGGAAACAGCCGGCCTGCACTGGCAAGCGCCGGAGACTAATGAGGGCGAGCAGCCCCTGGCCGGGCAAATCTGGGTGTTGACCGGTGCATTGGGCATGCCGCGAGCCCGGGCCAGGACCATGCTGGAGTCCCTGGGCGCCAGGGTAACCGGCAGTGTTTCGGCCAAAACCACGTTCGTGCTGGCAGGCGAGGCGGCGGGCGCCAAGTTGCGCAAGGCGGAAAGCCTGGGCGTAGAAGTGCTCGATGAAGAAACCTTCCGCACCCTCCTGCAATCCCACGGAGTGTCCCTGTAGAAGCAGGAAGTGCCGGCTCCTATGGTAAATCCAGGCGGTAAAGCGGGGCGGGTCTGCGTTCCGTGGTCACGTAGATGGATTTCTGATCGTGGCTGAAGCTTAGCGCTTCATCATGCACACCCGGCGGGCCGATATATTCGCTGGGTTCGTGCTGGAAAGCCTCGGCCCAGGTCTCGTCGCTTGCCCTTTTGAAAACATACAAACTCCGGTAGGTGAGTACAGCCGCCAGGCGGCCGTCGGCCGAGATATCCATCCCGGTGGGTTGCGATACCCACATTCCTCTGCGCGGGGACCTGAGCAGGTCCTGTTGCGTCGGGGGTCTGAAGCCTGGAACCTCGGCGAGAAATTCGGCTTCAACTTCCGTTTCAGCAAGTGCCCGCTCCAGATCTATGCCGTAAAGCCGGGGCGGGTTATTCCGCTTGGACAGCAGCAGGATCATTCCGCTGGCGGCGTCGAATGCGATGGACTCGACATCCCGGGGGCCATCGGGGTAGCGGACCTTGAGGCGGTGAACCGGGTCCAGTTCGTCCGGGTAGGTTCCCGTGGCTGCATCCGGCGCCGGTTCCGGCACAAAATAGAGCCTGACGCTTTTTCTTCCTGCGCGGTTATCGCCGGTGTCGCCAATCACGATCAGCGGACCCTGTTCGCCAGTAACCCGGGTAATGTCTTCCCAGTCCTTGTTTTTTGCATTGTTTACCCGGATGCGGCCGCGATGTTTGCCGCTTGGGTCGATGATGAAAAGCTTACTACCCTCGTCATTGTGAAGCAGGAAGTCACCACTGGAGATGGCCTGAATACCGCTGGCTTCATCGAGTTTTTTTGATTCGAGGTTTCCCACGACATGGAAAGCACCAGCCGTTATGGAAGGGTTTGCGGTTGAGTTACCGGGCCCGGCAGAAGTCGTCGCGGCAGGATCACAGGCGGTGGTCAGGATAAACAGCAGGCTCAGGTAAATTTGCTTGTTCATGTTTGAGTGTCAGTTGCTGACAGACAGTATAGAATCTTCACGGTTCAAGTGTTCGAATTTTAGGAATTCTCATGTCCAGTCTACTATCCAGAGCGGTTCTGCTCACCCTCCTCGTTGCCCTCAGTTTCAATGCCCGGGCAGCCAAAACCGATGTCGTCTACCTGCATAACGGAGACCGGATTACCGGCGAAGCCAAGACCCTGTTTCGGGGCAAGCTTGAGTTCAGCACCGATCACATGGGAACCATCTATATCGAATGGGATGACATCAAGGAAATCACCAGCACAACCGGACAGGCCGTAGAACTCACCAATGGACAGCGTTTTTATGGGCCGCTGAACAAGCCGGAGAACAGCGACATGCTGATGATCGATACCGAGCAGGGTACCGTTGGGGTGGGCACCACCGACGTGATCGCCATGTACCCGGTTGAGGCGGGCTTCTGGCAGCGCCTGGATGTCAGCGCCAGCCTGGGATTCTCCTGGGACAAGGGCAGTAGCGTGGGTAAGTACAACCTGGGCATTGATGCTGAGTATCGCGATCCCCGTTTCATAACTCGCGCCAGTTTATCGACGGAAATCACAACGGTTGAGCAACAGGAAGACAACCGCCGGGCAAATCTGAGCGCCACCCACATGGCGTTCATGAAAAACAAGCGCTTTACCGCATACTTTGGAAACCTGGAGCACAACGATGAGTTGGGTATCGATCTTAGAGCGCTGGGTGGTGCCGGTTATGGCTGGGTGCCCATTCGTTCAAACCGGAGCTGGTTTTCAATTCTGGGGGGGGTGGACGTCAACCATGAAATTCCGCAGGATGGTGAACCGGAAACCAACCTTGAAGCCGTGGGCATGCTGAACTATGAATATTACAAGTATTCAAATCCGGAGCGAAAATTCACGGTAAACCTGCTGGTGTTTCCGAGCATCACGAATTTCGGACGCTGGCGGGCAGACTTCAACACCGATTTCCGGCTGGAATTTGTCGATGACCTGTTCTGGGTGCTGGATTTCTATGCAAACTACGACAGCGATCCCATTTCCACCAACGCCTCGAACAGTGACTACGGCATCACTTCGTCCCTGGCCTACAAATTCTGATCAGGGGGCAGCGTTTCGAGAAATTTACGGATCGCTGCGTTGACCGCAGCGGCGTCTTCGGTCAGGGTGTCCATGTCATAACCGGAGCGGGTCACCTCGCTCCTCGACTGGCCGCGGTGATCGTAAATGACGCAACGATATCCTGCGCTAAAAGCCTTTACCTGCTCGCTGAACATCTCACCGCTCATTAACAGGCCGTGCTAGAACACGATGGTCTCAGGGCCTGATCCGGATTCCTCGTAGTAAATCCGCGCGCCGTTGATTTCCATGACC
>CALDVW010000069.1 GCA_937924405.1 uncultured Lysobacterales bacterium
CTGCTGGTGGGTTTCAAAAACGAATCACTCAAGCCCCTGACCGGCAAGACGCTGGCCGAGGTCGCGCGAATCCGCGGCACCGACCCGAGATACACCGCCATGGACCTGATCATCGAAGACGGCAGCCGGGTAACCACCGTGTACTTCAGCCAGTCCGAAGACGTGGTTCGTAAAGCCGCTGGCCTGCCGTGGGTCAGTTTCAATTCCGATGCCGCCTCACTGGCGCCTGAGGGGGTTTTCCTCGAGAGCAACCCTCACCCACGCGCCTATGGCAGCTTTGCCAGGGTGCTTGGAAAATTCGTTCGCGATGAACAATTGATGCCGCTTGAGGAAGCGGTTCGCAAGCTGGCCGCATTACCGGCCAGTAACCTCAGGATCGACCGTCGCGGCCAGCTGAAGGAAGGCTATTTCGCCGACGTGGTCGTTTTCGATCCCAAGACCATCCGCGACCACGCCACCTTTGTCGAACCACACCAGTACGCCACCGGAATGATCCATGTATTCGTTAACGGCGAGCAGGTTCTGAAAGATGGCGAGCACACCGGCGCCAAGCCGGGCCGCGCGATTCACGGTCCAGGCTGGACGGGACACCGGTCCGGTTCAACCGAATAGGCTCAGAACAATCCCCTGACGCGTTCCATGTGTTCCTGGAAACGGATGGTGTTGGTCCAGGGCATGATAGCGTTCTGTTGACGCCCGGCCAGGATGTCTTCATTGGCGGCGACGGTTTCGTAGTTGAACCCAAGGCTTTTGCGGCCGTCTTCGAAATGATCGACCCGGCTGTCGAGCTGGTACAGGTAGCATTCTCCCGCCCGCCAGAAATCGGGTATGGCGATGTAGCCTTCTTCACCGATGACGTATGCCCAGTTTTGAAGCTTGCTGCGAAATGAAGTGCCCAGAGTAGCCGCGATTCCATCGTCATTGCCGCCGTAGTCGAACAGCATCGAGACCTCGTCTTCCACGCCATTGGGCGCCGTACGCGCTACCACCTGGATATCGTCCGGATCCTTTTGAATGAAAAGCCAGGCCAGCGCCACCGGGTAGATCCCCATTTCCAACAGGCAACCGCCACCGAGATCGGCATCGTATTCGCGGCGGTCAGGGTCAAACGGCAACAGCGGGTAACCAAAATCCGCCTTCACCTGGCGCAGCTTCCCGATACGGCCTTCCTCAAACCATTCCCGGGCCTGCCGGATCGCCGGCAGAAAATATGTCCACATGGCTTCCATCACGAAAACGGAAGACTGATTGGCGACGTGAAACAGCTGGCGGCTTTCCTCGGCACTGACCGTGAACGGCTTCTCGCACAACACATGTTTACGGGCAGAAATCGCGTCCACCGCATTCTGATAGTGCAGGGTGTGAGGCGTTGCGATATAGACCGCATCCACGCCGGGATCGTCAAGCATTTTCGAGTAATCGGCATAGGCGCGCGGAATGTTGTATTGAGCAGCAAAAGCGTCGGCGGACTCCCGGGACCGGCTGGTCACGGCCACGATCTCACCGTTGGGAACGTGACTGAAATCCTGAGCGAACTGATGAGTGATGCGGCCGGTACTCAAAATCCCCCATCGCGTTTTATTTCGTTCATGCGCCATTAGCTTCCTCGCTACTCCGGACCTTGTGACTCGACGTACTTCATAATTTTGATCAGGGTGTCGACCCAGTAAACCTCGCTGTTATCCGACAGATACTGCAGCAACTCTTCATGCGCCTGGCTGGATACGGAGAGATGATCCCCACCGATGCCGTGAAACGTAAAATTCGCCATGGTGCCCTTGCTGGCGGCTTCCTTGACGACGGAAATCAGTTGCTCACCGGAGACCTCCACCGGGCTGTAGCCGCCCAGCGCGTCGGGATCGATGTCTGCCATGTCCGGCACGACACCGCCAGCATAGACCTTGATGGCGATGAATTCCGATTCGACCCGTTTAACATAGTCTTCACCCGCCGCCTCCCGGTCCCCGCAGGGCACCGTAAAGGTTCTCTCTGTTCGCCCGTCAATTGCGTGCAGCATGGTGCTGGCCAGTTGGATCTGCGCCACCAGCTCATCGGCGGAAATTAGATCCAGGTCCTCGTGTGGCTTGACCCATTCCCGGTTTGGCTTGGAGCCTGAGCATTGATGAAACAGCGTATGGTTTCCCAGTTCGTGCCCCTGCCTGGCGGCGAGTCTCCATTCATCCAGCCGGTTGCGGACAGTGTCGCCCGACAGGGTGAGATAAAAACTGCCTTTCAGCCCGTATCGGTTCAACGCCGGGATTGCATTGTCCAGTTGTGAACCGAGGGCGTCGTCATAAGCCAGATTGACTGCAGCCCTGGCCCCTGCCGGCCATGAAAAATCCGCACCCTGATCAGCAAGGGATGTGGTCGCCGACGACGCCACAAGTGCCGCCGACAACATCAGAAATAGGTTTTTGATCATGGATTTCACCTGCCCATTCTAGTGGCGGCTTCGGCGCGCCAGGCGATACCCGTGGCGGTACATATCCTGGAAAATCAACAGGAACACCACGACACCCAGCACAGCCGCTGAGACATTCCAGATCGTCAATACCTGCCGTTCGTGCACCAGGGTCCAAATGAACTGGACGACGCAGAGCAGCGAAACCACGATCAGCGTCGGGCGGCGCCCGATCCTGCTGACTACCAGGGCGCCCAGAGGTGCGCCTATGGCCACTACCGGCGCCGCGGCCAGCCAGTTTTCGAAGGTACCCGCCTGCAGATCGCCCAGGATCAGTTTGACGGATACACCGACCACTGACGTAAATGCCATCAGGACCACCGATGTCGGGATGGCGATTTTCAGATCGGCATGACACCAGAGCACCAGCACCATGTATATCATCATGTCGATTCCAACGCCGGTGATACTCGATACCGACAACGAGCCCAACAGCCCCACGATAAAGCCTACCCTGTGATCGAAGGAAGTGTCATGGGGCGTCATGCCTTCATAGCCGGTAATTTCATCGATGCGGCGCAGGTGCAGCAGGCCGAAACTGCACCACATAGAAGCGAACAGCAGCTTGATGAAAAGATCGGACGCCAGAGGGGCAATGAAGAGGATACCGAGTGGTGTTCCAATCAGCGCACCCAGCAGCGCAGCCCTCAACATCGGCCACTCGAGTTCCTTGCGGCTGCATAAAATATAAATGGTGGCGCTGGTCATACCGACCGCCTGGATGGCAAAACTGAAATCCCGGCCCAGCGAAGCCGGCAGATCCATCAGCAGAACCAGTACCGGAAATCCGACGGTGCCGCCGCCCATCGGTGTCGACCCGGCCACGTAGGAACCGGCCGCCATTGCCACCGCCATGGGCCAGTGCCCGATAGCGGCCTGTAAATAACCACCTCCCAGGACCAAAGCGATCCAGCCCGCATAGAAGGCGGCAAGCCACAGGTAAAATGGCAGAAGATTTTTCTTCATCTCAATCCCGAACAGCCGCTGACCCATGTGCAGATCGGATTTTCATCTGCGGTCGGACAGCACCTGTTCCAGTTCCTCCAGTGACTTACCCTTGGTTTCCGGCAACAGCCGGGCCAGCAATACGAAAGCAACCAGGCCCAGGGCTGAATAAATGAAGAATATCGCGGCATTACCCAGGTTGGAAAGCTCCCAGGGAAAAACAAATTGCACCACGAAGCTGGACATGGCGTTGAAAAAACCGACCATCGCCATGGCCGGCCCGCGGGCCCTGTTGGGGAAAATTTCGGACAACAGGCACCAGTACACCGGTCCCAGCGAAATCGCGAACGACGCAACGAATCCGAGTATCCCGATCAACACCAGCACCGGGTTGATGTCGATGGCCGCCTGGGTCAATGCGGCGCTGTGTTGCCGCATCGCCTGATCGCCCAGCGCCTCGCGCAAGGCGTCCTTGAATGCCAGGTCATCCCCGAACTCCACACCAACCAGGGGTTGCAGCGCTTCACGATCGATTTCGACCGACAGGGCAGACACCGCCGGGCCAGTCAGCTCGTAGCTGGCCTGCCTGAAGCCGTAGCCGGCGATCGAAGTGCTGATAATCACCCCGGCCAATCCAATCATCAACAGCGGTTTGCGGCCGAGGCGATCGATCAGAAACATCGCGATGATGGTGAAGACCACGTTGATCACTCCGATCAGCGTGGCCTGGGCGAAGGCGGCGTTCGTTCCCACGCCGCTCTGTTCGAAAATGGTCGGGGCGTAGAAATAGATGGCGTTGACGCCAGTGACCTGCTGGGCAATGGCGGCGATCAGGCCGATCACCATGGGCAGTCGCATCGCCGGCAGGAATATTTCCCGCATGCGCTCGAAGAATTTATCTTTTGCATCGCGCAGGCTGGCAGTTATCTCCTCCATGTCCGGCTCGATGCGTTCCGGCGGCTTGAGGCGAGCCAGCACTGAACGCGCATCCTCCAATCGGCCCTTCATCACCAGCCAGCGCGGGCTTTCGGGAATCAACAGCAGGAACAGAAACCAGAGTGCTGCCGGCAGGGCCTCGATGCCCAGCATCCAGCGCCAGGCATAACGGTCGATTCCCAGCGCCTGCACCCAGGTGGCGTCGGACTGGCTGGCCAGCAGCACGAAGTAGTTCGCGAAATAGGCGATCGAAAAACCAATGACGATGTTCAGCTGACTGACGGTGACCAGCATGCCGCGCTTTTCGCGCGGGGCAATCTCGCCGATGTACATGGGTGCGACCCCCAGGGACGCGAACGCCACGCCGCCGATGAAACGTGCGACCACCAGAACGTGAAAACTCGGCGCAATGGCCGAAACCAGTGCCGACACCGTATAGAGCAGCGCCAGTATGAGCAGCACCCGCCTGCGGCCGATCACGTCCGCCAGCAGGGCCCCGCCCAGCGACGCGATGATCCCGGCGAGGGTCGGCGCGCCCACAACAAGCCCCAATTGCCAGTCATTGAGGCCGAACTCCGGGACGATGAAACTGATGACACCGGATATGACCGAGGCGTCGAAACCGAACAGGAAGCCACCCAGCGAGACGACAGATGCAAAATACAGAGCGGTTCGGTGCCGCGGTTTCAAGGCATAGCCCGCCAGCGCTCGATCGCCTCGCTGAATCGTTTGGCCAACAGCGGGCTTACCTGGAGCCTGGTGTCGCCCCAGTAACCTCCCGCGTAGGGTGGGCCCCACATCTCCTGAACGTCCCAGTTACAGTTGATGTATGCCAGCGCGTAAATTACGTCGCGATTATCTTCCAGAAAATCAAAAAGCGGGGCGAACCACTCATCCCAGATCACTTCCGGGCTGACCGTTCTGCGATCTTTCCCCTGGGGGCCGTCCCATTGGTAGCCGATGTTGGCGTTGGTGCCGCGAGCAAGGTCATAACCCTGAGGAGACGCCTCGCCGATAAATACCGGCTTGCCCCGCTCGCGCGCCAGGTCTAGCACCTTTTCGATCAGCTGTCGGGCAGTCGGCGGCTGAAACTTCGTTTCGACCACCGGCTCCTCGTCCAGCAGCAGGAACAGCGAAACGCCCATCCAGTCGACGTATTCATCACCGGGGTACCATTGCCGGATATCGGTGTAGCCGCCATCATTCAGGATATCGAGGGGAAAAGCAGCTGACTGCCAGACAAACTGGACATTGTCAGCATTTTCCGCACGAAGCCCGTCGACGATCCGCCGCCAGGCGGCGACGTACTTGCCGGAATCCTCGTATCCCTGGTTCCATCCGCCGTCGAACTCGTAGCCGATACGAAGATAGATTGCACCGTCGATCATCGAAAAAAAGCGGGCCAGTTGCCGGATATTCTGGTCGAATTCACCGGCAATGATCCGGGCCAGGCCGTCGGGATTATCGTTTTCGGTTATCGAAAGGCCGATCGCCAGGCCGCCCTCAAATTCAGTGGCCGATTTCCAGGCATTGCCCGGCCCGGCCCCCCGGTCCACCTCCCGGTCGATCGGATTGCCATCCCGATCGATTCCGAGGCCACCGAACCCGCTTTCCTTGGAGGTCAGCCCATAGAAGTTCAGATACATGGTGTTGCCGTCGGCCCGCGGGCAACAACCACTGGCCACGTAATCGCGAACCGACCCGAGATCCTGGCCGATGATGAACAGGCGCTGGCGCTCTTCTGCGCCGGCCGGGCCGGCACAGGCCGCCCCTGCCGTAACGAGGCCAAGCAACAATACGCACAGCCGGCGGCTCATCAGGAGAACATGTAGTCGTTCAGCAGGTTTTCGACTCGTTCCTGCTTGCCGCTTTCCAGTTCGGGCTCGGGGCTTGAAGCAGCCATGTCTCGCAGTTCTGCCAGGCCCATCCCGCCGGTTTCAAATCTCCGGCCGTCCGGCTGTTTGAAGCTGGCGTAACGAGCCGCCTTCATCTCTTCGATCTTGCCGTCACTGACGACCCGGTCGGCAATGACCAGCGCCCGCGCATAGGCGTCCATGCCACCGATATGACCCAGGAACAGATCTTCGAGATCGGTGGATTCCCGCCTGATCTTCGCATCGAAGTTGAACCCGCCGCTGCCGAGGCCGCCGGCGGCCAGGATGACCATCATGTTCTGCACGCAGTCATACATGTCCATCGGGAACTGGTCCGTGTCCCAGCCATTTTGCGGATTACCCCGGTTGGCGTCCACCGAGCCCAGCATACCCGCGTCCACGGCCATCTGCAGATCGTGGGCGGAGCTGTGACCGGCCAGTGTGGCGTGGTTGGCTTCGATATTGAGTTTGAAATCTTCGTCCAGCCCGTGTTGCCGCAGGAAACCGATAACCGTTTGGGAATCGACGTCGTATTGATGGTACATCGGCTCCATTGGCTTGGGCTCTATCAGGAAGGTGCCCTCGAAGCCAATGGAACGTCCGTAATCACGGGCCATGGTGAGAAAACGCCCCAGATGATCGAGCTCCTTTTTAGTGTCCGTGTTGAACAGGCAAGCATAACCTTCGCGGCCGCCCCAGAACACGTAGTTCTGTCCGCCGAGCGCGACCGTGGCGTCCAGCGCGGCCTTGACCTGTGCGCCGGCATGGGTGACCACGGCAAAATTGGGGTTGGTGGCGCCGCCGTTCATGAAGCGGGGGTGGGAGAACAGGTTGGCCGTGCCCCACAACAGCTTCATCCCGGTCGCTTCCTGCCGCTCCCTGGCCAGCGCCACCATCGTTTCCAGGTTGAACTCCGACTCCGCCACACTGGCCCCCTCGGGGGCCATGTCACGGTCGTGAAAACAGTAGAACGGTACATTCAGCTTGGTGAAGAACTCGAAGGCGGCGTCCATTTTACTCCTGGCGTTTTCCATTTTGTCGTCGCTGACGCGCCAGGGGTGAATGCGCGTGCCGGGCCCAAAGGGGTCCGCACCATCGGCGCAAAAGGTATGCCAGTAGCACACGGCAAAGCGCAGATGCTCCTCCATGGTTCTGCCGGCCACAATCCGGTCAGGATCATAAGCCTTGAAACTCAGAGGGTTGTCCGAATCAGGACCTTCATAGTGAATCTGCCCAATACCCGGAAAGTATTCCTTGTCTCCAACAAACAACGCCCTACTCATTATCTTCGCCTCATCAAATCAAAATTATCTTGCTCAGCTGTAAAGCGGCGTAATAGCGCGGACGGCAGCCTGGTAGGCGCCATAAGTCTCATCGTAAAAATTGACCGCAGATTTTTTTGGCTCACAGCACAATGCTTCATTCCTGCCCAGGTGGTCTTCAAGCAATTGCTCCAGATCGTCGCTGTCGCCACCCTCGATTGCGCACAAGGCCTGCAGAGCCGCACCAAAGGAAGCGCCTTCGTCCTGGTCAAGCACAGAAACCGGCGCATTGCAGACATCGGCCACGACCTGCCTCCAGGTTGCGCTGCCCACGCCACCGCCGGTCAACAGAATCTCGGACGCGTCGATGCCCAGCTCACAAAGCCGGTCAATGCCATAACGCAGGGCAAATGTCGCCCCCTCAAGCGCAGAACGAAGGAGGTTGTCCGGCCGGGTGTTGTGACTGTCCAAACCCACTATGCAGGCTTTGGCCCTTGGCAGGTTGGGGGTCCGCTCACCGTTGAAAAACGGTAACGTAATCAAGCCTTCAGCGCCCCTTGGAGCGCGGCTGACCCGCGACTCGAATTCGGAAATATCCGCGCTCAGCAATCTGCGCATCAATTCGGTGGTGACCGTGCAGTTCATCGTGCACATCAGCGGCAGCCAGCCACCGGTGGAAGAGCAGAATGCGGCGATTTCGCCACGTGGATCGATCACCGGCTGATCTGAATAAGCATAGACTGTGCCTGATGTGCCCAGGCTCATGGTCACCTTGCCCGGGCTGACGTTGCCGGTTCCGATGGCCCCCATCATGTTGTCGCCCCCGCCGGTGGATACCGCAATACCCTCGGGTAATCCCGTTTGGCGTGCGGCTTCGGTGCTGATGTGACCGACGGTGCCGAGTTGTGTTCTCAGTGGAGGCAGGCAGTCGGCAAGGTCACGATCCGGGTCCATGGCGGCCAGCATCCGGCCTGACCAGGCGCGTTCGCGGATATTCAAGAAACCCGTTCCGGATGCATCACCGGCTTCCATGCAGCGCTCGCCGGTCAGGTAAAAGTTCAGGTAATCATGCGGCAACAGGATACAGTCAAGCTGATCGTACAAACCTTCACTTTCTTTCCTGAGCCAACGAATCTTGGAGGCGGTATAGCCGGGCAAGACCGGATTTCCCACTTCTTCAATGCACTTCTGTGCGCCACCAAATGCGTCCATGATTTCGTCACATTCTGTGACCGTCGAGGTGTCACACCACAGCTTGACCGGGGCCAGGACCTCGCCCTTCTTGCCCAGCGGGACAAATCCGTGCTGCTGCCCCGACACGCCTACTGCGATAGCAGACTGGCGGATTACTGAATCGATTTTTCCGAAGGCTTCGTGGAGCGCGCCCACCCACCAGCGGGCCTGTTGCTCGGCCGCCCCTTCGTCGTTCTGGTACAAATCCAGTTCAGCGCTCTCGCTGGCGACGATTTCGCGTGCCTCAAAGTCGTAAAACACCACTTTGAGCGATTGCGTTCCCAGATCGATTCCAACGACGGTTTTCATGACATATTCAGCTTGCCCAAGCATTTGTGTAAACGTTTACATTATACACAGCCACCGTTTGGACTCAAATTGAAGGGTGTAAGTAATGCTTTGCTATGTAAACGTTTACAACTTATCATAAGAAACAACAGCTTGCCGGAGAGGATATGAGTCAGTCGATTTCAAATCAGGAGTCCGAGACAGAAAACCCGGGGCAGGTTTCCATCAAGGACGTTGCGCGCCTGGCAGACGTGTCCATCGCGACGGTATCGCGCTGCCTGAACCACCCGGACCGTGTCAGGGAAAACACCCGCGCCAGGGTACAGCAAGCCATCCTGAAAACCGGGTATTCGCCAAATACCCTGGCCCAGAGTTTCAGACGGGGCAAGACCCAGGTCATCATGGTGGTGCTGCCTTCGATCGGAGACCCGTTCTTCACAGAAGTGATGAAAGGCATTCGTTCAGTCGCTTCCAGCCGGGGGTATTCACTGCTGATTAGCGAAACACAGTTCAATACCATGACCGATGATGAGATTGGCGCGATGGTCGTTTCAAGGCAGGCTGACGGTATCGTCCTGCTGGCCAGCATGTCGCCCTTTGGAACCGAGGTGCTGTCGTCGAAAAGCCACCAGGCGCTGCCGATTGTGATCGGTTGTGAAAATATAACGCCTGACCTGGCTGGTTTTCCCAGCGTCCGAATTGATAACGTGGCAGCTGCCCGGGAAGCAACAGATTATCTGATTGCATTGGGGCACCGAAAAATTGCTTTTATTCATGGCCAGATGTCATCGTTACTGACCAGGGAACGCGAACGCGGGTACCGGGCGTCGATGCGGGCAGCAGATCTTCCGATCGAGGACAGATGGGTTGTGGAAGGCAAGCTGAGTATCCAGGGCGCCATCCAGGCGACCCGCAAGTTGTTGAACCATGATCACAACCCGACTGCAATTTTCTGTGCCAACGACGAAATGGCGATGGGCTGTATCCATGAAATCAAGTCCAGCGGCCTGAAGATTCCGAAAGACATCTCAATCATTGGTTTTGATGACATACGTTACGCGGAAATTCTCGATCCGCCACTGACAACGATCCGCCAGCCAGCAGAAAAAATTGGTGAGCGGGTGATGCACAGACTGCTGCTCGAGGTCGAAGCGGGCCGCAGCCGAAATGGACAGGTTGAAATCGTCCCTCATGAACTGATCATTAGAGAATCCACCGGGCCCGGCAATGTCTGACTGGTCATTCCCTTGCCCGTTCCAGCAAGCGTTGTTGTCATCCCGCAGATTTCAGTCACTACTACAGAAAGATTAGGGAAAAGTGAGAAAATAATGAACGATAAAACGAAACTGTACGGACAGACAAACCACGCCTTCGTCATCCTGATCAGCTGTGTCGCCACCATTGGCGGGTTCCTGTTCGGCTTCGACAGCGGTGTCATCAACGGTACCGTGGACGGCCTTCGGTCGGCCTTTGATTCCGACAGCATCGGCACCGGGTTCAACGTGGCTTCGATGCTCCTGGGCTGTGCCGCAGGTGCGTTTTTCGCCGGACGCCTGGCTGATTACTGGGGCAGGCGAACGCTTCTGCTGTTGGCGGCCTCGATGTTCATCATCAGCGCCTGGGGCTCAGGCGTTGCCGGGTCTTCGGTCGAATTCGTTCTCTACCGCGTGATCGGAGGACTGGCCGTTGGCGCCGCCAGTGTCATGGCGCCAGCCTATATCAGTGAAGTTGCGCCGGCTCAGTACCGTGGCCGCCTGACCACCATTCAGCAAATCGCGATCATTTTCGGCCTGTTCTGCGCATTCCTGAGCAACTACATGCTGGCGGATATCGCCGGTTCATCGACCTCGGAATTCTGGTTGGGCTTTCAGACCTGGCGGTGGATGTTCTGGATCGAATTGGTGCCTGCGAGTGTATTTCTCATTGCTTTGCTGTTCATACCGGAAAGCCCCCGCTACCTGGTCGTATCCGGCAACCGCGAGCGGGCGGAGGCGGTATTGACCCGCCTCTACGGAGCTGAAGCGGCACGTCAGAAAACAGAGGAAATTGATGCTTCGCTGGCTGCCGATCATCACCGGCCAAAATTGGGTGACCTGCTCGAAAAGCCGGGAGGCAAAGTACGGACCATCGTATGGGTGGGGATCGGCCTCGCAGCATTTCAGCAACTGGTCGGTATCAACGTCGTATTTTATTACGGTGCGGTGCTCTGGCAGGCAGTGGGGTTCTCGGAAGCGGACGCGCTTCTGATCAATGTCATCTCCGGTGCGGTGAGCATCGCTGCATGTATCGTGGCCCTGAGCCTGATCGACCGGATCGGCCGCAAGCCCCTGCTGTGGTTCGGATCGATCGGCATGGCGATTACGCTTGCGCTGATGGCAGTCGCGTTTTCGACTTCGACGGAAGTGGACGGTCAGGTGACCTTATCCGACAACATGGGTGTCCTCGCCCTGATTTCGGCGAACCTCTATGTCATGATTTTCAACGGCAGTTGGGGTCCGGTCATGTGGGTGATGCTGGGCGAGATGTTCCCGAACCAGATCCGCGGCTCCGGTCTCGCCGTGGCGGGCCTGTCACAGTGGCTGACCAATTTCGCGATCACCATGACGTTCCCCATTTTCCTCGCCTCGATCGGTTTGGTCGGCGCTTATGGCTTTTATGCAATCAGTGCTGTTGTATCGGCCTTTTTCGTGCATAAAATGGTTCATGAAACACGCGGTCTCGAACTCGAGGAAATGGAGGGATAGAGCGCTCTTCAAAACAGAAATTTCATAATCGGAACCGAAGGAATAATCCATGGCAATTGCGACGCGTGTTCTAGGCAAATCGGGAATTGAAGTAAGCGAAATCGGGCTTGGCCTGTGGGCAGCCGGCGGGGGCGACTGGGGCGCCGCCGATGCAGCGGCGGATGCCGCATCGCTTAGTGCCATAGAGGCGGCGCTGGACCAGGGGGTCACCTTTTTCGACACCGCTGACGTCTACGGCGGAGGGCATAGCGAAGCACTGTTGGGCAATGCCATGAAAGGCCGCAGGGACCGTTTCGTGGTGGCCACCAAGATAGGCTGGCAGGGCTTTAATCAAGACATGCGATGTTCCGGCTACCAGTCAGTGACTCAGCTGATTGCCGGTGTCGAATCCAACTTGAGACGATTACAAACCGACTACGTTGATGTGATTCAGTCGCATATCGACTTCCGGGAACCCACCATGGAGGTCTTTCTCGAGGCTTTCCAGAAACTGGAGGCGGATGGAAAGGTACGCGCGTACGGAGTGAGCAGCAGTGACTTCGAATACATCCGGGCGTTCAATCAGGACGAAAAATGCGCCACTCTGCAGATTGATTACAGCATCCTTAACCGAACGAGCGAAACAGAGATTCTGGAATACTGCAGGGCTGCGGAAATTGGCGTCATCGTCCGCGGAGCGCTCGCCATGGGGCTGCTTACGGGAAAGCTGTCCGAAGATTCGACTTTCGCCAGTGATGACTTCCGCCACCAATGGCTGACCGATACCGCGCAGAACGCAACTTACAGAGAGGACCTGGCAAAAGTGCGTCAGCTTCAGCCCCTGGTTCAGACCGGGCGCACGTTGGCACAAGCCGCCCTTCAATTCGTATTGCTGAACGATGCGGTGACTACCGTCATCCCCGGAGCGCGCACCGCGGAACAGGTACACGGGAACGCTTCAGCAGTTGATGCACCCGCTCTGGATGCGAGTGACATCGCCCTCATTGATCAGCTTACTCAGCCTGGCGGAGGACGAAAAATCTGGCCTGCGTAGCCCCTTCTCGCCGTAACTTATGTCCCTGCTTCCTGGTAATAAAAATAATCGAAATCAGCCGCCAGATTCTGCCCTGAAATATCCTGGCAGCACATACCCACGAATGCCCCGGTGAAACTACCGCCCTCAGCCTGGCCTGCCTCATCGGAGATCAGCGAGTAATCGAGCGTAACCGGTATCTGCTGCCATGTTTTTCCATCAGTTGACCAGGAAAACAGGAGATCGGCATATGAGACTTCACAACGCAGCCAGATGGCGCCTTGCCCGGGTATTTCAATTCCGATGTCTGCGAAAGGAGAATCTCCGCGAGAATCCGAAATAGCAAAAGTCGCCTCCCTGCTCACGTCGCCCGGACAGCTCATGATATCGATGAACCGCCTGCCCTGTTCATCCACCGAGACATACAAATAGTGATATTTGTGGGCGTTGTAGTAACACACCAGACCGGCACACTGCTGAAAATTGGACGGATCGAACTCAAGCTTCGTTTCCGCGCTGAAACAAAACGCTTCCTGCCGCCGGGCTATCAGCGCCTGCTCAAACCAGCTGCCCAGCGACGCCTTCCCTTTCAAGCGGAGAAACCCCGGCCTTTCTGACAGGCTCATGAAACTCTCTGGCTCAGGCGTACGCAACCATTGGAATTCGGGTGGCAACACTTCGGAATCGAACTCGTGGCAGGTGCTTTCCAGCGGCCACGGGTGCGCTTCGATATCAGGGGCCGGAATTTCCTTTTCCGGAAGACCATTTCCGGTTGCCCCCTCCAGTCGTAACCAACCGTCATCGCTCCACCGCGTTTTTTGCAAGGCGGTTTCGCGGCCTAGCGGGCTGCGGCGAAGACCTTTGAGCGGCCTGCTGCACAGATGCACGAGGTAGGACTCGCCATTTGGGGTATCGACCAGGCTGCCATGGCCGGTGCGCTGCAATTCCAGTTCCGCGTGATCCTTGGCCGTGAGCAGGTAGCCCTGTGGATCGAACTCATAGGGGCCAGCCAGGTTGCGGGACCTGGCCAGGGTCATTGCATGGTCATAGCCGGTTCCGCCCTCGGCCGTTACCAGGTAATAGCAGCCTTCTCTCTTGTACAGATGAGGCGCTTCGGTGAAACCCAGTTCCGTTCCCCTGAAAATATTCACGATATCGCCGATCAGCTTTTTCCGGCGGGTGCAGTACTCCTGAAGGTAAACGCCGCCAAAGCGATTGCGTTCATAGCGATGATCCCACACCATGTTGACCAGCCATTTCCGGCCGTCGTCATCGTGGAACAGGGATGGGTCGAAACCGCTGCTGTTGAGATAGACGGGATCGCTCCATTCCCCGTCCACCGTCTCGCAGGTAGTGAGATAATTGGGAGTATCCTTGAAACTGCTATCCAGGCGCTTGACGTCCGTATAGATAAGGTGAAACAGCCCGTCGCTCCAACTCAGGCAGGGCGCCCAGATTCCTCCGGAGTCCGGGTTACCCCGCATGTCGAGCAAGGCGGCACGGTTCAGCGGTCTTGCTGCAAGGCGCCAGTGGCGTAAATCCCGGGATTGATGTATCTGTACGCCCGGGTACCACTCAAATGTGGAAACAGCGATGAAGAAATCGTCACCGACCCTGACAATCGAAGGGTCCGGGTTAAACCCGGGAAGAATGGGATTTTCAATCATTCAGCTTATGCCCATTGAATCCAGCGGTTGGAAACTATATCAAGCGAAATCTTGCTAAACAAACGCCCGGATTCGCCAATGCCAATACAGGGGATGTACACGGGAGCTCTGGAGATTAGTTTCCTGGCAGACCTTCAGCCAATTCTTTGAGAAGAGTTGGCGAAGGCAGACACGCGCTACAATTTGACTAATGATCTGACACAATACGCTATAGATGGAACCCACAGCGAGGAACACGGTGTCTAAAATGCTGGTTATGGTCCTTGCGTTTGTTGGTGCGCGTCCTGTTCGCCAGGTATTGGTTCAGCATCTACTGGTTTTTTGTACGCTGGCCACCGCTTTCCCCCTTTATGCCGGCCCGCTTTTTGAGAATCTTGAGCCCCTGGAAATTGAATTGACGGGACCGTTGACGTCTTTGATAAAAAAGAAGGAAAAGCGGGAAGAGTGGCCATTCAGGATTCGGGTAAATGGAAAAAGTCAGGCAGTAAATATCAGGGCCCGGGGTAAAAGTCGCTTGCGCCTCTGCAAGTTTCCGCCTTTGAGGCTTAATTTCAAAGACACTGATACCAGCGGCACAGTATTTGAAGGTGAGGAAAAACTGAAGTTGGTGACGCACTGCAGGAAAGGCGACCGCTTCAGCAAGAACGTGCTGAAGGAATATGTTGCCTACCGGATTTTCAATCTTCTTTCAGACAACAGTTTCCGCGTTCGTCTGGTGCATATCACTTACATTGACAGTGATCGAAATATCGATAAAAACAAAACAGACAACTATGGGTTTTTGATTGAGCCAGTCGATCAATTGAGTCGTCGGATCGGTGGCACCCGTTCCGGGCTTCCCGCGATTTCGCTCAAGTCGCTGAATCACGAGCAGGCTGCCCTGGTATACGTCTACCAGTACCTCATCGGAAACACCGATTGGTCACTGGTTGCGGCGGAAGGAGCGGAAAACTGTTGTCACAATATCGAACTCATCGAAGTCGAATCGAAACAGCTGCTGGTGCCCTACGATTTCGATCTGGCTGGTATCGTCAATGCAAGTTACGCCAAGCCAGATGCATCCTTACGGTTAAGAAGTGTACGGCAACGCCTGTACCGCGGATTCTGTACAGACAGCGAAAATCTGCGCGGGGCATTGAAAAACATCAGTTCCAGGCAACAAGATATCCTGGAGGAGATTTCGGGATTACCGCTTCTGACGGAAAAGGATAAAGCCAAATTGACAGATTACCTGTTGGTGTACTTCACCAAAGCGGAAAACGAGGCGGATATTATCAAATCGTTCGAAAAGTCCTGTCATCCCTGAACCTGCAAAACCGCAAACGCATCAGCTGGTTGTATCGAATGCTCATCGGTGGACTTTTTGGTGTGAAAGGCTGTAGGCAGGGCCTGTAAATCAGCCCACAAATCCCTGCTGACTGGACCGAAGCGAGTCTCACATGTGACTTCGCAGCACCGATATGTCCTCCAGCGAAGACGTTTTCAAGGGCCTGAACTACATTTTCGGCACCCACCAGGGATCTGACGACTCCTGCCTGCGGCCCCTTAACCGTAACGTTGCTGCAGATACCGGAATACGGCCCTCAAACCCAACGCTTCTCCCCCCTGGGGCCTGCCTGGCCGGTTGCCCTGATTCCAGGCGAAGGTGTCGATGTGCACCCAGGATATTTCGGGCTCGACAAAATGTTCGAGGAACAGGGCGGCCGTGATGCAGCCACCAAAGGAAGTCTTGCTGCTGTTGTTCAGGTCAGCGATGGGGCTCTCGATCTGCTTTCGGTAAGGTTGATGCAAGGGCATGGTCCAGAGCGGGTCTTCCACCTCGTTACCCGCTGCCTGTATTCCTCTGGCCACTTCCTCGTCGTTGCTGAACAGGGGCGGAAGGTCGGCGCCCAGTGCGATTCGCGCCGCTCCGGTGAGCGTGGCGTAGTCGATCACCAGGTCCGGTAACTGCTCACAGGCATAGGCCAGAGCATCCGACAGGACCACCCTGCCCTCAGCGTCGGTGTTGCCGATTTCGACCGACAGCCCTTTGCGCGTAGGGATAACGTCTCCCGGTCGGTAGGCATTGCCGGAAACGGAATTCTCAACGGCAGGAATCAACAATACAAGGCGTACCGGCAACTCCTGCTCCATGACCAGGTTGGCCAGGGCCAACGCGTGTGCGGCGCCGCCCATATCCTTTTTCATCAGTTGCATGCCCGCCGCCGATTTGAGGTCCAGGCCGCCGGTGTCGAAACAAACGCCCTTGCCCACCAGCGTCAGAACCGGCGCGCTTTCGTCCCCCCAGGTCAGTTCCAGCAATCTCGGCTCGCTGTCCGATGCCCGCCCCACGGCATGAATCGCCGGAAAATTACGGGTCAGCAATTCATCCCCCGTGATGAATTCAGTCCCGGCACCGAATCGATCAGCTTCCCGGGTCACTGCGTCGGCGAGTTGCGATGGGCCCATGTGTTCAGTGGGCGTATTGACCAGGTCCCGAACCAGGTTTTGTGCGTCGCACAGGGAACGAACCTGCGCATCTATGTCTTCTTCCAGCAGCAGGACAGGCCGTAACTTCTTATCGGCCTTGTAGCGGTCAAAGCGATACGAAGCGAGACCCCAGCCCAGGCTGGCCTGTTGGCGTTTCTCTCTCGGCCAGTCACATTCCAGCCGGTAAACACCTTGCGGAAGTCCGCCGGCCAGGGCGCCGAGCCGGTACAGACATTGCTTCTCATCCACACCGAACAGCCAGGATTCAAGGGACCCGCCTTCTCCGGGTACGGCGCAGAACTTTCCGGGGCCAGCTTCGAACCCGGAATCTTCCACCCATTGCCGCTGAGCCGGTGCGGCCTCTTTTTTCCAATCTGCGAGGTCACCCTTCCCCACTGGCCGCAGCGGGATAACCTTGGTCGCGTCGTCAAGGTCTTTAATCGAGATATAACTCACTGCTGCACTTCACCTGTAAATTGACCCAAAAGGATAAATTGTTTTCCGCAACAAATCACGGCTTAGTCTACCCGCACCACGTAGTTGTTGCCGTTGCGCACAATTTCCAGGAAGAGCCTGCCTTCAGCGGACGAAACTGCTTCCTCGAATTCACCCAGGTCACGAATTTTTATCCGGCTGACCCCGGTGACAACGTCGCCCGGGCGCATACCCCGGCGGGCCAGATTGCTGTCTGCCTCCAGCTTGGACAGGATCACGCCCTGCAACATTACGGTATTCTGTTTCAGCGGGAGTTCCTCGAATGTCGCCCCGGTCAGGCGGGGGTCCACCGTTCCCCCATCCAATGCCTTGAGTTCCTCGACCTTGATCCTGATTTTCTTTTCAGACTGATCGCGGACAATGACCAGCGTCACTTTCTCATCCACCGGAAACTGGCCTTCGTAGTTGTGGAATTCCTGCGCACTGCTGACTTCGTACTCACCGATGGAGATGATCACATCACCGGCCCGCAATCCTGCCCGGCCGGCATCAGATTCTTTCGCGACTTCCGCGACCAAAACCCCTTTACCGCTCTCCACGTTAAAAGCGCCAGCCAGGTCACCGGTCAGGTCTTGCACGGAAATACCCAGGGTGCCCCGCCTGACTTCCCCGAACCTGGCCAGTTGGTCCATCACGTACCTGGCCATCGCCGCCGGAATGGCGAATCCGATGCCGACATTACCCCCGCTTGGTGTAAATATGGCGCTGTTGATGCCGACCAGCTCGCCACGCAAATTGATCAACGCACCTCCCGAGTTTCCAGGATTGATCGAGGCATCGGTCTGAATGAAATTCTGAAATTCAAGCCCGCGAAATCCGGTTCGGCCCAGCGCGCTGACAATACCGGAGGTAACCGTCTGGCCGAGCCCGAAAGGGTTCCCTACCGCCACCACGAAATCACCGACGCGCAGCTGTTTTGAATCAGCAAACGGCAGGCTTTGCAGATCCTCTGCGGAAATCCGGACCATCGCGAGATCAGTATCGGGATCTGTGCCGATCACCTCTGCGTCGAAGCTGCGCCCGTCCGAAAGGGTGACAGAGATTTCGTCCGCACCCCTTATCACGTGGTTGTTGGTCAGAATAAAGCCTTCTTTGTCATCTACCACTACACCGGAACCCAGGCTCTGGGAAACCCGTTCACGCGGCCGGTTGGGAATATTGAAGAACCGCCTGAAAAACGGATCATCCATCAACGGGCTGCGGACACGCACCCGGGTTTGCGTGTAGATGTTAACTACCGAGGGTGTCACGCGCTCGAGCACCGGGGCCAGTGAAGGCAGTTCTTCGCCGCCGGCCGCGACGGGCAATGCAGCCCGCGCCGGCGCTGAAACCGCCAGCAAAAACACCGAACAAACCAGGTTCAGATACCACTTGTCAGACTGCCGCACGTTCTCTATTCCCCGCTGTTTCGATGGTTGAAACCGTCTCCGTACCCGACGGTAGCCTATGAAAGTAAAACACCATAAAGCATCTGTCGCTAGCCGTACAGGAATCACATTTTCTGACAAGATTGCTTGCCATTTGGCTAAAAACCGGATATATAGCCATAAAAGAGAAACACAGGCACAATATCTTGTGTTAAGGATGAACACAGACCTCCAACAACAAGTATTGCGGACAGATGTCGCCGGCATGCCGCTCGAATGGATCAGCTACCAGGATGCAGTCCGGCTGATTGCGCTCGGCCAGGTCAGTTATTCACTCGGCCGTATCCTCTATCGCATCCATGGCGGCATCAATGCCATCACCGGCCTTCAGAGCGTGGCCGATGTCAGTGCAATCATAGCCAGCTACGGCCACCATCCTCACACGCACCTGTTTTCGGATAACTATACGCCACCCTTGAGCAACAAGGCTTTATTCAGGCGTGATCAGTCCCTGTGCCTGTATTGCGGAGAACAATTCCCAAATGGTCTGCTATCCCGCGACCACGTCAAGCCTCTGAGCCAGGGGGGGCTGGATATCTGGGGCAACGTGGTTGCCGCCTGCAAGCGCTGTAATAACCATAAAGCCGGGAGAACTCCGGAACAGGCGGGAATGGAATTACTGGCCATTCCTTTTACACCGACCCACGCGGAATACGTTTATCTGCAGGGCCGTAAAATCCTTGCGGACCAGATGGAGTTTTTACTTGCCCATTTTCCGCGCAACAGTCGCTTGCGCAAAAGAGTGGAGCAAGGCAATGACCTGTTGGCCTGAACAGCCGGAACAGGGCATCAAGCTCTCAGGCAACGCTGCCGCAGCATTCCCCCAAACGACAAATCATCGAACAGACGGTTGAGGCGAGCCGTATCGACTTCCGAGCGATGCAGTAGTGGTGAAGCAAGCGCCGACTCGACCGCTGTTTCAATCACGGTAAGCTTTTTTGCCAGCTCTGCCGCTTCCCGGTTGTCAGCAAGTTTCTGTTGCAATGATTTGGCTCCACGGATTCCCAGGTGCTGAACTTCTTCAAGGCGGTCATAAATACTATCGAGGTCGCCAAAATGCTCCAGCAACGCAGAAGCTGATTTTGGTCCAACCCCGGGCACACCGGGAATGTTGTCAACTGAGTCCCCGGTAAGCGCCAGGTAATCGGCCATTTGCTCCGGCATCACGCCGAATTTTTCTGTCAGCTGCTTCGCATTCAATTTTTGATTGCGGGAGAAGTCCCACCAGAAGTCTCTTTCGCCGACAAGTTGTGCCAGGTCTTTATCGCTGGTCACGACACAAACCGAATGTCCGCGTGCACTCCAGTATTCAGCCAGTGTACCGATCAGGTCATCTGCTTCGTAGCGGTCATCTGCGTAACATTGCAAGCCCATCGCCTCGGCCACCGACCTGGCCCAGGAAAACTGTCGTTTCAGTTCCTCTGGAGCTGGGTCTCGATTGGCCTTGTATTCCGGATAAATCTCGTTTCGGTAGCTTTTGGAAAGCGATTCGTCGAAAGCGATCGCCACGTGTTCGGCGCCGGTCTGCTCCAGCAGGCTGCACAGGAAACCCGAAAAGCCATAAACCGCATTGGTGGGCTGGCCCGCCTTGTTGACGAAATCATCCGACATGGAGAACCACGCACGAAATATGTAGATACTGGCGTCAACAAGGTAGACAGAAGGTAAAGCCATTGGCAATTATATCCTGCTATTGTTTCTTTTCAGCAGCCGCTTTCCTGCGTTCTTCGAGCGTTCTTTGCATTTTTCTCATATCCGGGGGGACTATATCACTGCCTTGAGCCACGGGTGTGCGCATGACCACGGCCCCGGCGCCATCATTCTTCCCACCAGTGTTCGCTAAGTAATACAGGTTTCCTCCCTGCAAGGTGGCCAGGCCAGGATGATCGTATTCCTTGATGGCGACGGCCATTGGAATTAGAGCCTCGGCTGCCGAAGCAGCACCATCAAGCTTTAGACGCATCAGTCTTTGCGGCTGGAGCCCGCCCTGAACAATCAGCAACTCCCCTAATGCATATTCAATTCCTTCGATACCGCCAAAATTGGTATCGGCCGGACCGGAGAGCATGTAAGCCTGTTGGGCAACGGGGTCCACGACAAAAATACCCTTTGCTGAATCAGATACGAAAATCCGGCTGTTATCGGGCGTGACCGTTACGTCCCTCAGGGAAACAAGTTCCTTGCTGCTGACAAAACCGGCTATGCGGTCTTCTTCCGGCGCTTTGAGATACACAATGGGCGTGGCTCGATCAACAACATATACGTGGCCCTCATCCGTGACCGCTATGCCGCCCAGTTCGTGGGGCAGGGAATCGACGGGGAGGAAGTAGGTTCCAATCAGCTCCAGGGTTTCCAGGTTGAATTCAACCAGGGCAGCCCGGTACTGATCTGCCGGCTTGAACGCGGCGAAATCCGGGGTAGCAGTGGTCGAGATCCACAGTCGATTTTTTTCTGAGTCCGCATGTATACCGCCTATGGACCAGAGACCGTTACGATCATCGGCCTGGAGCAGAACTTCCGCTTCACCCTCCATTGATACGGCGAGCACTTTGCCTTCTTTGGCTGTACCGATGAGGAATCGCTCGCGGGTACTGTCCCAGGTAATGGACCGGAAATCCACCGCTTCACCCGGCAATGTGAATTGCACAAAAGCGTCTCCGGCAGGAACCATGGTTTCCAGCATCAAGTCGTTCAAATACGCGTACAACTCGGTTTTACGGATGTTGAGTGTGTCGTCGGTCTGATTGAAATCATAAGCCACACCCTGCCGCGTCATTTTCAGCATTTGCTCGTATGCAATGGATTTTTCATCCAACAGGCCCGCGGCGCGTACGACATCAACCTGGTATTTCACGTTGAACGGCCGCTGATCACGCAGCTGCTGGCTGATTTCCAGGGCACGGCGATGCTGACCTTCTTCAAACGCCTTGGCTGACTGCTCTTCGAGTGCAGAGATTTCACCCGGTGTTAACTGGCTCTTCTCACCGGGTGGCTCTTGCGCTGTCAACGAGGCAGAAAGCAACAAAGTCAATAGCGCCGCGACGGCGCCAGCCAATAAATTTCTTTGCATTTTTTGTCCTTGAAAGATCTGTAATGGGTGTTCTGACCTGCTTTGAACCGAAAGCCGACTTTTAGTTCCAACGCCGCGAAAGAATGTGATTGTTGCAGCTTAAAGTTACAATCCCCCCAGTTTACCAAATCTACCGGACTGATGACCTGATGAACAACGAGATCACTCATTTCAGGGGACGTTACCTGAGCCTGCTTGAGAGAAATAACTGGGAGTATGCGAGCCGGAGCAATGCGAGCGGTGTCGTCGGGATCGTGGCCGTAACCCCGGGCGGCGAAATCATTCTGGTTGAGCAGTACCGGCGGCCGGTTGATTCAAGGGTTATCGAATTGCCGGCCGGCCTGGTTGGCGATCAGGCGGATCCGGATGAATCCATTCTGGATGCAGCGCGCCGTGAACTGGAGGAAGAAACCGGATTTCTGGCAGCCGGCCTGGAAGTCCTGATGGCCTGCCCGAGTTCAGCAGGGATGACTGATGAAATCATCACTTTCGTCAAGGCAACCAAACTGAAGCAAGTCGGGCCGGGGGGAGGTGACGAAAGTGAAGATATCGAGGTTCATGTAATACCTCTCGAAGATGTGGATCACTGGCTTCAGGAACGAGCGTCTGAAGGTATTCCGATGGATCCGAAAATTTATACGGCGCTCTATTGGCTGAAATACCCGGGTGATCCGACATGAAAAAACCGGAAATCAAGGTGATCCGTCGATTCGCCTGTTCTGTCCTGACTATCTTATTGACCGGAGTGCTCACCATGGCCCACGCCCAGACTCCTTCCGCAGTACCGAACCGTCCCACCGCGATCGCCATACACGGGGGTTCAGGAACCATTAACAAGGGCGACCTGTCGGCCTCGAAAGAACGTGAAATCCGGAAAACCCTGGAACATGCGGTTCGGGCAGGGCATGCAATTCTAACCTCCGGCGGCAGCAGTGTCGAAGCGGTGACCACCGCGATTACCCTGCTCGAAAATTCGCCCCACTTCAATGCCGGCAAAGGTGCGGTTTTCAACGCTGAAGGCAAGAACGAGATGGATGCGTCCATTATGGAGGGCGCTGGATTGAACGCCGGATCGGTCGCTGCGGTGCACAATGTAAGAAACCCGATCCTGCTGGCGGAAAAAGTCATGACAGACTCAATCCACGTGATGTTGATGGGACAGGGGGCCGAACAGTTTGCCCGGCAACAGGGCATCTCCTTCGAGGACGATGAGTATTTTTGGACCGAGTACCGCTGGCAACAATTCGAAAAAGCCCGTGCAGCAGGCGATGGCGATACATCTTATCTCTCGGAAACTCCGGACCAGTGGTTTTCCACAGTCGGCACCGTTGCCCTGGATTCACAAGGGAATCTCGCCGCGGGAACTTCAACCGGCGGCATGACCAACAAACGCTGGGGCCGGGTGGGCGATTCACCGATTATCGGGGCCGGCACCTATGCCGATAATCGCTCCTGCGCCGTGAGCGCGACCGGCCATGGTGAATATTTCATCCGCGCCACGGTGGCGCGCGATATCTGTGCACGGGTCCAGTACAGGGAAACCAGCCTGGCCCTGGCCGCTGATCAAGTCATTGGCGGGCAATTGGCGGAAATGGGCGGAGACGGTGGCATCATCGCGGTGGATCCCGAAGGCAACGTCGTGCTGACTTTCAACACGCCGGGCATGTACCGCGCGAGCATCGATGCCGAGGGGAACGTATACGTCGCAATCTATAACGACGAATAAGGGGAGTTTCGTTTCCCTGCTCCCGGCTGCGCCGGAAGGCGGCTGCGCTCAACCGCATTATTTTTACCCGCTACGCGGGATGGGATGGGGAGTTTCGCGGGATCAGGAATTGAGTCGCTGCCAGAGCAGGAAGCTGGCGTTGGCGCGGTTCAGGGTGTAAATGTGAAACCCGGGAGCGCCGCCCTGCAGTAACCGTTCGCAAAGCGCCGTTACCACGTCCAGGCCAAAGGCGCGAATCGAAGCGCCGTCGTCGCCAAATCCTTCCAGCCTCCTTCGGATCCACTGCGGTATCTCAGCTCCGCACATGGCTGAAAATCGCGAAAGTTGCTTATAGTTGGTAATGGGCATGATTCCGGGAGTGACCGGAATATCTATCCCTGTGCGCTGACAATCGTCGAGGAATCCGAAATAGGCATCGGCGTTGTAAAAATACTGGGTGACAGCCCCGTCAGCGCCAGCTTCGACTTTTTGTTTGAAGTAGTACAACTCATCCCGCGGTGAATGGGACTCGGGATGAAACTCGGGGTAACAGGCCACTTCGATATGAAAGTGCTCTCCAAATTCCCGGCGAATGAAACTGACCAGTTCATTGGCGTACTGGAAAGGACCCGGACCATCCAGGCCCTCAGGCCGGTCTCCGCGAAGCACGACCAGCCGCTTTACTCCCTTGTCGCGGTAGGCAGTCAGGATGTCCCGCAACATCTCCTCGTTCTGGGCCATGCAGGAAATGTGTGGCGCCACGGGGACTTCGGTCTCAGCCGCCAGGGCTTCGACCGTTTCCCGCGTGGCTTCCAGCGTTGAGCCGCCGGCGCCGAAGGTCACTGACAGGTAATCCGGGTTAAGTGGCGCCAGCTTCTGCCACGTGGACTCCAGGATCAGCTGCTGTTCCGCCGTCCTTGGCGGAAAAAACTCAAACGATATCCGGGGCTTTACCAAGAATCTCAGTAACGATAATGATCGGGCTTGTACGGACCGAATGCATCGACGCCGATATACGCAGCCTGCTCTTCGGACAACTCGGTCAGGTTCGCATTGATCCGCTCGAGATGAAGTCTTGCGACTTTCTCGTCGAGATGCTTGGGTAATACGTAGACCTGGTTTTCGTAACGGTCACCGTGGTTCCAAAGTTCGATCTGAGCCAGCACCTGGTTGGTGAAGGAATTGGACATGACGAAACTCGGGTGACCCGTGGCGCAGCCAAGATTAACCAATCGGCCTTCGGCCAGCAGGATAATACGCTTGCCGTCCGGAAAGATGATGTGATCCACCTGCGGCTTGATGTTTTCCCATTCGTATTGCTTCAGGCTGGCAACGTCGATCTCGTTGTCAAAGTGCCCGATGTTGCAGACAATGGCCTGGTGCTTCATCGCCGCCATGTGATCGTGTGTGATCACGTGGTAGTTCCCGGTTGCGGTGACGAAAATATCTACTTCGCCGGCCACTTCGTCAAGGGTGACGACACGAAAACCTTCCATTGCTGCCTGCAGGGCACAGATCGGATCAATCTCAGTGACCCAGACGTTAGCGCCAAGGCCTTTCAATGACTGCGCGCAGCCCTTGCCGACATCGCCATATCCAGCAACCAGGGCAATTTTTCCGGCCACCATTACGTCGGTTGCGCGCTTGATACCATCGACCAGGGATTCCCGGCAGCCATAAAGGTTATCGAACTTGGACTTGGTCACAGAGTCATTAACGTTGATGGCCGGGAACGGCAGTTCACCGGTTTTGGCCATCGTGTACAGGCGCTTCACACCAGTCGTGGTCTCCTCGGTTACACCCTGAATCTTCGACAGGGCTTTGCTGTACCAGCCCGGGCGGATATCCAGCCGCTTGCGAATGGAGTTGAACAGCGCCACCTCCTCTTCACTGGTGGGGTTGTCCAGAACCGAACGGTCCTGCTCCGCCTGAGAACCGAGATAAAGCAGCAAGGTCGCATCGCCCCCATCGTCCAGGATCATATTGGCGAAATCCTCGTCTGCATCTCCCGCGCCCCAGCTGAAGATCTGATGCGTAAATTCCCAGTACTCTTCAAGTGTCTCACCCTTATAGGCAAAAACCGGCGTACCACCGGCGGCAATCGCCGCAGCCGCATGGTCCTGGGTCGAGTAAATATTGCACGAGGCCCAGCGGATGTCCGCACCGAGCGCACTGAGCGTCTCGATCAGCATCGCCGTCTGGATGGTCATGTGCAAACTACCCGCGATACGGGTGCCCTTAAGCGGTTGCTCGTCGCGGTACTCCTCCCGCAATGCCATTAAGCCGGGCATTTCGGTTTCTGCAATGGCAATTTCCTTGCGCCCGAATTCGGCCTGGCTGATATCTGCAACGTAATAATCGTGGTTTTTCAATTCTTCAATGACAGCATTCACTGTTTATTCTCCTATGGTCAGAAGCGGATTAGAGTCCAGCGGCCGAGCGAATGTGCTCGACGCGGTCGACCGCTTCCCACTTAACGTTCAAATCTTCCCGTCCCATGTGTCCATAAGCTGCCAGCGGCAGGTAGATGGGCTGGATCAGGTCGAGCATCTTGATGATGCTGTAAGGTCTCAAATCGAATTCCTGGCGGACGATTTGTTCAATCTGCTTTACCGGGATGTGTTCGGTACCAAAGGTATCGACGGTCACCGAAGTGGGTTCCGCAACACCAATCGCATAGGAGACCTGGATCTCCAGGCGATCTGCCAGGCCCGCCGCCACGATATTTTTGGCGACATAACGGCAGGCATAGGCTGCTGAGCGGTCGACTTTTGAAGGGTCCTTTCCGGAAAAGGCTCCTCCGCCATGCCGTGCCATGCCACCGTAGGTATCGACAATGATCTTGCGCCCGGTTAAACCGGCATCACCAACCGGGCCGCCGATTTCGAATCGTCCCGTCGGGTTGATGTGGTACTTGGTGTTACCGTTCAGCCACCCTTCCGGCAAGACCGGCTTGATGATCTCTTCCATCACGAGTTCACGCAGGTCAGCCTGTGATGATGCAGCATTGTGCTGCGTCGACAGCACAACGGCGTCAATTCCCACCGGCTTACCGTCTTCGTAACGGAACGTCACCTGGCTCTTGGCATCAGGCCGCAGGTGGAATTTACCGTCATCATTGCTGCGACGTACCACGCTCTGGCGTTTGACCAGTTCGTGGGCGTAATGAATCGGCGCGGGCATCAATACATCGGTTTCATTGGTCGCGTAGCCAAACATCAAGCCCTGGTCGCCGGCGCCCTGATCTTCGGGCCGTTCACGGGAAACTCCCTGGTTGATGTCGGGCGACTGTTTGCCGATGATATTCATCACCGCGCAGGTGTGCCCATCGAAGCCGACTTCCGATGAGTCGTAGCCGATTTGCACGATAACATCGCGTATCAATTGCTCCAGGTCCACCCACGCGCTGGTGGTGATTTCACCGCCAATAATGGCGACACCCGTCTTGATAAAAGTCTCACACGCCACGTGGGCATCAGAGTCCTCTCTGAGGATTGCATCAAGTACCGCATCGGAAATCTGATCTGCAACTTTGTCCGGGTGACCTTCGGAAACTGACTCGGAAGTAAACAGGTAATTACTCATCTATAACTCCATTCTGAGCAGGTCGCTACCTGCCTTAAAAACTAATGCTTTCAGAGCGGGTCGCTCTATGCATATCTCTTGATCATGATAAAGAGATATATTTTATCGGAATTGTTTACTCAAAGCAAAGAGGATGATCTCGATTGGCAAAATCAATTGAAACTGGTGCAAACCGGTAAGAACGCATTAGAATTGCCTGCTATTGCATCCGAAACACAAAGAGAAATATAGATGCCGAAAACATTAGCAAAGTCCATCATGCACAATTTCCTGGGTCCGGCCGCCGACTGGTACAAGCTGACCATTATCTTTTTCCTGGTGCTGAATCCCGTCGTGCTGGTGGCGCTCGGGCCGTTTGTCGCCGGATGGCTGTTAGTGTGCGAGTTCATTTTCTGCCTCGCGATGGCCCTGAAATGTTACCCGCTGCAACCCGGTGGCCTGCTCGCCATCGAGGCGGTTCTCCTGGGCATGACAAGCCCGGCAACGGTATTTCACAAAACAGAGGAAAATTTCGAGGTTATCCTGCTGCTGATATTCATGGTGGCGGGAATCTTTTTCCTGAAGGATCTTCTGCTCTACATTTTTACCAAGATCCTGGTCAGGATTCGTTCGAAAACACTACTATCCCTGATGTTTTCATTCGTGGCAGCTGTGCTGTCTGCCTTCCTCGATGCATTGACCGTTACCGCGGTCATCATCACCGTGGCGGCAGGGCTTTACGGCGTTTATCACAAAGTGACCTCGGGCAAGGGCTTCGACGACGATCACGACCATGCCGACGATACCGGTATCGGGGACGCAACCCGCAGCGATCTCGAAAAGTATCGCGCTTTTCTGCGCAACCTGATGATGCACGGCGCCGTGGGCACTGCTCTGGGCGGTGTGTGCACGCTGGTTGGAGAACCTCAGAATCTATTGATTGGTGAACTTGCCGGCTGGGAATTCGGTGAGTTTTTCATCCGCATGGCGCCCGTGAGCATTCCGGTTTTTATCGTTGGTATGTTGACTTGCGTAGCCGTGGAGAGGTTGAAGCTGTTCGGTTACGGAGCCCAGATGCCAATGGCCGCCCGTCGCATCCTCGAAGAATACGATCGTCTGGAAGATGAGAAGAGAACCCAAGCCCAGTCTGCAGCTTTGATAACCCAGGCGCTGGTCGTCATTTTCCTGGTCGTCGCCCTGGCTTTCCACTGGGCCGAAGTCGGCCTGATTGGCCTGGCGGTCATCGTGCTGGCGACAGCTTTCACCGGCATTATCGAAGAACACCAACTGGGTCACGCGTTTTCGGAGGCACTGCCCTTCACTGCTCTGCTGGTCGTGTTTTTCGCCATCGTCGGCGTGATATATGATCAGGGGCTTTTTGGACCGGTGATCGACTACGTTTTCACACTCGACCAGGAATCCCAGGTGCCCGTGTTTTTCATGGCCAACGGCGTGCTCTCGGCCATTTCCGATAACGTGTTTGTGGCGACGGTGTATATGAACGAGCTTTACGAAGCACTGCAGGCAGGCCAGGTTACGCGCGAACATTTCGACTTGTTGACGGTTGCGATCAATACCGGGACCAATATCCCTTCGGTTGCTACCCCCAACGGCCAGGCGGCCTTCCTGTTCCTGCTGACTTCTGCACTGGCGCCCCTGATCAGGCTCAGTTACGGTCGGATGGTCATCCTGGCCCTGCCATACACCATCACAATGACCATTTCCGGCCTGCTGGCAACGATTTATTTTCTGTAGTGTATGCGGCGGTCAGTCATCATCCCGGAATCGCGAAGCAAAAACAGGGGATCAGCGGAAAATCAACCAGGTCAGGTAAATCAGCAGGAAAAGGATGATGGGCAGGATGATGACCATGGCCTTGCGCGCCATTGTCATCATTTTTGCTCCTGAGTCCTGAATTTTCTCGGCCCGCTCGTTGAGTTTCTCGGCCCGGTCGAATTGCGTCTTGTACATTTCGAACTGTTCGCTCTGAAGCTCCAGGGCTTTGCGCTGCCCGTCCAGCAGGTCGGCCTGGTTCTGGGCGATCCGTCTGAGAATTTCCAAAATTTCCTGGTCTGTTGTCATGCCGCTCACTCCGTGTCTACCAGCTGCCGGAATTTTCCATCGAAACCCACGGTTCAACAGGCGCTAATGCCTCACCCTGCTGTAAAAGCTCGATCGATATGCCGTCCGGAGACCGCACGAAAGCCATGCGCCCATCCCGGGGCGGCCGGTTGATCGTCACGCCTGCATCCATCAGACGTTGGCACGCCTGGTAAATATCGTCTACCGCGTAGGCCAGGTGGCCAAAATTCCGGCCGCCGCTGTATTCTTCAGGATCCCAGTTGAAGGTGAGTTCGACCTGCGCCGATTCATCTCCGGGTGCGGCCAGAAAAACCAGTGTGAAGCGTCCTTGAGGTACTTCTTTGCGGTGGACTTCAATCAAACCCAGCTTAGTACAGTAAAAGTCCAGTGATTCATCGAGATCAGCGACCCGGACCATGGTGTGCAGATATTTCATCAAATGCCTCCGGAGGGTACGATAGTGGAAACACTAACATCGAATTATCTCATGACCAACAAAAGCCACAGCCCCCGTTTTGAATTAATCCGGGACACTGCCGTTCTGCAGTTAAAATTGCTGGCCGACGGTTTTCGGGACGCCGCCCTGATCCCGATATCCCTGTTTGCTGCGCTGATCGGATTACTGCGTGGCGGCGAAGACTGTGATCGTTATTACCGGCAGGTGCTCAAAATGGGGCGCCGCAGTGAACGCTGGATCAATTTGTTCGGGCATCAAAAGCCGCTGGGTATGGAACACCCGGCGGGCTCCATGGACAAAATACTCGCGCAGGTGGAGTCTGTTGTAGTCGAGCAATACAAGAGCGGTAAAACCGCTAACGAAGTCCGCGATGCGGTAAGGAAATCGTTGAAGAAAAAAGACGACGCTCAGTAGTTACCGGATATGTAACTGGAGAGTTGCTCTACCTCGGCCTCTTTTTCCTGCAACATGTGCTTGACCAGATCGCCGAGCGAAACGATGCCCACCATCTCGTTGCGTTCCATCACGACCAGGTGACGGCAGCGGTTCTCGGTCATCATTTCCATCGCTACACGGGTCGATTCAGAAGGTGGAACCGTGATCAGGGGCGAAGACATGACTTCATTGACCAGCGTATCGCGGGATGAGAGGCCCTTGAGGGCAATTTTCCTGAGATAGTCGCGCTCGGTAAAAATCCCGTCGGGCTGATTACCTTCCTTGATTACTATGGCGCCGATGTTAGCTTCGGACATGGTGCCGATGGCCTCGAGAACAGATACTCCACCAGCCACTGTGATGACTGTTTCTCCCTTTCGGTCAAGGACTTCTCGAATCGACGACATGTTTGATTTCCTGGCAGTGGTTTCCTGTCATTCTAGACGCTGACGGAAAAAACTCAAATTAACTGCTTTGGGGACTGGCCCAATCAGCTGTCCTCACGTTTCGATACCACGGTGTATTCAGCATCGATGATTTCGCCTTGGCGATCACCCGGCCCGCTACCGGACTGACGTCCGGGGGTGGCTCCGGATTCTTTCGGTTCAGCACCGCGTCCAAGTTTTTGTCTCATCCACCACATACGAAGCCACAGAACCAGCCATCCGATGAGGCCCAGACCAATCGCAAAGATCAGGACGAATACGCCAAAAAAGAATGCACCCACCAGTGCAAGCACAGCCAGCAGCCCGGCCAGCAGGCGGGAAAGCGGGTTGATTGGCGGTGGGCTAATGTAGTATTGCATGGCAATTCCAGTTACTTATCCACCTTATTTTGGGCCGCCGGATGAAAGAGTCAACATCAAAGCCTTTATGCAAAGCGTGCGACGTCAGCGATACGGGCACGGAGGTCATGATCCACACTCCGGAAGGCACCTGGTTTGCAATGCTTTTCAAGCATAATGACCACATCCTGGCATATCGGAATGCCTGCCCACACCAGGGGCGTAACCTGAACTGGGCTCCAAACCGTTTTCTTTTCTCTGACGAGGGCCAACTGGTTTGCGCACATCACGGGGCCTGTTTCGACCTGGCAACCGGTCTATGTACACAAGGCCCGTGTAAGGGCCACAAACTCAAGCCGGTCCCCGTTTCAGTTCGCAACGGCGAAGTGTGGTTAACGCCGGATTAAAACATCAGGTTGATCATGGTCAGCATGACGACGATAAAGATCACACTCATCGGGCTTCCGACCCGGATGAAATCCGCCACCCGGTAACCGCCCGGACCCATGATCAGCGCATTCACCTGGTGCGTTGGAAGAATAAACGCGTTAGAAGTCGAAAGCGCGATAATGAGTGCATACATGGTGGGATTGGCGCCGGTCGCCAGCGCTATACTGACCGCAATCGGCACCAGGATCGTAGTTGCCCCCACGTTTGACATGACCAGGCTGAAAACAGTGGCCAGGACCGCGAGCGCGACCTGGATCGCCAGTTCAGGTACATCACCGAGTATGAACATGATCTCCTGCGCAATCCACGCCGCAGTGCCTGTTCTCTCCATCGCCTGGCCCAGCGGGATCAGGCTCGCCAGCAGAAATACCGTTTTCCAACTCACCGAGTTATAGGCTTCATCCATGCTGATGACACCGGTCAGCACCATGCCCATGGCACCGACCAGCAAGGCAATCGACAGCCGGTATTCAGTGAACAGAATCATGCCAATGGAAATGGCAAAAAATATCAGCGCATGCGCGACTTTCTGGGGCCGCTGCTCCTCCTTCGGGATATCGGTGGCCACGATGAAATCCTTTTCCCTGCCAACGGCTGACAAGTCGCGCCAGGTGCTGTGTGAAACCAGGCAGTCGCCGGTTTCCAGCTCGGTATCCCGAACCCCTTCGGTCAGGATGTCCCCCCTGCGATTGATGGCCAGCACGCTGATACCGTATCGGGTTCGCAGCCGCGCCTCCCCGACCGATTGACCCACCAGCTTGGAACCGGGGGGAATGACCACTTCGGAAATACCCGCTCTGCTGGCATTGAACAGGCCACCGAATGTCCGTAACCGCGGCTGCACCCGGCACTGGTTTTCCAGGGCAAAGCGGCCGACGGTTTCCCGAGTGCCCATGACACCGAGTATGGTCCCCACCCAGATCATTTCATCCGAAGGCGGCGCCAGTCTCGGCTCATCGGTGTTACGGATGGCCAGCAGCATGGGTGAGGCCTCCATCTGTTCTGCATCCGCAATTGTCATTCCGACCAACGGGCTGTCGACTGTAACCAGCAATTCGTAGATATCCCCCTTGATGCCATAGACGTCGGCGAAATACGATTTGGTGCGGGCCGGCGCGCCGGTCGATTTTTCCCTGGATTTGGGGAGCAGGAAACGGCCGGCAAGCAAAAAGTAAAGGATACCGGACGCCAGCAGGGCAATACCGACCGGTGTCACATCAAAGAGGTCGAAGGTCTGCAGGGTCTGGACACCGGGCGGCAGCGATGCATTGGCATTTTCGATCAGGTCGTTTAGCAGGATCAGCGGAGATGAGCCAACCATGGTCAGGGTGCCGCCGAGGATGGCGCAAAATCCCATCGGCATTAGCAAGCGGGACAGGGGAATCCTGGTACGCGAGGAGATCCTCGACATCACCGGCATGAACAGTGCCGTGGCGCCGACATTCTGCATGATTCCTGAAATCAGGCCGACCGTGCCGGAAATCAGCGGCACGATCCTGGTCACGGTTTTGCCGCCCACTTTGAGTATGAAAGCGGAAACCACGGTCATCACCCCGGTGCGGTCGAGACCGGCCCCCAGGATCATCACCGCGATAATGGAAAGCACTGCATTGGATGCGAAACCGTCGAACAAATCTGTGGCCGGAACCAGGCCCAGCAATCCAATGACCACCATCACCAGGATCGCGGCGATGTCGACCCTCACCAACTCCGAGACAAACAGGCCGATGGTCGCCGTCAGTACGACGAGCACCAACATCATGTCACCCGTTAATGTCAGTCCGGTTTCCATTGTTCACCCCGGCCCCGTCAGGCTGCCCGCCTGAATACCAGATCATGAACGCGATGCCCCAGGCGTTCCCCCCGCTTCTCATACCTGGTTTGGGGGCGCCATTCCGGCCGCGGATAGGTACCGCCGTGCGGCGACAGGTTCTCAAACTGACGGGAATCGCGCATCACCTCCAACATGAACTCAGCGTAGGCCTCCCAATCGGTTGCCATGTGAAGGATGGCACCATGCTGCATTTTTTCAGCCAGCAGTTCGATGAAATCCCGCTGGATGATTCGCCTTTTATGGTGCCGCTTCTTGGGCCAGGGGTCAGGGAAATAAATTCTTACTCCCTCCAGTGAAGCATCGGGAACACGGCCTCGAAGCAATTCGACGGCATCTGCGCAGGCAACCCGGACATTGGTGATTCCATTCGATTCAAGCTTCAGCAACAGATGGCCGACTCCGGGCTGGTGGACTTCCACGCCGAGAAAATTTTTTTCCGGCTGCTGTGCGGCCATTCTCCAGGTTGCATCACCGTTGCCAAAACCAATTTCCATGATAACGGGATGTTCGTTGCCGAACAGGGCACAAAAATCCAATTCACCCTCACGGTCCGGGATTCCGTACTGGGGCCACAATTCTTTGAGAGCACGTTTCTGACCATCTGTCAGCCGCCCCCCGCGCAGGACGAAACTCCGAACCGGACGCCTGCCACGTGGCTCACTTTCCGCGTTTTCTTCTTCCAATGAAACCTGGGACATGATTGTTCCATTGTAGCAAGCGGCACTTGAAAAATGTTCAGCAAACGCCCAATCTGAATATCATGAGCGATGGAAACGGACAAGAGGCTGCCGGATATCTGGATCGTCAGATGCTGATCGCCATGCCCGGCATGGTGGATTCCAATTTCGCCGGTAGCGTTACGCTTCTCTGTCAGCACAATGAGGCTGGCGCCATCGGTATCACGATCAACCGCATTTCCAGCTTCACGCTGGGTGAGCTGTTTTCCCAACTCAATATAGATTGCGGCAACGACACCATCCGAAAACTTCCAGTTTTGGAAGGCGGCCCGGTGGCACCGGACCGTGGCTTCGTTCTGCACAGCCCCCAGGACGGCTACGAGTCCACGATGGAGATCGGAGCTGAGATCATGGTGACCACATCGCGCGACGTATTGTCTGATATCGCTACTGGTTCCGGACCGGAGAAATACGCAGTGGCGCTGGGCTACGCCGGCTGGGGCGAAGGCCAACTGGAAACTGAGATGCTCGCAAATGCCTGGCTCTCGGTCACGGCAGATACGGATATCGTATTTGACCTGCCGGTGTCCAACCGCTTCGACGAAGCACTGGGCCGGCTGGGAATCCGGCTGGATATGCTGCATTCGGAAGCAGGGCATGCCTGAATCCGCGTCACCCGGCGGATATATTCTTGGTTTTGATTTTGGTCTGCGCCGCATCGGCATCGCCATAGGCCAGACCACTACCCATACGGCCAACAGCCTTGAGACCGTCGCCCATGGCCGCGAGCCAGACTGGCCCTCAATCGATCGACTGGTCAAGGAATGGAAGCCGACGATTTGCCTGGTCGGCCTGCCACTGGGCCGCGACGGAGAAGAAACCGAAATGTCGAAAGCGGCAAGAAAGTTCGGTAGCACACTACAGAAGCGATATTCACTCGAGGTGCACTACGCGGACGAACGGCTTAGCTCCCGCGCGGCGGAAAGCCGCTTTACCGAGCTGAGGGCAAGTGGCGATTTGAAAAGAAAGCATGCTTCGCGGCTGGATGCCATGGCAGCTCAGATTATCCTGGAAAACTGGTTACAATCCCTGCATGACTGACCGGCTGAATCATTTCACCGTGGTTGACGACTGCAGCCGCAGTCAACTGGAGCAACTACTCGAACTGGCGCATGAAATTTCGCTGGATACCCGGGCTTTCGAGAACACCCGCACCGGCAGAATGCTGGTCAACCTGTTTTACGAAGCCAGTACACGCACACGTGTTTCCTTCGAAGCCGCAGCCAAACGGCTGGGCATGCATGTCATCAATATTTCAGCGACTGGCAGTTCGGTCGAGAAAGGTGAGTCACTGATCGATACGTTTTACACGATCCAGGCCATGGGGCCCGATTGCATTGTCGTCAGGCATCCGGAAGAAGGCAATGCCACGAAACTCGCTGAATTGGCCGAACCCGGTGTGCATGTTATCAATGCGGGGGATGGAACTGCGGCACACCCCTCCCAGGCGCTGCTCGATGCCCTGACCCTGAAACAGAGTTTTTCTGACTTCAGTGATATCCGCCTGGTGATGGCTGGTGACATTCTTCACTCGCGTGTGGCCCGTTCAGCCATCAAAATGTTTCTAACCCTCGGCATTGGCGAAATCCGCCTGGCCGGACCACCTGAATTCATGCCGGACGATGCCAGTAGCGAAGGCACTGCGGTTTACGCAGACCTCGATTCCGCAGTCAGAGACGCGAATGCCATCATGATGCTGCGGATACAGAAAGAACGAATTTCCGGCCTGGACATTCCCGACGCCGATCAATATCACCGTGAATGGGGGCTCAACGCGGAACGGCTGGGGTTGGCGGCTGGCGGCTGTCGCGTGCTTCACCCGGGCCCGATGAACCGTGGCGTGGAAATCGCTTCAGGAGTAGCGGATGGCTCACAGTCCCGAATCCGTAGACAGGTGCGCAATGGCCTTTACGCCCGAATGGCTCTGATATTGACCTTGACACGAGCTCAGGCCTGATCACCAATGGGGCATATCGAGGGCTTCCCGCCAATCAGCCGGGCTGACTCCAGAATCCTTATCCTGGGCAGCATGCCGAGCCGGGAATCGCTGGCGCAGCAGCAGTATTACGCACATCCCCGAAACGCTTTCTGGCCAATCATGTGTGGTTTTTTCGCTATCACGGCCCCGGACTACCCTTCGCGTACAGAGCAGGTGCTACGGCACGGCGTCGCCATCTGGGACGTTCTGAAGGCCTGCTTCAGGACCACCAGCCTGGACTCCGACATAGATGACCGGACCATCGTCACGAATGATTTCCCTCGATTTTTCTCCTGCCACCCGGGAATCTCCAGGGTTTATTTCAATGGCGCCAAGGCAGAGTCAGTGTATCTCAAACACGTGAAACCGAAGTTACCGACTGTTGCGACCCCGCCAGCCCTGTTCCGGTTGCCGTCAACCAGCCCGGCGCATGCGGGAATGAGCCTGGAGCAAAAAAAAGATGCCTGGCGTGTCATCCTGGATGAAGGGTTAGAATAATCCGATGAATCGCATTTGTGTCTATTGTGGATCCAACCCGGGTAGCCGTCCCGAGTACCGGCAGGCCGCCCGGATGCTGGGCCACGAAATGGCCGCGCGCGGCCTCGGCCTGGTGTACGGGGGCGCCAGTATTGGCGTAATGGGGGCAGTAGCTGATGCCGTGCTGGAAAAAGGCGGATCGGCCATTGGCGTGATTCCGCACAGTCTGGCCACCAAGGAGGTAGCGCATAGCAAGCTGGATGACCTGATCGTGGTCGAATCGATGCACGAGCGCAAGGCGAAAATGGCGGAATTGTCAGGCGGCTTCATTGCCCTTCCCGGAGGCTGGGGCACCATCGAGGAAATATTCGAGATGCTCACCTGGGCGCAACTCGGTTTCCACGAAAAGCCCTGTGGCCTGCTGAATGTCACGTCCTATTACGATCACCTTTTTACCTTCCTGGAGCACGCGATCGATCAACGCTTTGTAAAGGAAGAATACCGCCCCATGATCATAATGGATGAAGACCCTGCCGCACTGCTCGACCGTTTTGATGGCTACCGGGCGCCGAAAGTCAAAAAATGGATCGGGCCGGAGGAGACATGATACGCGTCCTGATGATCGATCATATCGTCCTGCGTACAGCTCAAGTCGATGAAATGGTCCGATTCTATTCCAGGGTCCTCGGTTGCCATATCGAGCGCACCCTGCCGGCGGAAAAAGGGCTCACCCAGCTACGGGCTGGAGAATCCCTGATTGACATCGTAGCGGTCGACAGTGAACTCGGACGTGCCGGGGGTGCCGAGCCAACCCGGTCAGGCAACAATATGGATCATTTCTGCCTGCGCCTGGAAGCGACCAGCGAACAGGACCTGCGCACCTGGCTGGAACAACAGCAAGTGGAAAGCAGTCCATTCGAAATCCGTTACGGCGCCGAGGGCTTCGGCCCATCCATTTACATCAGTGACCCGGACGGCAATACCGTCGAACTAAGAAGCACAAGCTGAACCACATTCATCCAGACCGGTTGGCGCTGACTGATTGCCGTGGCGCGTCACTCCATGCCGAAACGGGTTTCGAAGCGCCAGGTTCGTGTGATATGCAGAATATCAACACTATCGGAAATGTTGTCCGGCAAAGGTGAGTAAGGCGCTGCGAGTTGCACGATTCTGATCGCCGCGCGATCGATCTCCGGAACACCTGAACTCCGTTTCACGTCAATGCTTTCAACTGCGCCATTCTGCAATATGCCCACAGTAAGAATGAGGTCGCCGTGCAATTTCTTTTGTCTGAGTTCATTGGGGTAATTCATGTTGCCAACGCGCTCTACCTTGGACACCCAGGCGTTCATGTAACTCGCGAACTCATATTTCTTGGTGTTGGCGGAAATGAATTCACGCCTTGGCAAACTGGATTTCCATTTACGCTGGCGGCTCAACTCGGGCTTCAGGCTGGCCATTTCCATGCTTTGGCGCATCAGTTGAGCAGCGTCCGGCTGTTCCGCTTCAGGCTCCTCGACAGAAGTCTGATAAAGCGTGTTTTCGTCCTGTGTATCGATTGCAATAATCTCCCGCGTCTCAGGCGCGGGTGCGGGGATTTGCTCAACGGCTTGTTGTGTATCCTGACCGGCCTCCGGCACCGGCAATTCTCCGCTTACGAGCTCCGAGGGCCGGCTTTTTTCCATGGTTTCACCACCACCGCGTTGCGTAGCCTGGGCCAGGTAGTCAGGATTTTCGGGCTCGCTTTCCGAGCGCCACTGGACAAGAACCACGTCCAGCGTATCCGCCAGTCGCGGTGGAGAATTCAGCGAAATACCGAAATTGATGCCGAAAAGCAATAGAACATGGAGGCTGGTGGCCAGCACCAGGAACATCATGAACCGGTCCTGTGTCCACGATCTGTAGTTATTCGAGTTCAGCATCCTGCCGTCTCCGTCTCAGAGTTTTCGCGTCGCTTCCAACGCGTCGAACAGTTGCGCGGCTATATTGAGGCCGAATTCAGAATCCAGCTCACGAATACAGGTCGGGCTGGTCACATTGATTTCCGTCAACCAGTCACCGATAACGTCCAGGCCGGCAAATACAATCCCGCGCCGCTTCAATTCCGGCGCCACCTGCCCGCAAATCCAGTTATCACGTTCGGTAAGGGGAACACCCTTGCCGGTTCCTCCCTTGGCCAGGTTACCCCGGAAATCTCCTTCGCCTGGAATGCGCGCCAGCGCATAGGGCACGGGTTGTCCGTCAACGACCAGAATGCGTTTGTCTCCCTCGGTGATTTCAGGAATGTAGCTTTGTACCATCACCAGGTCCCGGTCTGCCGACGTAATCGTTTCCAATATCACGTTCAGGTTCGGGTCATCCGGCCGGACCTGAAAGATTGATTCGCCTCCCATTCCATCCAGGGGCTTTACCACCGATAAGCCGTGTTCGGCTATGAAGTCCTTGATTTCCAGGGAACTGCGCGTGATAAGCGCCGGAACGCAACACTGGGCGAAATGAGTGATAAAACATTTCTCATTGGCATCACGTAATGCCTGCGGCCGGTTCACAACCGTCACCCCTGCCTTTTCGGCCAGGTCCAGCACGTAAGTTGTGTAAACGTAATCCATGTCGAAAGGCGGATCTTTACGCATCAGGAGAATGTCCAGCGTCGACAGCTCAAGATTCCGGCTTGCGCCAAGGGTGAACCAGTCATTGGGGTCGTCCCGGACTGAAAGCGGATTCATGTGTCCCAGCGCTGTGCCGTTTCTCATGGTCAGGCCTGACGGTTCCATATACCAGAGTTCATGACCACGACGCTGCGCTTCCAGCAGCATCGCGAAAGTTGAATCTTTGTAGGTCTTGATGCCGGATATCGGATCCATCACCACGCCGGTCTTCAATCCGGCTCCGGTTCTGTTTTTGGCGTCGATCATATTTCCATCCTTGATTCCGACCGTCATCAATCAAATACAGGCCCTCAGCGACTGCATACTATCAGAGAGGCTGGCCACTGACTCCTGAGCAACCATTATCGGTTTACCTGGATTGCTCCGCCAGCTTTCATACAATCATGACGACGAGTCTCATCTGCAATTTATATCTTAACTTTTTTTTATAAGCTGTTGTAACTGCTGGAATCTGTATGCGAAAGTGGTAGACTAAATCCTCTCAGCCTAATAATATTGACTGGGAAGTGTTCACGGCGGGCGCACGAAAGCACCCGTATCAGATGAGTAACCAGGGATGGATTTATGACTGAAGAACACACGACAGGGAAAATGAACGGCACTGCTGCAGATTCCTCCTTACGCATTCTGGTCGTAGACGACAGCTCGACTATCAGACGCTCGGCCGAGTCCATGCTGACCACCGAAGGCTACGATGTAGTCACAGCCGAAAACGGTTTCGAGGCGCTGTCAATGGTGGCGCGGCACAACCCGGACCTGATTTTCGTTGACATCATGATGCCAAGGCTGGATGGCTACCAAACCTGCGCAATTATAAAAAACAACGCACAGTATCGGTCCACACCCGTGGTGATGCTGACCAGCAAGGATGGCCTTTTTGACCAGGCCCGCGGACGCGTAGTCGGCTCTGACCTCTACCTCACCAAACCATTTACCAAAGAGGAATTATTAGCAGCTGTGGCCCAGCATGCGGCCGCCTGATAAAAATAATCCATCGAAGTTCCACAAACAGGGAAAGTGAAGGGACGGATGAAACAGAGTGCTAAAAATGCCGCGTTCGCAAAACTTCTCGAATACGAGAAGCGCAGCGCGCGATTTGCACCCGACAAAAAGAGCGGCAGCGGCCCCTCCGAAGAATGGAGTGGCGTGACGTTCAGCGTCGGGGATTCCCGCATGGCTTGCAAAATAGACCGCATCAGCGAGATTCTTTCATGCCCGCAATCTACACCGGTGCCCGGAGCCAAGGATTGGATCGTCGGCCTGGCCAATGTCCGGGGTGAGTTGCTGACGGTTGTTGATCTGTCCTGGTTCCTGACGGGAGTTCGGTCTCCGCTGACTGCCCGTAGCCGCCTGCTGGCGACGACTCTGAACAAGGCGCCCATAGGATTGCTGATCGACGAAGTGTTTGGCCAACGGCATTTCCTGGACAGTGATGCCATTCCGGCAGAATTGCCCGAGGATTCACCCTTGCGGGGTGTCGTCAATATGCAACATGACATCGGCGCCGAGACCTGGCATGAGCTGAACCTTGATAATCTTTTCAATTCAGCAGAATTTCTCAATGGCGCGGCAAACTAAATCAGGGAGGAAAAATCATTCGCGCCAGAAAGGATTCCTGCTGAGGCGCGAGAAGAGGCAACAGAAAATGACTCCGACGAATTTCAAGCCTTCAACACAAAAATCCGGCCGCCTTTACGCGATGGTCGGTTTTCTGGTTATTTTGCTGGCCTTTGTTGCCGTCACGTTTTTCCTGATCACCAAAGAAAGCAGAAACGAGCAGATCTGGATTCGTCTTTCAACCGACCTCCAGGTGCATTCGCAACAATTGGCGAAATCGGCGGCCGAGGCCGTTGAGGGCCATTCCGCTTCTTTTGTTCAACTCGGAGATTCCAGGGGGACTATTGCTGATGCGGTCGATGCGCTAAAAAACGGCGATTCGACCCGCTCCCTGCCCCCGCTTCCAGGCGCAATGGCGCAGACGCTGACTGAACTGGATAAAACGTGGTCGCGAATGGATGCGAACGCAAGCAGCATTCTCGATCGTGAAGAACTGGTCCTGGATCTGGCAGCCTCCAGTAAATCGTTCATCCAGGTCATACCTGAAATACAGGAATTGACGGACCAGGCGGTGCGGGAACTGACCAGGGGTAACGCCCCGAGCCAACAGGTTTTTGTCTCGGGGCGGCAATTGGTCCTGTCAGACCGTATTCTGCGGCATCTGAAAGAGATGCTTCGCGGCGGAACCGGCTCAGTCGCGGCAGCGGATAATTTCACCAGGGAGATCGGTTATTTCGAACAGACCATGGATGCGCTGCTACTGGGAAGCAAAAGCGTAGGTGTCACGCAGGTTACCAACGAAACGGCACTGAAATCGCTGAACCAGGCCCGACTTCTGTACGACAACGCCCGGCCCCAACTCGGAATCATACTGAATTCCGCCGGCGACATACTGTCCGTGAGAGGGGCCGCTGATGAAATTTATATTGACAGCCTGGACATGTTCGACCTTTCCCGTCGCGTGGCGGACGAGGTGCTTAACCGCTCGGGCAACCGGCTCTGGCCTTCCCTGTGGTCTGGCTCCCTGGCCCTGATCATCATCCTGGTTTCCATTGCGCTGATGGCGCGTTCCTTTCTGAGTGTCGAAAGAAAAAGAGCCATCGAGGCCGGCATGCAGAACCAGAAGAACCAACAGGCCATATTGCGCCTGCTGGATGAAATGAGCTCCCTGGCTGACGGCGACCTTACGGTAAAAGCCACGGTCACCGATGACATGACCGGCGCCATCGCCGATGCAGTAAATTTTGCCGTTGAGCAGCTCCGTGAACTCGTTACCGGAATCAACATCACAGCCCAGACCGTGTCCGAATCCGCGAGTGAAACGATGGAAACGACAGGAAACCTCGCGACAGCGTCGGTACATCAGGCGGAACAGGTGCGTGAGGCGACCGACACGATCAACGAAATGGCCAGGTCTTTCGACGGCATGGCGAAGCGCTCCCGGGAATCGAGCGAAGTGGCACAGCGGTCCGTGGCCATTGCGCATAATGGTTCAGAGATGGTGCAACAGACAATCCGGGGGATGGATACCATCCGGGATCAGATCCAGGAAACTTCAAAGCGGATCAAGCGGCTGGGCGAATCCTCCCAGGAAATCGGCGACATTGTCGAGCTGATCAATGGAATTGCCGAACAAACCAACATCCTCGCGCTCAACGCTGCTATCCAGTCAGCCTCGGCGGGCGGCGCGGGACGCGGCTTTGCGGTTGTCGCCGACGAGGTTCAGCGGCTGGCAGAGCGCGCGACGAATGCAACCCGGCGTATCGAAATGCTGGTTCAGAATATCCAGACCGATACATCCGAAGCCGTTGTTTCAATGGAATCGACCACATCGGAAGTTGTGTCCGGTGCTGAAAAAGCGGAAGACGCCGGGGAGGCACTGCAACATATCGAGTCCGTTTCAACGGATCTCTCAAGCCGGATCGAGGATATTTCGCAGGAAGCACAAACCCAATCTGAAACCGCAACGCAGGTTGCCGAGCAGATGAACAGCATTCGGGATGTTTCCATTCAGACATCGGAGGGCAGCAAGCAGACGGCTCATTCCATGGGGCGCCTGGCCGATCTCGTGCATAAGTTGAGCGAATCGGTTGCCGACTTCAAGTTGCCGATCAGAAAAGGAAGCGGAAATGATGCTTGAAGGATCAAATTCCAGTTCCGCCATCAGCTGGGTTCGCGAAGACCTGGATGATTGCCTCGAATCCGTGCGTGAGAACCTCGAAGCATTTGCGGAAGACCCTTCACAACGCGAACCGCTGCTAGCCGTGCAGGAAGAACTGGAGCAACTGAACCTGACCTTCCTGACCATGGAACAGCAGGGCGCCAGCATTCTGACTGATGAAATGATCGCGGTTGGCGGCCACATGCTTCACAACGGCAACGCCAATCGCAGTGAATCCCTGAACGCTTTAACGGACGCCGTAATCGTTCTTCCGTCCTACCTGGACAGGCTGCAAGCAGGCCACGAAGACTTGCCAATCCTGCTGCTTCCCACGCTGAATGAATTGCGGGCGACTTATGACGAAACGCTGCTGTCGGAAGGCACCCTGTTCGCTCCGGACCTCGACGTGATTATTCCGGAACTGAGCGGTAGCGAAGCCGATGCAATCGTCGCATCCGACTTTGCCGCTTTTTCACGGCGTATTCGAAGTCTTTACCAGGGCGCACTCCTGGGCTGGCTGAAGGAACAGTCAAAAGACTCCCTGCTCGGGCCGATGCAGTCAGTATGCAGGAAGCTGTATGTACGATTGGGGCGTAATGAGTTGCGAAGGCTGTGGTGGATTGCCGAACTCGCCATGCAGGGACTTCGCGACGGATCGATAGACAACGATTTGCCATTGCGCCGCCTGTTTGCCCGCCTCGACATGACGCTCAAAGCGATGACTGAGGACGGCGAGTATGGGCCGCCCAGCGATACCATTACAGCCTTGTCACGCGCACTCCTCTTCTACGCTGCCCAGGCCAGGGTAGGTAGTAAGGCGACCGATGTTTTGCGTGAGCGGTTCCGCCTTGAGGATCTGATCCCCGACCGCGATGCCCTGTTGCGCGCCCGTGGTGCGGTCACTGGTCGCGATGCGGGATTGTTCCAATCGATTGGCGACGCGGTTCGCGAGGAGCTGAGCCAGGTCAAGGATACGCTCGACATGGAATTGCGCACCGGGCGGGTGGATCAGGACCAGAGGGCCGAAAGCAAAACCTCACTCAGGCAGCTCGCCGATACCCTCCACATGCTCAATTTACCGGTCCCTGCCAAAGCAGTCGAAGACCTTCTGCCTGCGCTGGAGAACACCGATGACGTCAACAACATGGATCTCGACTCTCCGTTACTGGCCCTGGCGCAGAAACTGCTGGAAGTCGAAGCGGTCCTGAACACCCACATCCAGCTGCTGGGTGAGCCCGTCGAAGAAGAGAAAAGCAGCAAATTCATATCGCTGCCGCCGCAGGAACATCGGCGAATTCTCAGCCAGGTACTGGATGAATGTGTCACAAATCTGCATGAAGCCCAGGAGGCCATCAGGAAGCGGCTCGATGGTGAAGGTGATGCGGATTACTCGGCTCTGCTGGATCAGATTTCGGGTGCTCTGAGCATTGCATCTCAAGGTGAGGTTGCTGCCCTTACGGATAAGCTGGCCAGAACTTTGAACGGGGCACTGAGCGGTGAATTACCGGAAACGGCGAATGAATTGCCCAATCTCGAGGCACTGACCGATGCAGTGGCTGCTCTGGAACTCTATCTCGCAGGCTGCCGTGATGAACAAGCCAACAGCCTGAGGTTTCTCGAGATCATGCACGAGCGGCTCGAAGGCCTGCCTGAAGCGAGTTCCAGCGGGGAAGAAGTACCGGCCACCACGATCACTCTACCGGGTAAACCTGTAGAAGTCGTCACGCCAGCCAAGCCGGCCGGGGAAGAGGAGCAGGCGGTCGACCCGGCCATGCTGAACATCTTTCTCGACGAATTCGAATCCGTCCGTACCCAGCTCAGAGAACGGGTCGGGCCCTGGCTGGGCGACGGTTCTGACGACAGGGCAACAGCCGATATCAGGCGCGGTTTCCATACTCTCAAGGGCAGCGGGCGGATGGTCGGCGCCACTGAGATCGGTGATTTTGCATGGCGAATTGAAGAAGTTCTCAACAAGCTGTCTGAAAGCCGGATTGAGTTCAACCCGTCGCTTGGCGAACTGGTCAGCCTGTCCACCCATGCTCTCGATGGCTTAAAAGCGAGACTGCTGGGAGAAGACAGCGATCTCGATAGCGATGCCATCCGTGCGTTGGAGACATTCGCACGCCAGCTGTCAGACGGGGCTCAACCGGACCTGAACAGCCTGTTGGCGGCTCTGCCCTCTTCACTGACATCGCAGGCTCCGGATACAGCGTTGCCAGAGCAGCCTGAGCGGAGGAAAGAAGACACCGAAATCGAAATTGAAACTGTTGCGCCCACCGATTCCGGAGCGGCTCTTGAGGATCTGTTGCAGGCCGGTGAAATAGACCCGACCCTGAAACAGCTGATGGCCGGCGAGATCAGTGGGTACCTGGCCGAATTCGAAGAATTCGTCAGCAAGTTGCTCGAAGGAAACAAGCAGCAACCCAGCGCCGGCCTGGTACGCTCCCTGCATACCCTTGCCGGTACGCTGGCGATGGCGCCACTCGGTCAGGAAGCTGCCGTCGCCAAAGCTGTCGAAAATTACCTGGACAACCGCCTGAAGAGCGAGCGTCGGGTTTCTATGGCCGCGGCCCGGGCGCTGCAAACCAGTTTGCACCGTTTCCATCAGCGCCTCTCGATCCTGGAGGACGGCAATGCAACCAGTTATCCGCTGGAAGACAGCCAACTGCTGGCCGAGCTCGAAGGCCTCTCACAACTTGAAGATTCAGGCGCTGTATCCGTCGAAGAGACATCGGAAGTAGAAGTATCTGCCGGCGGGGAGGAAGCGGAAAGCGAGCCACTTCCGGATCAGGGCGCCACACCACCGTTGGAAGAAGCAGCGAAGGATAGCGCAGATGCGGCAGACATCATCCAGATCGAGGAAGGCAGCATTATCGCCATTTTTCTGGAGGAAGCTGTCGAAGTGCTGGAGCGTTGCGACACGCTGCTCAATACCTGGCGCGACAAGCTGTCGGACCGCAAGCTGGTACAAAACCTGCAACGTGAAATCCACACCTTCAAAGGGGGTGCGCGCATGGCCGGGCTCGAAGGCCTCGGCAATCTGAGCCACGCGATGGAATCCCTGCTTGAGCATATCGCCACAAACCGGGTGGAAGCGACTGTTGCGGTGGTCCAGGCCCTGGAAGAAGGTTGCGACCGCCTGAATCTCTGGGTGGAACAACTGCAGTCCGGAAGAATGCCGCAAGCGGGTGATGCGCTGGCCCGTTTCGATAAGAAGGTCAATACTCTGCAGCTGCCGCAAAGCGGTGACCTACCCGAAGCCGAAGAGATTGCTGAAGCACCGCTCCCGGCAGTCGAGGCCGATGTCAAGGAGCCGGAAGCGCAGGCGCCTGCGGAAGAGGTGCCGGTCATTCCGGAAATCACTGCCACCGAGCCTGTAGAAGAGAAAAAGGATATTCAAAAAGTTGCCAGGGCCGCCGCAAAAAAGGCAAAACTGCGCAAGGAACCAGACCGGGAATACAGGGAAATCGAAGACCGGCCGGCCGCTTCTCCCGAAGATGGATCGGCTGGAGCCCAGATTCGCGTAGCTGCCGACCTGATGGACAAACTGGTCAATTACGCCGGCGAAATCAGCATCTACCGCTCGCGGCTTGAACAACAGCTCGGCACCGTCAGGTTCAATCTGAAGGACGTCGACGCCACGGTCCATCGCCTGAAAGAACAGCTGAGGAAGATGGATATCGAAAGCGAGGCCCAGATGATGTCCCGCTATCAGAGCGCATCTTCTTCCAAGGGCTCCACGGAATTCGATCCGCTCGAACTCGACCGGTTCTCGAATATGCAACAACTGTCACGCGCACTCTCGGAGTCAGTCAGCGACTTGCTCAACCTGCACGAAATGCTGGACGACTCGGTGCGCCAGGCCGAGGGATTGCTGACACAGCAATCCCGCGTCAGTTCGGAGCTGCAGGAAGGCCTGATGCAGACCCGCATGACTCCGTTCGGCAGTGCCGCGCCCCGTTTACGGCGGGTCGTCAGGGCAGCCGCCACAGAGACCGGGAAAAGGGCGCGATTGCAGCTGCGCATGGCGGGTTCCAGCGACCAACTCGACCGTAATGTGCTCGAACGCATAACGGCTCCACTGGAGCACATGCTGCGCAATTCCATCGCACACGGTATTGAACCGCCCAAGTTACGCCGTAAGGCTAAAAAGCCGGAAGAAGGCAGCATTACGGTCACGGTAGAAGCAGAGGCGACCGAATTCGTGATCCGGGTAGAAGACGACGGCGCCGGCATCAACCTGGCCGCCGTGCGCAAACGGGCCATCGCAAGGGGTCTGTTAAACAAGGGCGATGAGCTCGATCCGCAGCAGCTGGTGCAATTTATCCGCAGAAGTGGGTTCTCGACATCAGAAACCGTCACCGGCCTGGCCGGGCGGGGTGTCGGGATGGATGTGGTCAACAGCGAGATCAAGCAAATTGGCGGCTCGATGGAAATCGAGACCGAAGAAGGCAAGGGAACCTGTTTCATCATCCGTATTCCGTTCAGCCTGGCCGTCATGCAGGCCATCGGGGTCAGTGTGGGCGAACGGCTGTTCCAGATTCCGCTGAACAGCGTAGCCGGCGTGGCGCGGATGTCGCCAGCTGAATTCGCCGCACTTACCAAGAGCGACAATCCTTCATACGAATTTGCGGGAGAAGAGTACCCCCTGCTTGAACTCGAGCCTTTGCTGGAAGCGCCTTCGGTGCCGCTCGACAGCGAAAACGTTTCCCTGTTAATGATTCGTGCCGGAGATTACCAGGCGGCATTCCGCGTGTCCGGCCTGCAGGGGCACCAGGAAGTGGTGATCAAGCCGGTCGGTCCTCAGATCAGCAGTATTCCGGGAATCCTCGGCGGCACCATCGCGGCAGATGGCCAGGTCATGATCATTCTGGACATGGGCCCGCTGATCCGGCGCGGGCTCGAGAGGGCCGCGCAACCGATCGAACGGATCGAAGAACCCAAGGAGGTCAGCAGGCAGCCGCTGGTGATGGTGGTAGATGACTCCATCACGATGCGCAAAGTGACTTCGCGCGTACTGGACAACCATTCCATCGAAGTGATGACGGCCCAGGACGGTATCGACGCCATCGAGCAACTTCACGACCGGGTACCCGACATGATGTTGCTGGACATTGAAATGCCCCGCATGGATGGCTACGAACTGCTCGATCACATTCGCGCGGATGCGCGGCTGCGACATGTACCGGTCGTAATGATTACCTCCAGGGCCGGCCAGAAACACCGCAGAAAGGCCCGCAAAGCCGGCGCCAACGCCTACCTGACCAAGCCGTACCAGGAAGCGGAGCTGGTTGAACAGGTCAGTGAGATTCTGGATATGGACCTGGTGCCCAGGAGGTCAGACTGAAATGGTCAAAAAAACGCAAGGCAGAAAAAAGAAGGGTGCGAAGAAGGTACTGCGCCGTAAGGGCAAGCCGGCAGAAGTTCATTGCATGCTGATTCCGACCGACCAGGAACTACTCCTGCTCCCCACCAGCGTAATGGCCGAGGTCGTTGACTATCAAGATCCCAGACCCATGGAAAACGCACCGCCCTGGCTGCTGGGTCAGGTCGAGTGGGAGAGCCGGCAAGTCCCGATTTTCAGCTTCAGCGCCCTGATCAACGGCAAAGATGTCGGAAAAATGCCTGAAAAAGCCAAGATCATGATTCTGAAGTCCCTGTCGGAATCCGCCAGGGTACCGTACCTCGGTATCATGCTGGCGGATTTACCCAAGCCGGTCACCATCAAGGAGGACGACCTGGTGCAAACCGGCGACGAAAATAAATCGCTGGGTGTGTTCAGCCACATCACGGTGGAGAAGGCTGAGGCCATCATTCCGGATATCGATCGCCTGACCCACCTGGTAACGCACGCAACTTTCGGCGCTCTGCCCATTACCAGCCTCGATGATTAGCAAAAATCTCCCGACAATGCCTGCAGTACTGCCACGGCAGCGGGGGCGGCTGTTTCAGTTCGCAGAACGCGTGGCCCCAGGCTGACAGCCTGCACTCCTTTCGAGCACATCGATTCCATTTCAGGTTCAGTGAATCCGCCTTCAGGCCCCACCACCAGTTCGAGTGGGTCGGTATACTTTGCTGCGGCCAGTGGCCTGTCGGCACCGGGTTGCAGCACCAGCCGGGAACAGGGTGTTGGTTGGGTCAGCCAATCGCGCAACTGCATTGGTTCAAGCACCTCGGGGATCACGGCGCGCCCGCTCTGCTCACAGGCCGAGATCACCACACCCTGCCAGTGACCAATACGCCTGCTGAGTTTATCTGCCTTCAACCGGACTTCCACCCGCTCACTGATCAATGGCTGAAAAGCGGCGACACCCAGCTCAGTGCACTTTTGCAAAGTCTGATCCATGCGCTCGCCCCGGCTCAGGGCCTGCGCGACCGTGATTTTCAGCCCGGACTCGGCAGTGGCGGGCAAACGGCTGTTTACCGCCAGGATCAGCTCATTCTTTCCAGGCCGGACAACGTCCGCGGCGTAATCGCAACCATCGCCGTTGAACAGCACGATGGCCTGGCCCGGCACCACTCGAAGCACGCGGCTCAAATAATGGGCGCGGCTGCCGGAAATCGTAAGGTTTCTCCCCGGCTCCATGGCTTGGTCGGTATGAACACGGTGTAGACGCACTTTGTTATCATTCCCTATCTTTCGCAGCGCTGCAAAACATTATGAAGTTATTCCTGAAATCCGCTCTGTTGGCTGCCGAAGCCGCCGCAGTGGAAATTTTGCGCTACTACCAGGGTAATGAATTCGAGGTGGAGTTGAAATCGGACCAGACTCCCGTCACGATTGCCGATCGCAAGGCAGAAGAGATCATCCGCGGCATTCTGCTGGACGCGTTTCCTGACCATGGATTTTTTGGCGAGGAGGGCGGCAAGGAGCACGAAGACGCTGAATATCTCTGGCTGGTCGATCCCATCGACGGCACCAAAAGCTTCGTCGGTGGCTACGGAATGTTTTCCACCCAAATCGCATTGATGCACCGGGGCCAACTCGTACTCGGCGTGTCTTCCGCCCCGGCAGCCGGAGAACTCGCATGGGCCGCCAGGGGCCTGGGCGCCAATCTCGATGGCTCAGCGGTTCGGATCAGCGCTAAAAAGTTACTGACCGAAGCTTCGATATCAACCGGAAACCTGCAATCGATAGCCCGCAGCGGACAATGGGCCAGGCTGGGCGAAATTTTCTCAGTCGTCAACCGCACAAGAGGCTATGGTGACTTTTACCACTATCATCGACTGGCGGCCGGACAGTTGGATGCAGTCATTGAATCCGATGTCAATATTCTCGATATTGCGGCCCTCAGCGTAATCGTCGAGGAGGCCGGAGGCGTGTTCACTGACCTGCAGGGCCGGCCTCCGGACCTGGAAACCACCTCGGTATTGGCTGCCAATCCCGCCTTGCACGGGCAGCTTCTGGAGATCCTCAATGGGTGATGTTAAAGCCCTTCCCCGTATTCACGGCCGCCAGGATCGGGACGGCAGCAAAATGCTCGGTATTGAACAGCTTGACCTGGAGTTTTCCAATGGCGAACGCAGGATTTACTACCGGATGAAAACCCGGGGACTCGGGTCGGTGATTATCGTGCCGATGCTGGACGACAAAACCGTACTGCTGGCACGGGAGTATGCGGCCGGGCTGCATCACTACGAAATCGGCCTGCCCAAAGGCCGGCTCGAAAAGGGGGAAAACATCATCGAGGCCGCTGATCGTGAAATGAAAGAGGAAATCGGCTACGGGGCAAATAACCTGTTGGAACTGACCCAGCTCAGCCTGGCGCCGGGCTACATGACGCACGTGACGCACGTGGTACTGGCTCGTGATCTCTACCCGGAAAAACTGGAAGGTGACGAACCTGAGGAAATCGAGGTCGTACCCTGGCCTATAGCGAACCTTCAGGAACTGACCGCCCGGGATGATTGTACGGAAGGCCGTACCATTGCGGCTCTATACATTGCGAGAGATTTTATCCAGGAGCGTAGCTGAGCATGACCCACCCGGAATTAAACACAATCCTCGAAGACATCGTGACGATTGCAGTACAGGCAGGCGAGGCTATTCTCGAAATTTACGAACAGGATTTTGAGGTGGTTCAAAAAGAAGATCAATCCCCCCTCACCCAGGCCGATCTCGCCAGTCACCGCATCATCTGTGATGCCCTGGCGGCACTGACGCCGGATATTCCACTTCTGTCCGAGGAGTCGGCAAGTATCGATTTTAAAACCCGCTCCGGCTGGAGCAGCTACTGGTTAATTGACCCGTTGGACGGTACCAGGGAATTTATCAACCGCAACGGTGAGTTTACGGTAAACATTGCCCTGATCGAAAATCACGAACCGGTACTGGGCGTTGTCCATGTACCCGTATCGGCCGTCACTTACACAGGGGTCGCCGGCCAGGGCGCCACCCGAAGGCAGACAGGGAGCCCTCCTCAAACGATCGCCATCCGGGTTCCCTGTGCCGATCCCATGGTCGTTGTGGGAAGCCGTTCGCATGCCAACCCTGTGTTGACCGAACTGCTGAAACAAATGGGTAACTTCGAACTGGTCAGCATGGGAAGCTCGCTCAAGTTCTGTTTACTTGCCGAAGGTAAGGCGGATTTTTATCCGCGACTTGGGCCTACCTCGGAATGGGATACCGCAGCGGCCCACGCCGTGGTCTCGGCAGCAGGGGGAAAGATCGTTACGCTCACAGGTAATCCTTTGCAGTACAACCTGAAAGAATCGCTCCTGAACCCGGAATTCCTGGTGATCGCCGACCGGAACCGGGACTGGATATCCCCATTCGCGGACTATCTTTCCCGACAACTTCGAAACCAATAGTGCCTTATCTGTAATTATATCTTGACGGCATTGGCGATAACCCTGTATAAATTGCCCCAGTTCTGGGGTCTTGCCAAATAACGATAAAAATAAATCAAAAAAATAATCAGAACATACAGGGACTAAGCGGCTTCGGCCGCTTTTTTGTCATATGCGAAAAATTACCGCAAAAAAAGGATTCATCGAAGCCCTGGTGCTCACCCTGACGGTGGCTTCCCTATTGCTGTTCGTCGTCTGGCAACTTGCCTCGGCTCCCGTCGTGCCGGAAGTTGGAAAGCTGCAGGAGCAAGTCAAATTCCTATCCGAGGAACTCGCTGCCATGAAAATCCGTTTCGAACGCACCCAGGCCCGGGAAATTGTGCTGGAGAAGGAGGCCCAAGTCATTCGCCAGGCCAACCGACTGCTGCAAGAACATGAAAGTGAGCGCCAGGCTGAACTGAACCAGCTTAACTCTGAACTGGATTTTTTTCGCCGGCTCGCCGGCACCGGAGGGTTACAGTCCGAACTCGATGTTTACCGGGCCGAAGTCATCCCGACCGATTCCGCCAGGGTTTTTCAGTTCATTCTTACGCTCACGCAGAACATACGCAGGGCATCCATCATCACGGGGCGCGTGCGCCTGGATGTCGAAGGAACAATGGATGACCGTCCCGTGAAGCTCTTCTGGGCCCAGGTCAGCGACGGTGAAACACCCGAACCATCTTTTCGCTTTAAATATTTCCAGCAGCTGGAAGGCTACCTGACTCTGCCTGAAGGGTTCAGCCCGACCCGGGTGATTGTCACACTCGAGGCCAGAGACAAGCGCAAGCCGGTGATTCGAAATTATGACTGGCAGGAGATTATCAGCAAGCCCGCTGATTGATTTAGGCCACGATTACCACCATAGTGACAGACATGGATACAACGATTAATAGTATAAGTGATAACCAGAACGGGATGCCCGGACTCATTTTTACCGATGCGGCCGCCCGTAAGGTACAACAGCTGATACTGGAAGAACGTAATCCGGATCTGAAGCTGCGCGTGTATATTTCCGGCGGCGGCTGTTCCGGGTTCCAGTATGGATTTTCATTTGACGAAGACCAGGCTGAAGACGATCTGGCCATCGTGAACGACGGTATCACTCTGCTGGTCGATCCGCTGAGTTTCCAGTACCTGATGGGTGCGGAAGTCGACTACTCTGAAAGTTTGCAGGGTGCACAGTTCGTCATCCGCAACCCGAATGCCAGCACAACCTGTGGCTGTGGTTCTTCCTTTTCCATATAAGCGGTGGCGCAAAAACAACTGAGTATCGACCGGATCACGCTGTCGCGCCGTAATCTGTTTGCTTCAGTTCGTCTCGACCGCCTGGCCGAATACCGCGACGACCCGAAATGGGTCGAAAACGCCATGAATTCAGCGGCAGCGCGGTTCGTTCCCTTGTGGAGAAGCCGCAGCCTGCTGGCGAATACCGATGAAGGCCAGCTAGCCGTCTACCTCAAACCCGGCGAGCTCGAACACCTCGACGCCATTCAGCCCCCGACCCTGCTCGGAACGGATGGCAAACGTTATTTCTTTGCCCTGTCGATTAACGACCGTCAGCAGGAGAACGTGTTAGCCCTGCATCCGGAGGCGCGTTTTCTTGATCTTCGTCTCGCTTCGGTCGATATGGACGCAAAACACGCGGGCGTACTCGCCTACGCCAAAGCCCTGCACTACTGGCAATACCGGCATTTATTCTGTGGCATATGCGGCCACCCCAACCGGCTCGAATCATCCGGCCACAAACTGGTTTGCAACAACGAGGAATGCGCTCGACAGTCCTTTCCCCGCATCGACCCGGCCATAATCGTGCTTATTTCTCACGGTGATGCCTGCCTGTTGGGCCGCAACGCCAACTGGCCGCCGAAGCGTTTTTCCACCCTGGCCGGCTTCGTCGAACCAGGGGAAAGCCTTGAAGACGCGGTCGTCAGGGAGGTTTTTGAAGAAGCGCAGGTCCGTCTCAGCACGATTCGCTACGTTTCTTCACAACCCTGGCCTTTTCCATCGTCCGCCATGTGCGGTTTTTTTGCCGAGGCCGAAAGCCGTGAGTGCGGGCCAACTGACGAGATGGAGGAAGTACGCTGGCTGACCGTGAGCGAGCTCGAATCGGCCGTTGCGACTGACGAAGTCCGCCTGCCTCCGCCGGTATCAATCGCGTTTCAACTCATCGCGGACTGGTATCGGCAGCAATGCGGCCGTGACCTGGAAAAACTGGTACGAGAAGCAGGTAGCTGGCTAAGCCGCAAAAGAATAGAATAATCCAATGACAATTATCGCCATTCTGCTTTCATTCGGGCTATGCCACTTCATTCGCGAGCTCGGCGGCTTTCGCAAAAGACGGTGGCTGACCGGTTGGGTTGATTTCAGCAATGATGCCTTTGGCAAATTGCCATTATGGCCGGATGTGCTCGGATTCCTGGTGATTACCGCTGTTCCCCTGGTGGTCTTGCTGTTGCTCAACAAACTACTGTATTCCGCCCTGGGGACCACCGGAGCTTTCCTGCTGGCGTTGCTGGTACTGATTTACAGCTTTGGTCCGCGGGATCTGGATACCGACGTCGCGGAGATTGTCGATGCCGAGGACGACGAGAAGCGTTTGGCCGCTTTGCAAAAGCTGATGGGTAAACCGGTCCCCGAAGATCCCGAAAAATGCCGGGCAGCGGCAGTGGAAGCCGTATTTAGCGAAGCACTGCATCGGTGGTTTGGAGTTATTTTCTGGTTTGCCGTGCTGGGTATTGTGGGCGCCTTCCTTTACCGCATGGTCGACTGGCTGGTTAACGAAGACCATAAGCTGACAGATGAACAAAAAGGATTATTCATACGCCTGCAACAGATCATGGACTGGCCTGCAGCCCAACTCATGACGCTTTCCCTGGCGATCGCCACGGATTTTGATTCGGTATATACCGCCTGGAAGCAATACCACGATGAGCAGGGCCACGGGTTGTTCGACGGGGATAATGGCTTCCTGCTGGCCAGCGCACGCGGCATCGTGCTGACCGGACATGCAGCGCGGGATGGCTATGCCGACCAGATCGAGGGCCCGATGATCGGACTGCAGCAGGCCATGGATCTGACCTGGCGCATTTTGGGCGTATGGCTGACCGTGTTGGCGCTGCTCCTGTTGATTGGTGTGATTGTTTGACCCTACCGATGGGTGCCGCCACGCTGCGCTTCCTTTGTCTCATTGGACTGCTGACCAGTTTGCCGGGCGTGGTCAATGCGGAAATCAGTCTTCAACAGGCAGACGGCTCCACCTTGATACTGGATGCCCCGGCCCGGAGTATCGTCACACTTTCGCCCCATCTCACTGAACTTGTGTTCGCCGCTGGTGCAGGCGACCGGATTGTCTCGACCGTAGAATACAGCGAATACCCCGATTCGGCGCGCGAAATTCCCCGTATCGGAGATGCTTTCCGCCTCGATATCGAACGCATCGTCTCCCTTGGCGCCGACCTGGTCATGGCCTGGGATTCGGGTAACCCGCGGTCGGCAGTGGAGCAATTGCGCACACTGGAGGTGCCGGTATGGTCCGTTGAAATCCGTGA
>CALDVW010000070.1 GCA_937924405.1 uncultured Lysobacterales bacterium
GCCTGATGGATGACAGGCACGGATTCCGCGTTTCTCAGCTCAGCGGACTGCAAACAAAAATAGCGGAATCATCTTCACAGCCTGAACAATGGCAGCGTTTCCTGAAAGACGCATATCAACAGGTTCAGTCCTCGACTTTCAACCAGCCTGACACCGCCGACCTTAAAGGGATACCCGAGAGCCTTGGCGGAAAGGAATTGAGCCGGTTCTGGCGCGATGCCTGGCGTGATTTCGGGCAATCCCTCCTGGCCTGGAGGGAAATCCGGGAAGCGGCTCGCGCAATTACCGAATCGGCTTCGAAATGAAAAGAATATTGGCTGCTGACATCGGCGGCACCAACGCCCGCTTTGCCGAAGTCATCATCAGGGACCTCTCCCATATAGAGGTTTCAGAGCCACTGGTCTTCCCCACCTGGTCCGATTCGATTGATTCTTTTGACCAGTTATTAAAACACTATTCCAGTGCACGGCCCGCCGGAACTCCTGCCCTGGAAGACTACGATGCTTTGTCGATTGCACTGGCGGGCGCGATCAGCGGCAAACGGGCCACTTTGCCCAATATTGCCTGGGATATTGACCTCAGTTCGGCACAACCCGTTGAACACATCTTCCTGCTGAACGACTTTTTTGCCCAGGCTCACGCCTTCATGGATTCCGATATTTTCGAACGACTGGACCGGATACGGCCGGCCCCGGGCATCGGGCCGGGCTCGATGGCCATTGTAGGCGCGGGAACCGGTCTGGGTCACGCCGCTGTTAAAGCGGTAGAAGGCAGGCGGGTCGTGGTCGGTTCGGAAGCCGGTCATTGTACTTTTTCCTTCCACGGAAAGAACGAGCGTAAGATCGAATCGTCTTTGCTGGCCCGCAGCGGCAAACTCTGGCTCAGCGGTGATGATGTGGTCAGTGGTTCCGGCGCCGCCATGATTCATAAAGCTCTGACCGGGAATCCCGTCAGCCCGGCGGAAGCACTGGTGGAAACGCACCCGGAATCCGCCACCTGCAAATACTACGCGCGGTTTTATGCCCGCGCCTGCCGCAATTACTGCCTGACCATGCACCCGGTCGAAGCGTTGATCATTTCCGGCGGCATCGCAGCGAAGAATCCGCATATCGTCCAGTCAGACAGCTTTATCGACGAGTTCAATAACGGGCGGTCTTACCGGCACTTGCTGGAGAAAATTCCGATTTACCTGAATCGTGATGAAACGCTGGGCATCAGAGGCGCCGGGATTCATGCGTGGCTGGAGTTAGCTGAATAAAAGCAGCCCCAACTGCGCTCCTACAGGGTGCCAAACTGCAGTTCGGCCAGGTGAGCGTACAGTTCGCTTTCCCGAATCAGGTCCTGGTGTGTACCGACAGCCTCGATTTTTCCGTGATTCATGACCACGATCCGGTTCACTTTCTTGACGGTGGCCAGACGGTGGGCGATCACCAACGTGGTGCGGTTCTGCATCAGGCCTTCCAGTGCGGCCTGCACCAGGCGCTCACTCTCCGCATCCAGAGAACTGGTGGCTTCATCCAGCAACAGGATGGGGGGATCTTTCAGGATCGCCCGGGCAATGGCGATCCGCTGGCGCTGACCACCCGACAACCGCGTGCCACGTTCTCCGAGGAAGGTCTCATAACCCTCCGGCAACTCGCGAATGAAACCGTCGGCGGCTGCCATGACGGCCGCTTGCCTGACTTCCTCATCACTGGCCTCAGGGCGCCCGTAGCGAATATTCTCCATTGCGCTTTCACCGAACAGCACGGTTTCCTGGGGCACCAGGCCAACCTGGCGCCGCAATTCACGGGGATCCAGATTTGAGATATCGGCGTCATCCACCAGAATTTTCCCCCTGTCCACATCGTAAAACCGCAGCAGTAACTGAAAACTCGTGCTCTTTCCCGCCCCCGAAGGCCCCACGATGGCCACCGTGTCACCCGCCTCGACATCCAGGCTGAAATCGTCCATAGCCAGGGTGTCCGGTCGTGAGGGGTAGCTGAAACCTACCTGGTCGAAACGGATTCGGCCCTGCACACGTTGTGTAAGTGATTCGGGATGAGCCGGGGCCCTGATCACCGGTTCCGCCGCCAACAGCTCCGCCAGGCGTTCCATGGCGCCGGCTGCCCGCTGCACTTCGCCCCACAGGCTGCTGAGCGCGGTCGCCGATGAACCGACAAAAAAAGCATACATCAGGAACTGGCCCAGTTGACCGCCGGTCATTTCGCCGGCCTGAACCGCCCGGGAACCGGCCGAGAGAAAGAGCGTCAACATGCAAAATACCAGGGCGAATGCCAGCGCGACCAGCACCGCGTTCATCCGGATCCGCCTGACCGCAGTCCGGAAACTGTCCGTCACAGCTTGCGCATAGCGACCGATCTGCAAATCTTCCAGGGTGAACGACTGGACGGTCTGCATGGCGTTGAGGGTTTCGCCCGCCAGGCCGCTGGTATCCGCCACCCGGTCCTGCGACTGGCGTGACAACTTGCGGATCAGCCGGCCGACAATGATGACCGGCAACACGACCACCACGATGCCGGCCAGGGTGTAGGTCGCCATCTGGGGGCTGGTCAGGATCAGCATGACCAGGCCACCGATCAGACTGAGGGTAGAGCGCAGCGCGATGGACAGGCCAGAACCTGAAATGCTTTGCACCAGCGTGGTGTCCGTGGTCAGGCGCGACAGCACTTCGCCAGTACGCGTCACTTCAAAAAATGAGGGGTCCATCCGGATCACCCGGGCATAAACGGCATTGCGAATGTCGGCGACAACCCGCTCACCCAGCCAGGTCACCAGGTAGTAACGCAGCGCAGCGAACAGGCTGAACACCAGGGCTGCGGCCAGGAACCACCCGAAATAACGGTTCACCGTGGCCGGGTCCTGCGCCAGGAAGCCGTTATCGATCAGGTATCTGAGTGCAACCGGCATGGACAGCATTGCAACCGAAGCAATCAACAGGGCGGTCATGGCCGCAATCAGCGTTCGGGCGTAAGGCGTAATGAAGGGCCACAGGGTTCGCAGGGGTTTCAGCGATTTGGCTTTGGGTCTTTCACTGTTTGTCCGGTCATTCATTAATCGGTATCGGCTGCTGTCGCGTTTCCTGCCACTCCCTGGGATCGACCAGGTAATAGGACTTCATGACTTCGAAAAGCTCTTCGTGATGTTGCGCCATCCGGTTCGGTTTCTCAAAAAAAGTCTCCGTCGCCACGGCAAAAAACTCGGCCGGGTTGGTCGCCCCGTAGTGGTCCATGAGTGAACGCTTGCCCCGGCGCGCGTCTTTTTGAAGTTCCAGAAACTCCCCGGACAGTGCTCCGGCCCAACTGCGATAGCTGGACTGACCTCCCAGTAGCGGCGCGCCGTCCGTGCTGCCGGTCTCGCTATCCAGTTGGTGTGCAAATTCGTGTAACACGACGTTGCGCCCATCCACGAAATTTTGGGCGCCATGCAGGACATTATCCCAGGCCAGTATCACCTTCCCATTCTGCCACGACTCTCCCAGCATGCCCTGGCGGCCGTGACTGACCAGGCCGTTTTCATCAACTTGCGACCTGGATACAACAAACGCAGTGGGATAAATGATGATGTATCTCAAACCCGGATACAGGTTGGTGTTGCGATGCAGTTGCAGCATGCAGGCCTGGGCGGCGATGGTAATGCGCATTTCATCGGTGACCTCGAGCCCGCCGGCGCCGGAAAAGTGCTTCTGATGCAGGAACTGCTTGATCAGTCGCCGCAGCTGAAGCCTCAAGGGCATGGGCAAATACCGGTAAATGCCGATATTGTGCTCCAGGATTTCCACCCATTCCTGAGGAAAGGGGGCCGCAATAGCGCGCTTCAATCGATACCGTGGTATCCACAGCGCCAACGCGATGACTATCAGCACCAATGCAAGAAAAATCAGGGGATTCATGGCGCCTAGACTAACTGTAATTTGATTGCGCAACCAGCAACCGTGGCGCTCGCAATCTTAATAGCGCCGGAACTTGATCTGAATCGCCTGAAAAATCCTGAAACAGAGCTATGCTTAGGGTGTGGAGCCCGTTATTCCACGGGGTTCACTGTAAATTGACCTGAGAGGAAAAAGCCATGGCAATTGCAATGACTCTTAGATCCTACCTGGAAGATCATAGCGTCCACTATGACACGGTAGAACACCACCACACAGAGGCCGCTATAGACTCCGCGAAGTCTGCCCATGTGCCACCCCACCAGATGGCGAAAGCCGTTGTACTGGAAGATGATAGTGGCTACATCGTCAGTGTTCTCCCCGCCAACAACCGGCTGAACCTGGGCTGGGTAAATGAAGAACTGCAGCGTGATCTCAGACTGGCTACCGAACCGGAACTGAAAAACCTGTTCGAAGACTGCGATACGGGCGCAATTCCCGCCCTCAGCAGCGCGTACGGCTTAAAGGTGATCTGGGACGACCAGCTCAAACACGCATCCGACATTTACATCGAAGCCGGGGATCATGAACACCTGATTCACCTGAAAGGGGAAGACTTCCGGGCATTGATGTCCAAACTGCCGCATAGTGTAATCAGCGCGGGAAAAGAATATTCGCGCTGGGTATACGAATAGGGCCGTCAGGATCTGATCAAGGCGGCAACCCGACCGGGTTGCCGCCGGTTAGTGGTGCCTGAGTCAGCAGATTCTGCTCAACGCCGTAACAATGCAGCCCGGATCTCCATCAACTTGGTTTTCACCCGCTCTGCATTGGGGTTGCCCATCCGGACCAGGATCTTCTGACCGGCAGTCAGCGATTCCAGCTCCGGATCGGCAAACAGGAAATAGGCTTCCGGCTTGACCAGCTGAACCGGGTCGCTCACCTGTGGCGTGGCCAGTAACTCGTCGATGACGGCAATGAGCCGCTCGTTGAATTCACCCTGTGGATACCCCTGCATGCGATAGGCCTCCTGGGCCAGGGCATAGTTGCGATCGAAACTTTCGAGCAGCTGCGCGGTATCCATGGCCTCAAAAATTTCGACATAAGGCGTATATCTCTGGTAATTAGCCGGATCGAGGGTGAATTGCGCAATGGGATCCCCCTCCTCGTTGCGGATTATGGTTTCAGGCTCGTCATCCGGAACCGCCGCGAAATTTCCGGCCGGTTCCCGCACGGCCTGGAGGGTACCGGGGATCTGCCGGCCGCCAAGCGCATCGACCGTGGTCACCAGGCGTGAGATCAGGTTGTCACTGGCCAGCAACTCACTGGCCGCTTCCTCGCCAATCAACTGGCCGGCCGCCTCGAAGGCAACCGGGTCACTTTCCGCCAGCATGGGAAGAGGTACTTCCTCGACAGCGGCTGGCTCTGTTGCCAGCTTTTCATTCTCCACTGCAGTCTCGGCCTCGGGCACCGTTACAACTGGTGCGGGCTCTGGCTCAGGCATCGCCTGCTCTGCCATTTCGGCGGATGGCTGTTCCGGCACAATGGATTCCACCGGCTGATGATACTTGAAGAAGTAAAATCCCGCGGCGGCCAGTACCAGCAGTATCAAGCCAACTATCCAGTTTTTCATGATTACTCCTCTTTAGTCTGTCTGTGCCGGCCTGGCTGAAAAATCTGTCCCTATCCCAATTTTGACATATAGACGCGAAGTGGGTTCAGCAATTATCGAACCACGCGCTTGAAGTTTAAAAACCCGCAATCCGGCCTCATCTCTTGATGGTGATCCGCTTGCCCTATATTGAACCCGTTTTCCGGCCGCCGTCCGAGGCCAGGAGCCTGATCCTGCAGGTCACCAACGGCTGTTCGTGGAATAACTGCACCTTTTGCGAGATGTACACACAACCGCAAAAACGTTTCCGTCTCAAGCCGCAATCGGAGATCGAATCCGAGCTGCAAGCGGTTGCCAAGACGGGTTCACAGGTCAGGCGCATTTTTCTGGCCGACGGTGATGCCATGACCCTGTCGTTCAGACGGTTGAAATTAATCCTGGAGGCGGTCAGGCGATATCTGCCCGGTGTTCAGCGCGTCTCTTCCTACTGCCTGCCCCGCAACCTGAAAAGCAAGACGGTCGAAGAACTCGCCGAGCTCAAATCGCTGGGCCTGGTGCTGTTTTACGTGGGCTGCGAGTCCGGCGACGACCTGGTGCTGGACCGTGTTAACAAGGGAGAAAACTTTCAAACCTCGCTGGCGGCGCTGCAGAAGATCAAGGCGGCAGGATCTAAAAGTTCGGTCATGATTCTCAACGGTATGGGCGGCAAGCGCTACAGCGAGCAACACGCGGTGAACTCTGCCAGGCTGATGAACGAGGCGCAGCCGGAATACCTCTCCACCCTGGTGGTCAGCTTTCCAGCCGGCGTCGATCGCTACCAGCAAGGCTTCAGGGGTGAATTCGAGGCCCTCGACCAGCCCGGGCTGTTCCAGGAAATGTTTTGGCTGCTGGACAGCCTCGACCTGGAGAACACGATTTTCCGGAGCGACCACGCATCCAACTACCTGGTACTCAAGGGAACGCTCAACCGGGACAAACCCCGCTTGATGCAATTGGTGCGCGACGCCCTGGAGCGGCCTGGCTCAGTCGGTTTGCGCCCGGAGTGGATGCGAGGTCTGTAGCTACTTCAGCTTTAACTGGGTCGACTTCTTGTTGGCCATGAAATTGCTGATGTCGTTCGCGGCCCGGTCAAAGCTTTTCATCATGCTCGAATACTCGGAGTATTTTGAAACTTTCCGGCGCTGGTAGACCATTTCCTGGCTGTCCATTTCAACCAGTTGAGACACCATCAGCGGTTTGTACTCCTTGATCAGCGCCTCGACGGCCTTTTTGTCCATGCCTTTCATATTTTTGGTATCGCCGTTGGGAAGATTGGCTTCCACGCGCGTACCGATGCGTTGCACATTGGACATGTTATAGATGTCGCCCTTGTAAACCATGGTCTTGTCGGTGTTATAAACCTTGGTGCTGCCACAGGCAGCCATGAACACCAGGCCGACCGCCATCAGGAAAGTGAACAGAAACCTGGCGTTTGCTAATCCGGACTTCCGAATCTGAGAATTATTTTCGAACATGGCGCGCTTACTCCGGCAAGGAAAATTCATGGTTCAAAGTACCCCCTTAGCCTTACAAATTCAATCAAAAACCCGCCATACTAGGCACCCATGTCCCCTTATATACTGCCACTGCGCGACCTGGCCCTGACCTTCGTCATAGGCGTGGTCTGGGCCGGTAATTTCATTGCCGGCGCGGCCGGAATGCAGCATTTTTCCCCCTTCCTGTTCATGATCCTTCGATTCGGGATCGTTCTGTTGCTTTTGTTTCCCTTTGTCCGCAGACCCCCGGCCGGGCAGTGGCCGAGATTGATCATGGTGTGTCTGCTCATGGGTGGACTGCACTTCACCCTGATGTTCTGGGCGCTTGCACGCTCCGGCGATGTATCATCGGTGGCGGTCATTCAACAGACCTATATTCCGATGGCCGTGCTTCTGGCCATGTTGCTGATGAAGGAGCGGGTGGGCTGGAAAACCCTGACTGCCGTGTTCGTCGCTTTCCTGGGCGTCATGGTCGTCGGCTTCGACCCGCTGGTTCTCACCCAGATGGATGTCCTCTTCATTGCGCTTGCATCCGCCCTGTTCCAGGCACTGGGTTCCATCTACCAACGCGGCATCCGGGGTGTTGGTGTGCTGAACTACCAGGCCTGGACCGCCATCATTACCCTGCCCATCCTGCTGATCACCTCACTCCTGACTGAACAGAATCAGCTGGAAATTATCAAATCAGCTCAAGCGGTGCATTGGGCCAGTGTGCTCTACTCGGCTGTGATGGCGTCACTGGTGGGTCACGGCCTGTTCTTTTACCTGGTCCAGCGCCACCCGGTGTCCAGCATCATGCCTTACCTCCAGATCACCCCGGTCTTGGCCGTTTTATTCGGTGTCCTGGTTTGGGGCGACCAGCCAGGACCGCGTTTGTTGATCGGAAGCATGCTGGTGGTTCTCAGTATTGTTTTCATCACCTTGCGCGCAAGGGAACGGTCTGCAAACCTGCGATGAAGCTGACGCAACCGCCAATGGCGGATTTTTCACCTTAAATTTGCATTGACTGTATTTGAACGTCAGTCTTATCCATTGATCCGAAGGAATGTGGTGGTGACAGCATGAAATTCAGTCTCAAAAATCACCTGGCCCACGCTGAGCTTTCCCCGGAAGAGCGGCGTGAGGTACTGGAAGACCTGTTTGTTTTCGGCAAATCCAATCAGCGGCCCTTCCTGGTCCGGATGGGCGTCTTGCTGTTGCTCTCCACCATCATTGCTACCGCAGGCCTGATTTCGGATTCTGCTGCAGTGGTGATCGGGGCCATGCTGGTCGCGCCAATGATGAATCCGGTGATGGCCTCAGCAGGCGCTGTCGTCATGGGCTGGTCCGGCCGTTTTTACAGTTCGGTCTGGCTGGTCCTCTCCATGGGTGTCGGCGCGGTCTTACTGTCCGGCCTAATCACCCTGATTTCACCGGATATTGTCTTCATTCCCGAGCAGGTTCTGGCCAGGACACGGCCCACTTATTACGACCTTCTGATCGCGCTGGCTGCCGGCAGCGCCGGCGCCTACACCATCACGCGCAAGGAATCAGGCGCCATACCCGGTGTAGCCGTTGCGGTCGCGCTGCTGCCACCGCTGGCTTCCGCCGGCGTCCTGATCGTGACCGGGGAACTCGAACTGGCCCTGCGGGCGGTGGTGTTGTTTCTGACCAACTTGATCGCCATGGTCCTGGCCGGCGCGCTGACCTTTATGGCCTGTGGCGTGTCACCGGCATCTGCCAGGAGGCGCTCGGCCTCTTTCATCAAAAAGAAACTGTGGCTATTCGCACTTTTGGCCGTTGCAATATGCATACCTCTGTACTTTTACAGCCAGAAAGTCATCTTCAATGCCGACTACCGGGCGGCCCGTTCGGAAATCCTCCAAACCTGGCTCAGCGAAAATGACCTGACTCTGACGGATGTAGATATCTACCTCGAAGACAGAATCCTGTTCCTGGGCCTGGAAGGGCCCAGCCCTCCAGTCGGCATCAGCACTTTGTACGATCGCATCATTGCTGATACCGGCCTGGAGAAACTGCCAGGCGATGAAAGAGCTTTTACGCTGAAATATAGTTGGACACAGAAGGTAGACGGTTCCTGGCCGATCGAA
>CALDVW010000071.1 GCA_937924405.1 uncultured Lysobacterales bacterium
ATGGTATCGACGTAACCGGAGGACCTCACCCGCTTCATGGCCGAAGCCAGCAGGATCATCGCGATTCCGGTCAGCAGCAGGTCGAGACCGACCAGAACCCCTATTGCCCAAGCACCCGATAGCGGCCACTGCTTCCACAGCAGGTACACGAAAACCAGCGAAAGCAGCCCGGTCAGCAGCAGCCACAGCCAGCCGTTGACGCGCCGGTAACGAATCGCGGCAGTGACCTTCCACAGGCCATGCACAACGAAGAAGATCATCAGCAAGGCCGTGAGGAATCCGGAGCCGAGATCCGGGTTGAGCCAGACCATTACCCCGAGACCCGCCACGACCAGCCCGAGGATGGCGGAAAACGCAGTATCGGCCGCACCGCCGGCCCGGAAGGCCTGGAACAATTGGGCCACGCCGGTAATCACCAGGACCAGGGCGACCAGCTTGACCACCGCCCCCCCGACGGCGGCTGGTGACACCAGCAACAACACGCCAAATACGAGGAGTGCGATGCCGGTCAGCATCAGCATTTTTCTGCCAGGCAGCGATTTTCCACTCATGAGTTTTACCCTCCGCTACCTGAATGCTAGCCCACAATCCCGGTAAATGAAAACCGCGGAGTGCTTCAATAAATGACCGAAATGTCTACAATACGCCGATGAATCGTCTTTGGCCCTACAGCCTTTTTCTGTGCAGCGCGACACTGGCATGGGCCACTCCCGGATGGTGCTGGGGGCCGGCAGGCCATCGCGTCATTGGCGCAGACGCCCTGGCCATGCTGGATGCGACGGCCCGCGCCGAGGTTGTGGAAATCCTGGGTAGCGATTCAAACGATGTAATCGATGAGGCCTGTTCCTGGCCGGACACCGTGCGCGAGACAGCCGAATGGGAATGGAGCGCGCCGCAGCATTACGTCAATATTCCCCGCAGCGCTGCTCATTATGACCGCTCCAGGGATTGCCCGGATGATCTTTGCGTCATCGAGGGTATCGGTAAGTATGCCAGGGAACTCGGCAACGCTGATATCACCGGCGAACAGCGCTGGCAGGCATTCGCCTGGCTGTGCCACCTGGTCGGAGACCTGCACCAGCCCCTTCACGCAGGCTATCGCGATGACCGTGGCGGCAATCAGGTCGAAATCAAATACCGGGGTGAATCCCATAACCTGCATCAATTCTGGGACAGGGTGTTAATCAACGAGCGGCTGGCCAGTGGCGACGATTGGGACAAGCCCGGACAAGGCTGTTCCGGGCCAAAAGCCGGCAGTAACTGGGACCCGGCAAGTGTCAGCGACTGGGCAGACGAATCACACGATCTGGTGGCCCGGTTTGCCTACCCACCGGCGGCAGAAATAGATGAGGCGTTTGCGGATCAGTGCTGGCTGGTCACCCGCCGGCAATGGGTAAAGGCAGCAAAGCGGCTGGCGCAGGTTCTGAATTCAGCCCTTGGCGAGGTAGAATAAAAGGAGTATCGCTTCCCGGCTCAGAGATCCCGGGCGATTCTGAAGCCGATTCTTGCGTCCCGCCGGTCCGGCTGCGCGGACAATCGAAATGCTGAGCGCGCCTGTTCCGGTGAACTGGCCCAGTAACCGCCGCGTATGACCCTGAGTTTGCAACCGGGGTTGAGCCAGGCGGAACCATCGGCCGGAGCCCGGATATAGGTATCGTGCCAGCAGTCCTTGACCCATTCACCCACGTTGCCGGCGATGTCGAATAAGCCGAAGGGATTGGGCTCCAGGGTCGCCACCGGCGCCGGGCCCCAGTGCTTATCACCGTAACCTTCGAAAAAGGTCGACCACTGGCGCCGGCCGCGCGATACGTCCAGCTCGCCGGTCAGGTTCTCAACCACTGCGGAAGGCACACTGTCACCCCACCAGTAGCGCGATTTCGTACCCCCGCGCAAGGCGTATTCAAACTCTGCTTCGCTGGGCAGGCGATAGGTTTTTCCGGTTCCACGGGCCAGCCACTGAACGTAGGCCGTGGCGTCATTCCACGACACGTGCACTACCGGATCGTCATCAGTGGCTTCCTTGCCTTCGTAGTTCATCTCCCAGTTGATGTCGTCCTGCCGGGTCAGCCTGCCGGAGTGGTGGTTATAGACAATTGAAAATCCGTGTTTCTCAGCATCTGTCTTGTAACCCGTTTTGTTAGTGAACAGCCGGAATTCTTTCACGGTCACCTCCGTCCGTCCAATGGCGAAACCACGACGAAAGGTGACGCGATGCTGGGGCCCCTCGTTGTCTACTCTTCCCTCCTCGAAGGCTGAAGACCCCATGGTGAAGCTGCCGGCAAGAACCACCACGGATTGCGGTGTCCAGGTACCCTGGTTGAGAAAATGGTCCCTGATGATCTGACCTGGCTTGAAACCGCCATAAACCCGTGCTTCTTCCAGCCTGCGCCTGAGCTGATTGACCAGATTGTCGGCCCCGCCGAGCGCAATCAGTTCAATCAATACGTGCTCGGCCTGCGCAAAGTCTCCGTTGTCCATGGCGCGGACTGCCTTGACTTCGAGCTCTTCTGCATACCCGGCTCTGAATGACTGGATATCCTCCCGGGCTTCGTCGATGAGGACGGCGGATTCGGTCACCATGGACGCGTCTTCAAGCATCCGTTCGGCAGATTCGAAATCCAGATCTCGGGCGACCTCCCTGGCCCGGTCAACCAGGGCTTTCTGAACCGCGCGCAGGCCGTTTTCTGCCGCCACGTTTTGAGCGTCGATATCCAGCACTTTCCGGTAATAAAACCAGGCGCAGTCGCGTGGCGGCTGGTCGATCCGGCCTTCTCGCAAGGCCTGGTCTGCCGCTGCCAGGTGAGTTTCGATTTGTGACGCCTCAGTGGCTTGGGCTGCTTCCGGCTGACCAGCCGGCGACCGCTGACCCGTGGGAACCGTCAGTTGCAGGTCGATTTCACCTTCAACGGGCTCGCTGCCGAGACGCTGAACCTGGCGGTCCGGGTCGCTGGCATCGTTATTCTGGGCGTAAAGCTCCACCCCGGAAGCCATCAAGCCGGCCAGAAGTAGCATGCACGCAAATTCTCTTCCCTGTAGCATTCGCAGTCTAAAACCCTGAAACTGATTCTAATGTCAAAAACAACAATCGACAAAGCAACTGAAGCCGCCGAGCATCCTATCCTGCTCGAAACGCAGGCACAACTGGACAAGGCACAGAAAAGCTGGAAACAGAGTGAAATACTTGGAATCGACACAGAATTCGTTCGCGAGCGGACCTATCGCGCCGACCTGGGGCTGGTACAGATCTCGGATGGTGAAACCGCCTGGCTGTTCGATCCGCTGGCCATCAAAACCAGTCAGGCCATGGCCGAGGTGCTGACCGACCCGGGAATCGTAAAAGTGCTGCACAGCGGGTCAGAAGACCTGGAAGTGCTGCTTAACGCGATGAAGGTCATTCCGGAGCCACTGGTCGACACGCAAATCGCATGCGCCATGCTGGGGCAGCCACTCCAGCTGGGATATCACCATGCCGTGAAGTGGCTGTTCGATATTGAAATAGACAAGGATCAGACGCGCTCCAATTGGTGTAAGCGGCCATTGCATGCCAATCAGCTCCGCTACGCGGCGATGGACGTCGTCCTGCTGCCGGAAATGTTGAGAGCGTTAAGAACGAAGCTGGAACAGGCTGGCCGGTGGGGCTGGCTGGAAGAAGACGTCGCCCGTATGCAACGCAATGCGCGCTGCCCGGTTGATCCGGACAAGGCTTACCTGCGTTTTTCGGGTATCGGGCGAATGGACGAGACGACTTTGCGGGTCATGAAATACCTGGCCAGATGGCGGGAGTTGACAGCCAGGGAGAGAAACCGGGCTCGCGGATTCGTCATTTCCGATGCGGGCATGCTGCGGCTGGCGAGCGCCAGACCGTCTTCAGTTGCGGAAATGCAGGCCATTGATGACATTCATCCGGTCGCACTGTCCATGTACGGTGAAAAGTTGCTGGAGCTCATATCTGCCGCAGCTTCTGATCATTCACCTCTGATCCGTTTGAATTCACTCGATGAAAAGCAGCGCAGGCAAGTGAAAGAAATGCGAAAGCTCGTCGTGTCAAAGTCAGCGGAACTTAAAGTTGACCCGGCGTTGCTGGCATCCCGCCGGGAGCTGGAAAAACTGATACGGGCAGGAGCAGACGGCAGCCCTCTGCCCGATCGCTTTCTGGGCTGGCGTAAAGATGTCATCACCGATCACCTGTTAGCTTTATCAGAGTCCCGCAAAGGGCCCCAGGGGACTGAATAAATGTCGTCCGGGAAACAAGTTTCACGCAATGCCCCCTGCCCTTGTGGCAGCGGGAAGAAGTACAAAAGGTGTTGTGGAAGCCAGGTCCAGGCCGTTACTGCGAAGGCTGGCGCAAGACCGTTATCACCCCCACCACAGATGTACGCAGATGCAATGAAGTTACGCAATTCAGGGCAGAATCTGGCGGCCATAAAAAAATATGAAGAGATTCTTCGATCCTGGCCCAAAGAGGCGGCTGCAATCTCGGGACGAGGTCAGTGCCTGGTCCATATTGGACAGCAGGAACTGGGACTGGAGGAAGCCAGGCGAGCCGTTAAATCAGACCCTGGCAACCTGGTGTGTGTTAATGAGCTCGCAATAATTCTCTTCAATCTCGGGAAAGTGGATGAGTCGCTCAAATGGGCAAAACGAGCGGTGAAAATGGGACCTCACGGTGCCAAGACTTACTCGCTGATGGCAAACTGTTATGAAAAGCTGCATCGAATAGACGAGGCGCTGGAGGCAAATAGACGGGCGCAAATGGCGGATCCGCAAAACAAGTATCTGAAATTGCTCGAAGCGAAACTGATTGCCCGAAATGGAGATGACGAACGAGCCAGGGATATTCTGCAGAAAGTCGTTCAGGCCCCCGGCTGGCGGCCCGAGCGAAAAACAAAGGTATTCAGCGAACTCGGGCGGATTCTCGATAAACTCAAAAGCTATGATCAGGCATACGATGCATTTGAACAAAGTGGTCTCGAAGCTTCCCGCAGTCCCAAGGCACAGAGATTCAATCCAGGAAAAAGACCCGCTTTCATTAATGCATTTGTTGAAGGACTGACAGAAGACAGGCTCAAAAAATGGAAGCCGGAGGACCTGAATGATGATTCATGGATTCCTGCATTTCTCGTGGGCTTCCCCCGTTCAGGAACCACGATGACCGAGCAGATTCTGGCTGCTCACAGCAGCATACGGACATCAGATGAACGGCCCTATTTGGATTAT
>CALDVW010000072.1 GCA_937924405.1 uncultured Lysobacterales bacterium
GAATGTCTGGAAGCTCAGGTTGTAGCCCCACAAAATGACAAAGGCCAGCACGCCGGCCAACATGGATAGCCCGCCCACCAGGTTCAATGTGTCGTTGGCTCCAAAAAACTGGTGGTAAACAGACGGGCGAAACAGTAAGAAACTCATCAGTGAATGGATCAGCACCAGCAAAAAGCCAGACATGCCCAACGCCTTGCGCGCCAGCAGCCAATCTTTCGAAACTGAAAAGCCCAGGTTATTTAATGGGCCGAGGCTGAAATTCAGGGTCAGTAACACGAAAGCCGAAAGACTCAATCCCTTGTTTAAAATGAAGAACGGAAGGTCTTTCCACGGTACCGGCCCCAAAATGTGGTAGCGGAGGACGGCATAAGCGATCGACAGCAACAGCGTGACAAGGATGATGACACCTGCAGAGTTACGTGAAGATTCGTTCATTACTGCATTCCCCTGTTCCAAACCTTATACCAACACGTGGTGGTATGGCGCCACTCCAATATATCCACTTTCCGGTTAGCCAATGTGTGCAATTGGACCCGCTCTGAATTGGTAGGTCTCCTGCGCCTACCCACCTACCTTCTACTTAAACAGAATTAGCAGAGCCAAGTGATCAGATTTGATTTGCTGACTATAAGTCAGTAAATTCTGACAATATGTCAGTCAAACTCGCAGCATCAGGCATCTTTGTCAAGCCGGAGCCAACGAAAATCGGCCGATCGGAAAATACACGCGCCGACATAATGAATGCAGCCTTTCGGTTCTTGTGGTCGCATCCATTCAGAGAATTGACGATAGACAAACTGATGGACCAAACCTCGGTAAGCAGGCCCTCCTTTTATAACTACTTTTCCGACACCCACGAACTGATCGAATCGCTACTGGAGATACTGGAGTCCGATATTCTGCAAGGCGCAAGCCCCTGGCTAACAGACGACGGTGACCCGGTTGCGCTGCTTCACCAAAGTCTCGCTGCGGAAGTGCATGTGTGCTACCGGTGTGGCCCATTCCTCAAAGCAATCACCGATGCTGCCGGTACCGATGCACGGCTGGAAGCCGGGTGGTATGGGATGCTGGAGCGATTCGACGATGCAGTAATAGAGCGTGTCATTGCCGACCAGGCGCTTGGCTTGATCGAATCATTCGACCCTTGGTCCGTCGCGACCGCGCTGAATCAGGTCAATGCGTCTATGTATGTACGTGCATTCGGTCAACGGCCGCGTAGCCGACCGGGGCCCGTGCTGGACGCGATCTCACGCCTGTGGATTTCCTCGCTATACGGCGAACGGTGGGTGGCGAGCCGGATGTCCACACTGCACCGCGAACAGGGGACATCCAGGTAGATTTTTTTTGGGCAAATTTCAATGAAAAAATGCAAGCTCAGCCGGGTCTCGACTCTTTTCCTGATCCTTGCTTTCGGCGCCATGCCCGACAGCGCGTTTTCTCAGCTGAGCGGACACAACAGTAAAGGTGATTACGGCATGTTCTCCGGAACCCAGTCTCCACCAGGCTGGTACCTGGCCGCACCCATGTACTACCGGTACTCGGCGGACGAATTTCGTGACCGCAACGGTGATCGCCTGCCGGCAGTAGAAGGCGGTGGCTCGATGGAGGCGAATGCCTGGCTCCTCGGTGCCATCTGGGTGTCCGAGTACAAGGTACTCGGCGGCAACTACAGCTTCGTGATTTTCCCCGGGGTCACGAACAATGCCCTGGGGTTTCCGCCGACGGGCGTGGACACCCGAACCAGTTCCGGCCTTGCAGACCTGTATGTACAGCCCATCAACCTGGGTTGGACGACGTCACGCGCCGATTTCATAGCTGGCCTCGGCGTTTTCGCTCCAACCGGCGAATACGAGGCGGGCAGTGACAGCAACCGGGGCCTGGGCATGTGGAGCTACGAATTGTTTGCCGGAACCACGCTGTACTTCGACGAAGCCAGGACCTGGAGTTTTGCTGCCACGGCATTCTACGAAACGCACGGCAAGAAGGACGGCACCGACATCCGAGTGGGCGACATCCTGACCCTGGAGGGTGGTCTGGGCAAATCCTTCATGCAAGGTGCGGCAAGTGCCGGTATCGCCTACTACGGCCAGTGGAAAATCACTGAAGACGATTTTGGTGTCGAATTGCCCACTCTGCCAAATCGCAGGCTCGGCAAACACCAGGTTTACGGCATCGGACCGGAGCTGACGGTTCCGCTGGCTACGAAGAAGACCCTGTACGGCTTCCTGAACCTTCGCTATTTCTGGGAAACCGGCGCCCGCAGTACTCTGCAGGGGAACACCTTCGTGGCCACCATGAGTTTCCCGATACCTTCCATTCCACTGCAATGAAGCTTTGAGTCACTAAAGAGGAGAGAGTTTATGAATTTCATCGGAAGAACCCTCGCATTGACTGCCATGGTGTTGCTCGGCGCCAATTCTTCGATGGCACAGATGCATGCCGGGGGACCGGATGATTTGAGCGAGTCGCCAGCCATCTATTCACCCTATGTCGAGCGGACCGCTGTCGATTCCAATCTCGCGGAAGGCGTTTACTGGGGCGATACCCACCTGCACACATCGTATTCCACTGATGCCGGAATGATGGGCAGCCGCCTCACCCCCGCGGACGCCTATCGTTTTGCGCGTGGCGAGGAAGTCGTCGCTTCCCACGGTCAGCGCGTACGCCTGATCCGGCCGCTGGACTTCCTGGTGGTGTCTGACCACGCGGAAAACCTGGGGCTCGCCCCGTATATCGACGAGTCGCACCCGGAACTGATGAAGAGCGAATGGGGCCGGGCAGTGCACGACATGGTCAAAGCCGGCAATTCACGAGACGCCTTCCAGAAGTGGATCGGTGAAGCCGTGACACCCGGAGAAGACCAGATCGACAATCCAAGGATGATGCAATCTGTCTGGGAGCGGCAGTTGGCTTTTGCCGACCAGTACAACGAGCCGGGCCGGTTCACCACCTTGATTGGGTTCGAGTGGACATCCATTTCCACCACCGATACACCAGGCAACCTGCACCGGGTGGTCATATTCAAGGACGGCAGTGACCGGGCCAAGCAGGTGGTTCCATTTTCCGCATTCGATTCCTACGACCCGGAAGACCTGTGGGACTACATGGCGAACTACGAGAAGAAGACCGGTGGAACCATCCTGGCCATCGCGCATAACGGCAATGTCTCCAACGGCCAGATGTTCTCGGTCAATCGCCTGAATGGTCGCAAAATCGATAAGAAGTATGCCGAAATGCGGGCGCGCTACGAGCCTTTGTACGAGGTCACCCAGATCAAGGGTGACGGCGAGGCGCACCCCTTGCTGTCCCCGGATGACGAGTTTGCCGACTACTACAACTGGGACAAATCGGACATCGTCGGTATGAATCCCAAGGAAGACTGGATGCTCCAGTACGAGTATGCGCGTTCGGCCCTCCAGGTCGGCATGCAACTGGAAGAGAAGCTGGGCGTCAATCCGTACAAGTTCGGCATGGTAGGAAGCACCGATGCGCATACGTCGCTGGCTACCACACGAGAAGAGAACTTCTTTGGCAAGGCATCGCACCTGGAACCGGAGAAGGACCGCTGGGAACACGTCATCATCGGTTCCCTTTCGGGCGATCCCAAACTGTCGAGCTATTCCTACGAGTCCACGAGTGCCGGCCTGGCGGCGGTCTGGGCGCGCGAAAACACCCGAGAAGGGATTTTCAACGGGATGACCAAGCGGGAGACCTACGCTACCACCGGCACGCGTATCGTGGTTCGTTTCTTCGGTGGCTGGGACTATGGCGAGGACGAGGTGTTCTCACCTGACGCCGTGGCCACCGGTTACCGCAAGGGTGTGCCCATGGGCAGTGACCTTAAGCAGAAACCGGAGGGCAAGAAGGCGCCGACCTTCATGGTGGGCGCCTTGAAAGACCCGTGGTCCGGCAATCTCGATCGCGTCCAGATCATCAAGGGCTGGATTGACGATGACGGCGAGCGGCAGGAGAGGGTTTACGACGTGGCCGTTTCCGACGGTCGCACCATCGGCGAAGACGGCCGTTGCCGCACCCCGGTGGGTGACACCGTCGATGTGGAGAACGCGACCTACCTGAATACGATTGGTGATGCGGAACTGCGTGCGGTATGGACCGACCCCGATTTCGATCCCGATCACCGTGCTTTCTACTACGCACGGGTACTGGAAATTCCGACACCGACCTGGCCAGCATACGACGCCAAACGGTTCGGGGTTGATATTCCCGACTCAGTTCAGATGAAAAGCCAGGAAAGGGCCTACACTTCACCCATTTGGTATACGCCTTAAACAGCGAGACGAAGGAGAGAACTCGATGAGTAGAACCATTTCACTTTTGTTAGCAGCCCTGTTCTGCTTACTGGCGCCCGTCGCCAGTGCACAGGACAAACCGAACATCGTACTCGTCTTCCTGGATAACTTCGGCTGGGGAGAACCGGGATTCAATGGCGGTGGGATTATCCGGGGTACCGAAACGCCCAGAATGGACAGCCTCGCGTCAGAGGGCCTACGCCTGACCAATTTCAATGTCGAGGTGCAGTGCACGCCGTCACGTTCGGCCATTATGACGGGCCGCTACGCGATACGAAGTGGCAACGGTACGGTTCCACTCGGCGAAGGTGTCTATGGCCTGGTGCAGTGGGAGGTCACGATGGCCGAAATGTTGTCGGAGGCGGGTTATGCCACCGGCATGTACGGCAAGTGGCACCTGGGCCGGACCGAGGGCCGGTTCCCCACCGACCAGGGTTTTGACGAGTGGTATGGCGTTCCCAATTCGACCGACGAGTCGGTGTATTCGTCCATGCTTGGGTTTGCCGAGAGCGGTCTGCCGGAAACCTACGTCATGGACGGAAAGAAAGGGCAGGTCCCGGAAAAGGTGCGGCCCTACCGGCTCGAGTATCGCCCGCTGATCGACCGCGACCTTACAGATCGGGCAATCGATTTCATGAAGCGCCAGGCCAGGGCCGACAAGCCGTTCTTTGTTTACCTGCCGTATACCGCTACCCATTTCCCGACCATGCCGCATCCGGATTTCGAGGGTAAGACCGGAAACGGCCCCTGGGCGGACCTGCTGTTGCAGATCGACAGCTACACCGGTGAATTGCTCGACACCATCGACGAACTCGGCATCGCCAACAACACGATATTCATTTTCACCGCGGATAACGGGCCGGAGGCACTGGATTATGGCAGTACCTCGTTGACCGTCGAAACCGCAATGCATGGCTCACCCGGACCTTGGCGGGCCTCGCTTTTCACCAGTTTTGAAGGCGCCCTTCGGGTTCCGTTCGCCGTTCGCTGGCCCGGGAAGATCGCTGCGGGACAATCCAGTGACGAGATCGTCCACGCCATGGACCTGTTCCCGACATTGGCTTCAATCGCCGGAGGAAAGGTACCTGATGACCGGCCGATCGACGGCGTGGACATGACCGACTTCTTCCTGGGCAAGGATCAGAAGTCAGGCCGTGAAGGTTTTATCGTCTACATGGGCAACGACGTGTTTGGGGTCAAGTGGCGGAACTGGAAACTGCATTTCAAGGAACAGGAAAGCTGGAACACCGTCATGAACACCTACACGATGCCGCGGGTCTACAACCTGATGAATGACCCCCAGGAACGGGACAATGTGTTGTTCCCGCACACCTGGGTGCCCAAGGCCGCGCTGCCGCAGTTGGAAGAGCATGTGGCGTCACTGAAGGAGTATCCGCCGATACCGACAGGAACCCCTGATCCATATAAACCTCCAAAATGAGACATGGGTTGCTCGGCAAAGCTACCCTGCCATTTACTACTACTGTGCATGGCTCTCATGGCGGCAACCGTGCTTTCCGCCGAACAGGGCGGCGGGGAATCAAAAACACCGGAAAACAGGCCGTGCGATTCCCCTCCCCGACTCGATGCCATGCAGCAGACCACAGACCAGGCGTCACCAGAAGGTGCCGTCTGTGATGAGCCGAGCGGGAACATTCGCGACGAGGCGCAACAGGAAATCACCACCGAAATTGCGGAAGGCACCCAAACGGCTCTTTCCCTGGAATCACTGTTGCTGGGCAGGAAATATGTATTTTTCGGCCGTATCGAAGGCGAGGCCGCAGCCTATTCGGGTGATATCCCGTCCAGTGAAAATGGCGCAGAACTGCGCCGATTGCGCGTGGGTATAGCGGGGCTCTCTACCTTTTTCGATTCCGTTTCCTACAAATTTGAATTTGACCTGACGGACGGAACGAACAATTTTTCCGACCTTTATGTCCAGTGGGAGCTGCCCAAGCAGGGGTCTCTGCGCGTGGGCAACCAACGAGTGTCCCAAAACCTCTCTGCCATGACCAGCTCGCTATCGCAGTTATTCATGGAAGATCCACTGCCGGTGTCGGCGTTTTCATTGAGTCGTCGGTTCGCGGTCAGCTACGACGAAAACTGGCGGCGATTTGGGCTTCATGGCATGGCTTTCACCCGGGACCCCAACAATGATGCGGGAAAATACGGCTGGGCAATCAGAGCTTATACCGAGCCGATTCGCGGATTTGAACAGATCGGCCATATCGGATTTTCGTGGGTCAGCGAAAAAATGGATCGTGAAGCACGATATCGAACCCGACCGGAGTCGAACATTACGGAAATTCGGCTTGTAGATACGGGCATGTATGCCGATGTGCAGTACCAGCATGTCTTCGGCGCCGAAATTGCAGGTGGGCTGGGCGCCAACTCGATGAAATTGGAGCTGTTTCGAGCACGCTGGGAGCGTGATGGCGGTGTCCAGAATCATTTCAAAGGAGCCTATCTGGAGCTGGGCCGCTTTCTGACCGGGCAAAATTTTAACTACAAAGGTGGTAGATTCTTGCGGCCCGTGCTTGAGCCTGGCTCCAAGGCCTGGGAAATTGGTTTTCGCGCCTCCTGGGTAGACCTGACAGACAAGGATGTGCGAGGCGGCAAGCAATTGAACCTGGGTGCTGCGCTGAATTACTACGTCCGACCTGATCTACGATTCCAATTCAACCTGCTGCATTTCAGAACGGATACGATTGCCGGCGACGACACAGGTTGGATATTGCAGGGCCGATTGCAGTACAACCGCTAGTTTGTCTGGTTCCGCTTTTGGCCGATAACAGAACAAATTGACTCCCGAAATTTTGCTGAATTAAGTTCTGCTTTGCGCTCAATAGCGGAACTTGACCTGTCTGGTCAGTCAATCTCCGCTTTCGACCCATTGCAGAACATTGGCGCTCACAGATAGCGGGTAGGAAGACAGAGGTTCCATTACGAAGCCCGATATACATCCGCGTCTTAGAAAATGAATTAATATCTTTCGAAAAGGAGAAGCCCGCAATTGGATAAGCGGAAAACAATCGGTAGTCGAAAGGTAACACTCTGCAAGATCTTTTGGAGCGCATTTATGAAAGGATGGTTATCTCTTGGATTGATCTCGCTGTGCTTGGCATTGAGTACTCAGCTAATGGCTGCAAACTCAGATGCAGATAAAAAGTCTACCCCCGTCAACCGATTGGATTTTACCTATGCGGCTTTCGATTCTCCCAGTCTGGATAAACTGACCACGTTCTTCGGCTACACGCGAAACCTTTCATCAAAAAGCAACCTGAACCTCCGTCTCTCATACCTGGAATCGAGATTCGGGCTCTCAGAGGGAGCGGGCATTGGGGATTCCACGGTAACCTGGTCGTACCTGCCCAATTTCAAGTTATCCGCCGGTCCCTGGGTTCCCCGAATCGTTGGCTCCGGCGTCTCGGTCATGCTGCCGACCGGAAACGAAAAACAAGGCAGGGGACTCGGAAGCACCATCGTTACTCCCTTTGTCGGTACGGTCATTCCTGTTACCGAGACCTTATCGATTGTGCCTAACTTGCTATATGCGTATTCGATCGACCCGATTTTCACAGGTAATGATGTGCGGGTTGGCCTTCTCGACCTGGGCCTATCGCTGGTCCGAAATAGCGGCTGGTGGGTGAATTTTTACCTTGGCTATATTTACGATTTTGAAGCCGATAACACTTCATTTGGAAATCGCCTTTCCTTTGGTAAACGACTGAGCAATGGATTGGGGCTGAGCGCACACTACATCGATTACGAGAGCTTTGTCCCTGGTGCGGCACCAATAGCCACTCAGCAGTACAACCGACTGTACGAGCTAACGATTTCATATAGCTTCTAGTTCGCGGAAAAAAGAGAAGACAGTTTCATTGAAAGGCTTACTCAATTCCACTCCAGATGTTTATCCGCTTATGGCCGATAACAGAACAAATTGACTCCCGAAATTTTGCTGAATTAAGTTTTGCTTTACGCTCAATAGCGGAACTTGTTGTTAACTCATAAGTGACCACTACAAAAGGCCAAAAGGAGACGGTCGTGGCACCCGGAAAAAACTGCGTCCCGGCCGATTAAGCTATTGCGGAAACTGGCAGCTAAAACTTGATGGGTCACGCGCGTCGCCAGATCCGTTGTACTTGAGGGTCTTCGGATAGGCGCAGGCAGGCCTGGAACCGTCCAGCTGCATCTCCTCGTTGAGCCAGTACGCCGTGACCCGCTCCGGCGCCTCGTCAGTCTCGACCCAGCGATCGATCTCGTCCACCCAGTTCACGACCGATGGACCGGGTCCCCCGAAGCAGTGATCCATGCCGGGCAACATGATTAGCCGGACATCGTCCACCGCCGAGGCATCGTGCGCTAACACTTCATCGTAGTATTTGATCGTGCCGAGCGGGGTCAGCGCCATGTCACGCCAGCCATTGAACATCAGCAATTTGCCACCGCGCTCGCGAAAAGCATCGAGATTCGGGTCCGTGGCGTCCAGTGTCGAAGCCACCGCGCCGACATCGGACCAAAACGTCGAGAAATCATAAGTCGAATAGTCCCAATCCGGGTCCTGAAAAACGAAGTACTTCATGACTCCGTTTCCGAACGCGAAATGGGCACTCGGCGCTTCGGGGGCAGGAAGGTCCCCCTCCACAGTAATGCCTTCCTGGAAGTCACCTTCGACAGTCGCTGCTAGTCCTCCCGAAATCCAGCGGGACCAGCCGTTCTCGCCGATCTTGGCTCCGGGCGCATAGCCGGGCCAAATTTGTTCGCCGTCTATGACCAGTCCCTCGTAGACGCGCTTGGCCGCTTCAACCTGCGCTGACGTCAAGCATGCGTCAGTCTGGCCGTCCACGCACGTGAACTCTTCAACGTCGATTTTGCATTCCAACGGATTATTGAGAATTCCGTCTTCAATCCCGTCAAGAAGGTCGCACTGCCGCAAAACGGCCTCACCCATTAACTGCTGGGCTTCGGGCGTGAAAGTAGCGACGGCCAAATCGTTTGGGTCCGGGTACATCGCCTGGTTGATCCATACATTGCGGCCGCCCAGTTCTACGGTCCAGCTGTATGCTGGAGCGCCCGCAACGATGCCGTCGAAATCCTCGGGATGACGCTGTGCCTCCATCAACGCCTGCCCGCCGCCGCGCGAACAGCCAAAGAAAAGATTGCTCGAGCTATCACGGCCATAAAAGCCTGCAATGAGCGCTTTTGCCGTAACGGTAGTGCGATGCACTGCCTGGTGACCGAAGCTGACCACCCGCTCCAGGTTATTCAATGCCCAACTGGCATCGAGGGGATGACCCACGTGGCCGGTATCGGTACCGACTGTCGCATACCCTTTCTCAAGTACGCCATAGCCGAGTGCCGAGTTGATGACAAAGCCGACAAACCCGCCGCCGCCGCCGAATACGAACTTGCCATTCCAGCCATCGGGAAGAAGTAGCTCGAAGTTTGTTTCTGTGCCGATCACCCCCACGACTTTGCAGTGTGGCGAGGGTGTCGCTTCCTGTGTTGCTGAGGTAATTGTGACATCAGGCAGCGCTGGAAGTGAGTCCGGAGAACAGCTTGGGCTGGTCTGGGTTGTTGCGTTATCGTGGGCCGCTGATTGATCCTCTGGCACCTCGCAAGAAACGAGCATTGCCGAAATCATTACCAGTAGGAAATACAGGTTTGTCTTTTTCATCAGTTACCTCGAACTATCTTAGACTTTTTTATTTCGACGCGATTTGTCCGGATAGTGTCCAATCATGCAGGGCTTTCTTCTTGGTTATGCTACGTGCGAAGCGCGAGGGGACAGACATATTTGCCGAAGTAGTCCCGGAACATCGGGATTATTAAACTTTAACTCTAGGTCCGCGTGGGGTCAAAAGGAATAAGTACATTCAATGCTAGCCCAAGGTGACCGGAATACCTGCTATTGGCCGGTAGCAGATATCGATTGCACTGAAATTCACTTTTGATTAATGACCGCTATGCGCCCAATAGCGGAACCAAGCCTGTCTAGGTTGCTTATGGCTGCTTTCGACCCGAAGCTGAACCTGGCTGCCTTGTGAAATGCATCTCCATTCTCGCTACTGGCCCGAGAGGATTTTCTCACTGACCAGTGAGCGACTCGCATAACGTCACGTTATCCTCAGTGACCCTACGCAACTCGATAGTGCCCGCCACATTCGGCCTATTAAGCTGGTAACTGAGGTTCGCCTTCTCGCAGTCCGACCAAAGGATATCGATGGTGCCGGTCGGGCCATCAGTCTCCTGTCTGGGCTCCGCACTGTCGAATATTCCGCCGACTGTTTGGTACACTTCGAGCACCGCCATGTTGCCCTCGTAAGAACCCTGCGCGGTAAGCCAGCGGTGACCCGGATCACCCAGGATTGCCTCCACTCAGGGGTTGGAAGCGGGTGAGAAGAACACGCTGTGCAACTGGGTCGGGAATCCGTCCGCATCCGACGGGGAGTCCAGTACTCCATGGGTGATTACCGGGGTGTCACCCCGGTCGTCCACGTACCATAGCTGGCGGATCTCCATGCTGCTGGCCGGGTCAGTGAGCACGTAACGGTTGGCGATGACTTCCTCACCATTCAGAAATGCTGTGGTCTTATCCACGCGCTGCAACTGCATGTCGATAGTTCGCAGTGACATGGGCCCGGTACAGTCCGGTGTTTCATAGTCTTCGATTTCCAGGATCATACTGGTTTCGGTGAATGCGACCCATTCATTGCCGTGGGAACGGCCGTCCGGCAGCAGCACACAACCTTCGAAAAACCACTCGCCCTGAAGATTGAACCATGCGTTGGTGTGGCTGACCGCCTCGAGGCTGGCGCTGGTCAAGAACAGCTCACAGAGCCGTGTCGTCCCCAGCCTTTTCAGGTCTATCTGTCCGCTGGCTCCGCTCGTGTCGAAGAAATAGTCCAGGGTTGCCGACTGGCAGGAATGGTATTCCATGAACGCCGTACCGACCTCCTTGATGTCGATCTCGCTGGGCTGGTCGAACACGCCATTGCCGGTCTGATAGATCACCAGGTTTGCCGAATCGCCGCTGATGTCACCTTGCGCCGTGTACCATTCGCGGGCGTCACCCTCTTCCGGATAGGTGAACCAGTAAGCCACCAGCTGGTTGGATTCCGGTACCACGTCAAAGGAAAAGCCCTGGCCACTGGTCGCCGGCTCGTACCACCCGCCACCGGCGCCGAAATTGATCAGCATCGGTGTCTCGCCTGCAATGGCGTTTACTGTCGCCACCGACAGGGCCCAGGCACAGGCGGCAGTGATTGATTTTATTGACTTAATCATCGTGTTACTCCAGTTCGTTTGAATGGGGCGCATGATGCGATCGGCGGCGCCAGGTTACCTGAAAGCAGGCGTAATCTTTGGTGAAGGTTCGGTGAAGGCGTCCAGGGCGTGTAGAATTCCTGCTTTCACGGGGATTATTTGGAAGCAGATTGGAAGCCACGAGCAGCACACGCGAAAAATTCCGGATCTACGACCTGGAGCTCGATTCGGGCACGTTCACGCTCCGGCGCAGGGGCGAGGAGATCGCCCTGCCCAAGCTCTCTTTTGATTTGCTGCTCTGCCTGGCCCGCCACGCCCCCAATGTGGTGAGTACGCAAACGCTGATGGAAGAAGTCTGGGGCCAGGTGGTGGTCGGCGAAGAAACCGTCAAGCAGCGGATCAAGCTGTTGCGCAAGGCCCTGGGAGACAGCAGCAGCGACCCACGTTATGTCGCGGCCGTTCGCGGCCGCGGTTACCGCCTGCTGGCCGAGGCGTCGCCGCTGCCCGATGAAGCGGAAGCACCGGCTGTTACGCCAAAGCAGTCGCGTTCCGCCTGGACGTGGCTGGCGCCGGTGGCTCTGCTGGTTGTTGTCGTGACAGTTTTGTTCACAACGACGCAAACCAAAGCGCCGGAAGAATCGGTTCCCCTAGCGGGTGAGGAGAGCCTGGCCAGCCAGCAACAAACTTGGCGAGGCTCCACCGACAACCCCGAGGCCCGGGAGGCCTACCAGAAAGGGCGTGCCGCCTACCGCCGCTGGACCCGGCAGGACAACGAGACCGCCCTGGCCTTCTACGAACGGGCGATCGCACTGGACCCCGGCTTTGCACTGGCCGTTGCCGGCGCAGCGAATGCCCAGGCCCTGCGGGCGACCGAGTTCGGCCTGGGAGCAGAGTGGATCGACAGTGCCATCACATTGGCCAGGCGCGCCCTCGAGTTGGAGCCCGAACTGCCCGAAGCACTGAAGGCGCTTGGCATTTGTTATGTCTTCAAGGGACATTACCAGACAGCCTTGGACTATTATCGCAGTGCGTTTAGACTCGCCCCGGATTATGATGAAGTCATTTTCAATATCGCCGAACTGATGAAGTTCCTCGGCCGGTGGGACGAAGCCGTAGAGTATCAACAGCTGGACACCCAGCGCCCCCAGGGCCTGGCGAGACTTTCAATTTACCTGCGAGACCTGGGATTTGATGAGCGGGCCGCAATCCTGGTGCGTGAATTTGAACAGGATCTGCCGGTGTCGTTTTTCACCGATGCCAATCTTTCCCTGCATTACCTGCTGGATGGAGAATTCGAACAGGCACGGGAATCGGCGCGTAGCATGCAGCGCGCATTTCCCGAAGGCGCGGGTGGCTGGCTGCGGGAGGGGGAGATCGATCTGCTCGCCGGCGACAGTTTGTCTGCAGAGAGAAACTTCCAAGTAGCCAACCGAACAGCGAGAGGGTTCCAGGATTACGCCAGGTTGCGCCTGGCCCACGTGAGGTGGCTCGATGGTGATACGGAAACGGCCACCGCCCTGTTGCAGCAGGTGGAAGACAGCGCGCTCCGGGCGATCAATAGCGGACACGAGGGCTGGTATCACCGCTGGCACCTGGCGGCAGTGAATACCCTCGCCGGCAATCCGGATGAGGCCATGGACTGGTTTGAACAGGCCGTAGAGGCAGGCCGGCGTATGTATGAATGGGATGAACTGGACCCTGCGTTCCGGCTGCTGCGTGGCGAGCCCCGCTTCGAAGCTGCGCTACAGTGGCAGAGGAAGTTGCGGCGGGAAATGAAACGTAATACCGCTGTTCTGCTGGGTGATGCGATGCCGGTTCCCGCTACTGCCGAATCTGCGCTCCCCATCCCTGGCCCCCTGCCCGAGCCCATGGCCAACAACGCGGTCGCTGAATTTACCAAGGACGGCGTGCAGTATGTCATGTCCTTCATGGGCCTGGGCAGCGGCAAGGAACAGGGCGATATCTCGAAAAATGCCTGGCTCTGGCGCAGCGACAAGGCTGCCTGGGAGACGTTCCCCGATGTGCCGGTCGAACAGGGCCGCCTGGCCGCCGTGGCGGTCGGTCTTTTCGACCGCGTGCTGTTGTTCGGCGGCTATACGGTAGCGCCGGATGGTACTGAAAAATCCACGCCTGAAGTATTCATCATCAATCCACTCGACGGCAGCTACCAGCGCCGTGCCGACATGCCGGTGCCGGTCGATGACGCCGTGGCTTTTGCTTATGCCAACCGTTATATCTACCTGGTGTCGGGCTGGCACGACGAGGGCAATGTCAGCCACGTGCAGGTCTACGATACCTGGGAAGACACCTGGGCCATGGCGGACGCCTTTCCCGGCATACCGGTGTTCGGGCATGCCGGGGGTATCGTGGACAAGCAGTTCATCATCGTTGGTGGTGTCGGCGTGCTGGGCGTGGAGGATGGCAAGCGCCAGTTCGGCGCCATCAACCAGGCCTGGCTGGGGGAAATCGGTCCTGATGACCCGATGAAAATCAGCTGGTCCAAAATGCCCCTGCTGGAAGAAACAGCCCAGTACCGCATGGCCGCCACCGGTGACAAATCATCTGGCCTGGTGCTGTTTGCTGGTGGGTCGCGCAGGCCCTACAACTTCAATGGCATCGGTTACGATGGAATACCCGCAGAGCCGGAGACCAGCTTCTTCGCCTGGGACTTGGGCGCTGGTGCCTGGGTGCACTTTCCTGATTCCAAACGTCTGGCCACCATGGACCATCGTGGCTTGCTGAAAGTTGGAGACGGAGCATTCATGACCATAGGCGGCATGACCCCGGGGCAGCAAGTGACCGGGCGCGTGGTGGCTCGTCAACTGCCTGACTGATCGCTGCTGGAGCTGATCGCGGATTTCCGTCCTTAGATCGCAAAATCCATCATTCCGGAATTAAATCTGCCTTTAAGCTGTAAACTAATTGCATAAAGCACGGTCCTTATCGATTGTGGGGAATTGTTTGGGTTCCAGATTGAACAGAATCAAAGCACAATGCTGGCCAGCGATGCTATTGCTGACGGCCTTAATATTTGCACCCGGTATCGCCGGGGCGCAGCTTGGTGAAACCGGGCATCCTGCATTCATGAGTCCGCATGCTTCGCCGATCATCAATAGCGGCGGCCTGGTCTTTGTGGTCAACACACCTGCTGATACGGTCGACGTGATAGATGCCCTGAACCGCACGGTCGTGAAGCGGATTAACGTCGGAATTGACCCGGTCGGTGTCGTGGCACGGCCGGATGGAAAAGAGGTCTGGGTTTCCAACCACGTCTCTGATTCGGTCAGCGTGGTAGATACCGATCCTGAAAATCCCACCTACCTCCAGGTAATCGCCACGATCCAGGACTTCGATCCAGTCACCCGGGCAACACGCTTCGACGAACCCGTGGGCATTGCATTCGCAAGCAATGAAAAGGCCTATATTGCCCTGTCCTCCGAAAACCAGATTGCCGTGATCAATGTGTCAACGCGCCAGGTGACCAACAGGCTCACAATCACCGCCCAGGACCCCAGGGCCATTGCCGTGCGCGGTGATCGCTTGTACGTAATTCCGTTCGAATCCAATAACCAGACGCAGATCTCGGGTTGTACCGGCGCGCTCGATGGCGACCTGTGTACCTTTGACGCCACTGAACACGTGGTCACTAATAATAATGTGCTGTCCCTGGGTATAGACGTCGATATCGTCAAACACCCGAATATTCCTGATCGCGACTTGTACATTTTCGATACCGCGACCGATCAGCTGGTCCAGACCGTAAATACACTCGGCACGCTGCTCTATGGTCTCACCGTTGATTCCCAGGAACGGGTATTCATCGCCCAGACAGACGCGCGCAATGACGTCAACGGCCGTTCCGGCACTCTCAAAGACGGCCTCGAGGAGATGGAGAACCGCGCTTTCCTTAACCAGGTCACGCGCCTTGATTGCAGCGGATCATCATGCATCGTTCAGCGGTTCATCGATCTCGAACCTCGTCCGCCGGTCAATCCCTCACCCGGCACGGCGCTCGCCACGCCGTTCGCCGTGCAAATCAGCGGGAACGACCAGACCCTGGTGCTATCGGCTGCCGGCTCAAACAAGCTCTTTACCCTCGATGCCGACAGCGGTGAAATACTGGGTCGTATCGAAGTCGGCAAAGTGCCGCGCGGAATAGCGCTCGAATCAGACGGCCAGGGCAAGCCGACACGGGCGTGGGTGTTGAATGCAGTTGATAATTCGGTTTCACTGGTTAACGTATCCGATCCAGGCGCCCCCTCGGTGATGGAAACCATCCCGCTGGTCGATCCCACACACCCGGAAGTCAAGGCCGGGCGCATCGCTTTCAACGACGCAAATGCTTCCACTACCGGCACGTTTTCCTGCGAAAGCTGCCACCCGGACGGCGGCACGGACCAGTTGCTCTGGGTACTCGACACGCCCGCCTGCGACATTTCGGGCTGCACCCAGATTCCGCCCCGTATCACCATGCCCATCAGGGGGCTTCGCGATACGGCCCCATATCACTGGGACGGAATTCCGGGCGACCCGTACGGCGGCATCAACACCGCCTCGATCAACCAGTCCGTTGCGCCCAACTGTGAAGTAGACGATCCGGAAAGCTGCACCCTCGTGCTTGTGGATGGCGGGCTCGCCTCGACCATGTGTGAACAGGGAAATTGCCCGTTCAATGAAGATGGCAAAAGTGGTGCTTTAAGCGCGGTGGAACGTGACGCCATGGCAAAGTTTTTACTCAGCGTGCCCTATCCGCCAGCGCAGAAACGCGCCTGGACCAACGTCGTTTCGGACCGGGCGAGGGACGGATTCAGGTTGTTCCACATACAAGGTGATCCGCAGAATAAGCCCCCCAACCCTAATGTCTGCGGCGACTGTCACCGGATGCCTTTCTGGGTGAGCACCAACTCGCCCGGTACGGGAATGGATGCACCGACCTGGCGGGGCGCATACGACCGATGGTTGATGCTGCCTCAGGGGCGGGTGAATATCATCGATTTCAATTTCTACCGCAATATCACCGCGGTCGGCACGCCCGAACAGCAGATGTGGCAGTTTTCGTGGCAAACCCGGCCATTCTTCGATCCCGTCTGGAACATGGTGCTGGAGGGAAGTACCGGGTTTTCTGGGTCTTTTGCCCGGAACGTGACACTCAACCGGGAAACTGCGGACGAGCCCCTGACCGCGGAGCTGTTGGATGCCCTTGAGCTTTCAGCCGCGGAAGGCGGGGTTGTGCTGCAGGGCGAAGGAGTTTTTATCGAGAATGAACAGGCCGCGCCAGTTGCTCTGCAATTCGATCACCAGGTCGATGGCGGAAGCTACGTCGAGCGCAAAGATTACCCGGAGTCCTGGACACGGGCGCAGCTGGCATCCAGGGCCGCTGCGGGCAGTTTCGTGGGCACCTTCACCGCACGACTCGGTCCGAATGTCGACGTCGACAACCCACAGCCTGCAATCTGGAGCCCCGGTGCGATTCAAAGCCAGCGGGGCAGACAGGAATTTCCACTCTTGTTTGATGCTGACACCAGCTTTGCAATCAGCGGGCGGCATATACAGGAGGGTGCAAAGGTCTACCTCAACGGAAGGCGCGTGGCGGGAACTGTTACCTGCCGTCAAGGTGAACTTCCCGATTGCGTTGGTGAATTGATCGAGGTTCAGTTGGCATCCCTGCCGAAGCCCGCTGGTGTGAACATTATGAATTTATTGCAGCTTCAGAATCCCGGCGGTCTGTTCAGCAACGACTATATTGTTAACAGCATGAACCTGGATGAAGACAACTGCCCCGATATCCCCAACCCGGACCAGACAGATTCAGACAATGACGGCATCGGCGACCGTTGCGATGATGACGCGTTCGATTTCGACATCGACCAGGGCATCAGCGGCGCCTGGGGCGATCCCGAACACGACGGCGAAGGCTGGTTCGTAGAAATTCTGAATGAGCACCAGGCGGTGGTGTTCTGGTTCACTCACACCCCACCGGGCGTGGGCGGGGAAAGTGAGCAGGCATGGATTGTCGGCGTAGGAGAAATCGTCGGTTCGAGCATAGTACTGGATTCTGCCCTCACCGAGATTACCAAGGGCTCGCCGTTCGGAGAGGATTTTAATCCTGACAGGGTCTCCCGCCGTAACTGGGGGAAATTCGTGTTGAGCTTCTCAGGCTGTGACAGCGGCGTAATGTACTACGAGTCCGACGATCCTGATTACGGCAGCGGCAGTCAGAACCTGACACGCGTGACCGGCATCGATAAGCTGGAATGCGGCAGCCAGGCGAAGTCGAATCATCAGCCTCAGGCCGGCTTTCCTGTATCAGCGGCGATCAGCGGTTCATGGGGAGACCCTGAGCACAGCGGCGAAGGCTGGCTGCTGGAAATTCTGCCGGGCGGCCTGGCCGTGGGCGTCTGGTTCAGCTACGACACCGAAGGACAGCAGGCATGGTTCCTGGGCCTCACTACGGTCCAGGATGACAGCCTGATCTTTGAATTGCTGATGCCGGCCGGCAGTGACTTCGGACCGACATTCGACCCGGACGACATCAACAAACCACCCTGGGGAACGGCCACTATCACCTTTGACAGTTGCAACTTTGCCACCGTGTCATACGAGTCGGAAATTGAGGGGTATGGCTCGGGCAGCCAGAACCTGGCGCGCATCACCCAGCCGGCGGGCCTATCCTGCGAATAAATGCGTCGCACCGAGGTGTGACTTCGTTCAAACAAACGGCCAATCGTGTGCAATGGAAGGCCTTGCCGGCTTCAGAGTAGTGTCTTCGAGGTAGGCGTTTGCCCATATGCAACATCCTCCGCTTTCATATTAAGTGTCAGGTGTTGCATCGACCGGTTGAGTCCACAGCCGATAGCCGAACTAACTGGCCGCCTTTTTCTGCTGAATTAAGTTCTGCTTTCGGGTAGGAGGCGGAACCGCTTGCACGCCGGCAATACAGCCAAACGTTGAGTGGAGAGTGGACGTTAAAGCACCGGGTAATCCTGCTGCATAAGGGCCGTTCAGGATATGAGTTCTCATTGCACCGGAAAGCAACCGTGCGGAATTTGGTAGACTGTTACGATGAGCGATGCTGAAAACACCCCAACGGCTACCGGCGCACCTCCACCGCGCTGGGTTCTCAGGGCTTTCACCGGAATCCACATGGTGCTGCACCGCCTTTCAGGCGGGCGCCTCTTCAACACACTCGCCGGTGACGAGGTATGCTTTGTCACCATGAAGGGCGCAAAGAGCGGCCGCAGCCTGACGGTTCCGCTGATGTACGTCCCTTACCAGGAGGGCTTGCTGCTGGTCGCTTCCCAGGGCGGCGCCCCGAAAAACCCGGCATGGTATTTCAACCTGGTGAAACATCCCGACATCGAGATAAATTACCGCGGCAAGCATATGGCCCTGCGTGCCCGCCTCGCTACTGCGGAAGAGAAACCCGATCTGTGGCCTGTTTGTTATCAACACTATGCGCCTTACGAGGAGTACCGAACGCGCACCAAGCGGGACATCCCCATTTTCGTTTGCGAGCCGGTCTGATCCGAACCCCTGCCCTGCGCCGGGAGAAGTGGCCCGCACACCCACTCATCTGCGCTGAAAGATGAAACCCATTCACATACTTCTGATGCTCTGTACGGTGGCGGTATGGGGCTTTAATTTCGTGGCGACCCGGGTGGCGCTGGATGTGTTCTCACCAGAACAGATGGCATTGGCCAGATCCGTTCTGACGCTGGCGATCCTGCTGCCCTGGTGGAAGCCGTTCAAGCGCATTCCCTGGCAACTGATGGCTGCTGCCCTGGCGATCGGCACTGGTTCCTTTTACCTGTTATACCAGGCCATCAATATGACCGAGAGCCTGACGACGGTGGCGATAGGCACGCAACTTATGCCGCCGCTGTCAGCCATACTGGCGTTACTTTTTTTTCATGAACAGATTTCCACCCGGAAATGGCTGGGGATACTGATCGCGACTGCAGGCGCTGTTTACCTTGCCGGCGCCACTACATCCAACTTGTCGGTCACAGCCCTGGGAATGACTGTTCTGTCCGTTCTCATGTACTCGGCTGGCTCGATCGTCATTGGTAAATACAAATCCGTGAGTGTGTGGAGCATGCTGGCCTGGATATCGGCCATGTCGTTGCTGCCCCTGGGCCTGATGGCGGCTGTTTCCGGGCCGCTGTACCCGGATCCGAACCTGATGCAAACCCATCACTGGCTGGCGTTCCTGTTTGCGGCTGTTTTTTCCGCGCTAATCGGCCAGGCCGTGTTGTTCAGCCTCTACCGCAGATACCCCGTAGCTGACGTCGCGCCGTGGGCCCTGTTTATTCCGTTATTTGCAGGATTGTCTTCAATCCTGGTTTACGGTGAGTCAATTTCACTCAGCCTGATCCTCGGCGGCGCTATCATTCTTCTGGGTGTATGGATACAACAGAGCAGTGATGGCCGGACGAGCAGGGAAACTCCGACATTCTGATCCGGATTTGCGATAACGCAAGCTGATTGCCCTCAAGCAATATCAGGCCATATCCGCACGATGCCGGCTGAGGTCACCCAACAGCTCGGGAGATATTTTCCGGCTGACAAAGCGCCAGCCCGATTCAACTTTTTCAAAGCGGTCGTGGTAATGTCCGCCGAATATCGGCTGCATGGGGAAGTCCGGCGGCAAAGCCTGGAACAGGGTGATGTAGCATTGCGCCGTTGCCTCCAGGCCAGATTCACTGACATCGATCTGCACATTGCTCATTACGTGCTGGGTTTGCGGCTTGCCATCGTAAAGAATCACGTTTTGCAGCGTTTCCAGAACCGCCTCTTTGCCGACATCGGGACCACTCGGATCACCCAGCACGTGGAAAGATCCATGCTCGAACAGCCCTGAAAACCCTTCGATATTTCCGGCATCGATGAGATAACAATATTCATTCATTAGCCGCAATACGGCTTCTTTAGCTTCAGTCATTATTTTCAATTACTCCCGGGACGATTATGTAATTACGTTCAAACAGCCTGAATCACATTCGCAATGCGGCATCCAGACGAATGGTTTCGCCATTGATATACCGGTTATTTACGATGTGTTCCGCCAGCTTTGCGAACTCCTCAACATCTCCCAATCGCGCTGGATTGGGAATATTTTTCGCCAACCCCTCCTTCACTTCCGGTGTCAGGCCTTTGAGAATGGGTGTGTCGAACAAACCAGGCGCTATGGTGGCGATGCGAATCCCATAATAGGCCAGGTCGCGGGCAATCGGCAGCGTGATGCCAACCAGGCCGCTTTTGCTGGCGGCATAGGCTACCTGGCCTTTCTGCCCTTCGTAGGCCGCAATTGATGCCGTGTTGATGATCACACCACGTTCACCGTTTTCATCCGGCTCGTTCTCAGCCATCTTCTCTGCTGCCTGGCTTAAAACGCTGAAAGTGCCGATCAGGTTGATATTGATGACGTCCCGAAACAGCTCCATGGGGAAAGCACCTTTCCGGCCGACGGTCTTGGTCGCACCACCACCCCTGCCCGCACAATTGACACAGATATGAATGGCGCCGAAGGCCTCAACGGCGGTTTCAATTCCCACGCTGATTGAATCGTCTTTCGAAACATCAACCTCACAGAATATAACCTGGCTGCCAAGAGAGTCCGCCAGCGCGACTCCGGCGTCCGGGTTGAAATCGAATATGGCGACATTGCAACCCCGCTGGACGAACGCTTCAACTGTTGCCCGTCCCAATCCCGAGGCGCCGCCGGTAACTACAGCCACTCTATTTTTTAAATCCATGGAAGTATTGTTTTTTGAATTAAATACAAAATGTATAATAGCCTATCCGATGGTCCATCGCAGCTTCATTATCGTTCGCAAGCCGGGATTCTGATGATGGCGCATTTGTCGCCGGTGCGTAACTGGAAAAAGAGTATTGCCCATGTCCGAAGCCTATATTTACGATCACCTGAGAACCCCGCGTGGCAAGGGCCGCCCGGATGGTGGCCTGCACAGCGTTTCGCCGGTCAATATGCTGGCCCAGGTTCTGGCTCACCTCAGGGACCGGAACGATCTGGACAGCAGCCTGGTGGAAGACGTGATCGCCGGCTGCGGTTCACCCATTGGAGAGCAGGGCAGCGCCATCGGGCGCAGCGCCTGCCTGGCTGCTGACTATGCCTCCACCGTGCCGGGTCAACAGATCCACCGTTATTGCTCGTCCGGGCTGGAAGCGGTCAACCTGGCGGCCGCCAAGGTCATGTCCGGACAATGCGAGTTGGTGATCGCCTGTGGTGTCGAGAGCATGTCGCGCATACCGATCGGTTCTTCCGGGGGCGCCTGGTCTTCCGACCCTGAACTGGCTTATAAAATCCACTTTGTTCCGCAAGGCATCTCGGCCGACCTGATCGCCACCCTGCATGGCCACTCCCGCGAGGACGTTGACAGCTACGCGGCAGTAAGCCAACGCCGCGCGGCCGCGGCCTGGGAAAACGGATATTTCGACCGCTCGGTAATAACGGTGGTTGACGAGATCGGGCTGCCTTTGCTGGAGCGGGACGAAGCCATTCGCCCGGGCACGACCGTGGAGTCATTGGCCAGGCTGCCAGCGGTGTTTGCACGTCTTGGTGAGATGGGGTTCAACCAGCAGGCCATTTTGAAGTTTCCACAAATCGAAAAAATCGAACACATTCACACAGCCGGTAATTCCAGCGGCATCGTCGACGGCGCCGGCGGTGCCCTGATCGGCTCAGCTGCGATGGGGGAAATTCTTGGAATGAAACCACGTGCTCGGATCCGCTCCTGCGCATCGGTGGGTACCGACCCGACCCTGATGCTGACCGGCCCTACTCCTTCCGCCCAAATCGCCCTGCGCAAGGCTGGTATGGACAGATCGGACATCGACCTGTTTGAGCTCAACGAGGCCTTTGCATCGGTAGTACTGCTGTTCATGGAAGAGATGAACGTTCCGCACGAACAAATCAATGTGAATGGCGGCGCCATTGCGATGGGGCACCCGATCGGCGCCACGGGTGTGATGATCCTGGGAACCGTGCTGGACGAACTGGAACGACGGGACCAGGGCACAGCCCTGGTCAACCTGTGTGTTGGTGCCGGTATGGGCACTGCCACTATCATTGAGCGAATTTGAGTTGCTCTGATCAACAAGGAATCCTAAATGCCGGAGCCGATCTCATTTGAACCCTTGAACTACCAGTTATCTGCTAATGGTATTGCCTTCATCACGATTGACGTAAAGGACCGCCCCGTCAATGTATTGACGCCCGAGTTACACGAGGCCATTGGCACGGTGGCGGACTACCTGTCCAATGATGAAGATGCCATCGGCGCAGTCATTCACTCGGGAAAATCCTCCTTTATGGCCGGCGGCGACCTGAAACGAATTGTCCGCTACTACGATATGGAGCGAACACCCGCCGAAGCTTATGAGCAGTCACGCACTTACACAGAATCGCTGCGTAAACTGGAAACCTGTGGCAAGCCGGTGGCCGTGGCAATCAATGGCACGGCCCTGGGTGGGGGGCTGGAGCTGGCACTGGCTTGCCATCACCGCGTAGTCATAGACAACCCCAGGATTCTGCTCGGTTTGCCGGAAGTCACGCTGGGTCTTTTACCGGCGGGCGGCGGAACTCAGCGCTTACCCAGGCTCATTGGACTGAAAGCGGCTGCAGACCTGATATTGTCGGGCCGTTACATTCATCCGGATGAGGCGCTGGACCTTGGCGTTGTTGACCAACTGACCAGCAAGGAAAACCTGCTCGAAACAGCGGAGCAATGGGTGCTGGGAGCAGAAAATTCAGAGCAGCCATGGGACCGGAAAGGTTTTAAAATCCCGGGTGGTTCCGGGCTCAACAACATGAATATCGGGCGTCTGTTCCAGCTTCTGACCGCCAGCGTCAGCGCTGAGCACCGGCGTAACTACCCCGCGCCCATCGCCGCCTTGCGATGCCTTTTCAACGGCACCACGGTCTCGTCAATGGATGCCGCGCTGAAGATCGAAAGCCGTGAATTTTCCGCCCTGACCCGTGATCCGGTGGCTCGCAACCTGATCCGGACCCTGTTTATAAACCGGGGTAAAACTTCCCGTGAGCAGATCATGGCTGATAAAGCTGCAGAGCAGTTAAAACAGATTTGCGAAGCGGCCTATATCCAGCAGGGACGCCAAATGGCAGCGGAAGGAATAGCACCCGCCCTGATCGAGAATGCCGCTTACGCGGGGGGTATGCCGCAAGGCCCGTTGGCGCTTGCGGGCGAAAACCCCGATTGTGATGTTTCCGGCGGGCAGGCCATAGATGTCGAGATGGTGAAAAATCGTTTGCTCTGCGCCCAGGCTCTGGCAGCGGCTGAATGCTGGGAGAGCGGGTTGCTCGATCCGGTCAAGTCAGACCTGGCCTCGACCCTGGGTTGGGGTTTTCCCAGCTATACCGGGGGAGTCATGTCATATATCGATACCATGGGATTGAAAGCATTCATCGCGTTGTGCGACGAATTAAGCTCAAAGAGCAATGCAGGGCTCATTCCCTCTGACTGGCTGCGCAAGCGCGCACAAGAGGACGACCGTGTCTATCCATCTACCGCCTGAATTGTGGATGTTGCGCACCCAAATAAATCTGGAGTAGTTAAATGAGTCATATCCGTCAATTATCAGTAATTTTGGTTTCCATTTGTGTCTTCTGTGTTGCCTGTTCTGAGGCAGGCAAGGAAAATGCGGCAGGTGATGCTTCAACCGGATTGGCTCAACTGGAACAAGAGGAACCTGCAGAAATTCCGGCCGCAGGCGAAACAGCACAAAAAGCTCACCCCGGCGAAGCCCCCTACCAGGCCTATTGCGCCAGTTGCCATGACCAGGTCATGTACAAAGCCCCGAGCCGGTTTTTCGTCAGCATGATGGGGGCGCAGAATATCCTCAATTCCATGAATGACGGCATGATGTCCGAACAGGCATCCGAACTCAGTGCCCAGGACCGTCGTGCGGTAGCAGAGTACCTTGCCGGCCATAGCATTGATGATCTGGCTGAATCGAAACAGGTACCGCTATGTGATGCCACCCACGGCTTTGATTTTTCCAAGCCACCCATTTCAACAGGCTGGGGGGTCGATCCGGGTAATTCCCGATTCCAGTCACGGCAGGCGGCAGGGCTTGATGCAAGTGAAGTGCCTGATCTGGAAGTAAAATGGGCCTTCGCTTATCCCAACGCCTTTAAGGCGCGTTCTGAGCCGGTGTCCGGAGGCGGCGCCATATACTTTGGCAGCCAGGATGGCACGGTACGCGCCCTTGATGCGAAAACCGGCTGTCTGCGATGGGAGTTTCATGCTTCAGCGGAAGTGCGCACGGCGATCGTTATATCTCCCTGGTCGGCGGATAATGCTGATGCTGATCCTACGCTGTACTTTGGCGACCTGTTGGCACGCGCTTATGCGATCAGCGCCCGTACGGGCGAATTGCGTTGGGTTAGCAGAGTAGATGATCACCGCGACGCCACCATTACCGGCACCCCTACCCTGGTTGGGAACCGGCTGTTCGTTCCCGTATCATCGCTTGAAGTAGTCGCCGCGCTCGACCCGGCCTATTCCTGCTGTACGTTCCGTGGTTCTCTGGTGGCGCTGGATGCCGGAACCGGTGAGCAAATCTGGAAATCCTACTCCATCGACGATGAGCCTGCGGATGCAGGCAAAACCAGCGCCGGCACTACCATATTGGCACCCTCCGGCGCACCTATCTGGAACAGCCCGGCAGCTGACCTGAAACGCGGTCGCGTGTATGCAGGCACAGGGGAAAACTACTCTTCACCGGCCGACGGTAACTCGGATGCGATCATTGCTTTTGACATGGAAACCGGCGCCAAGCTATGGGTCAGCCAGCAGACCTCCGGTGACGCATGGAACACCGGTTGCCTGATCGAATTTACGACGGACGATGCGAACTGCCCCGAAGAAAACGGCCCGGACTATGATTTTGGCGCATCGCCTATCCTGCTTACGCTCGCGGACGGCCGGGATATCGTGGTCGGAGGGCAGAAGTCGGGCGCTGTCATGGCCATCGACCCGGACAGCGGCGAGACATTGTGGAAGACACAGGTCGGTCGCGGAGGGGTTCAGGGAGGCGTGCATTTCGGAATGGCGGCGCAAGGCAGCCGGATCTATGTTCCCATTAATGATATGGCTTATCCCGAGGATATAACACGATATAAGTTCAAGACGCCGGCCAAGCCTGGTTTGTATGCACTCAATGCCGAGAGCGGCGAGTTCCTGTGGTCATCTCCGGCTCCGGATGTATGTGCCGACATGCCGGATTGCGACCCGGGTATTTCGCATGCCATTACAGCCATTCCAGGCGCCGTCATTGCAGGTCACATGGACGGTCGTCTGCGCATCTACTCAAGTGAAAGCGGCGATGTGTTGTGGGAACTCAATTCCTTGCAGGATTTTGACACTGTTTCAGGTGCAAAAGCTCACGGCGGTTCATTCAGTGGCCCCGGAGCCATCGTGGCAGATGGCATGATCTACGTAAATTCAGGCTACGGAATATATAACCACATGGCCGGGAACCTGTTGCTTGCAATCGGACCAAAAGAACAGGGAAATTAAAGCTAGCGGTTAATCAGCCAATCCAGTCAAAAAATTGCAGATCCATCTCCCCTTCCACGCATTCCAGGATGGGGGGTACCAGCCGGTGGTGGAAGTCGGCATCCTGGTGAAATTCGAAGGCTTCCTTGTCCCTGAACCTGGCGTAAACGACATAGGTTCCTTTTTTTTCGGCATGACGGATCACGTCATAGACGAGAAGCCCCGGTTCCCTGGCGTGTGAAATTTCCGAAAGCTCGGTTTGCAGGCGTTCAAAATCTTCCTCTTTACCTGCTGCAACCTGAAGCGTTGCAATGAATACGACCATGATGGATTTCCTCGGTTATCTACAGGCCCAGTTCCTCGACCAGTTGCTCCTGCAACCTGAATTTCTGGATCTTGGTCGATGAGATAGGCCACGCTTCCACAAAACGAACATGACGGGGAATCTTGAACCCTGCTATTTTGCCCTTGCAAAAAGCGATCAATTCCGCTTCGTCCGCTGTTTTCCCGGGTTCGAGTTCAATGAACGCTGCCGGCACTTCAATCAGGCGGGGGTGGGGGATTCCAACGACCTGCGCCAGTTTCACCGCTTCATGGTTCTGCAGCCAGGTTTCGATCTCAACGGCGGCAACATTCTCGCCACCGACTTTTAGCATATCCCGCAGCCGCCCATGGAACATCAACTGGCCATCCCGGTCGATGGAAATCAGATCCCCGGAATGAAACCACCCTTCCTCATCCAGGGCTTCAGCCGTCTTTTCGGGTGACTTGTAATATTCCGTAAATGTGCTGTAGCCGCGAATCCAGGCTTCACCCTTTTCGCCAGGTAAAGCTTCTACCCCGGTCTCCGGATCCATGGCTTTGACCTCCATGCCGGAAAGTGGCGTCCCCAGGCGTGTGAACCGCTGTTCCTCGGTCGCGTCAAAGCGGCTGGTGGTGACAGTTCCAGCCGTTTCGGTCATTCCAAAGGTTCCGACGAAGATGGCGTTTGGCAAAGCTTTCTTCATTTTCTCGCCGATCTCCGGAGGCTGGACCGCGAAATTGGCGTTCATCAGCTTGACCCTGCTGAGATCTGTTTTTTCGAAATCCGGATGGTCTACCAAATCTGACATGATGGTCCAAAAGCAGGGGTAGGTCGCTGTAACCCGGTCCTTTTCCATCATCCGCAACGCTTCACCCGCCTGGAAATAACCGGTAGTTACATAAGTTCCACCTTTCGCAAATATGGCCGTTAGCGGAAGAATGGCCGCAATATGAAACATCGGCAGCGGTGACCAGAAGCTGTCCTCGCCGGTCAGTTCATAGCGGTCAGCCAGGGCGGCGCTGTTGCGCACGATGGCTTCGTGCGAAATCATGCAACCTTTCGGATTTGCTGTGGTGCCCGATGTATAGAGGATCAGTGCTGTGCTTCCAAGTCGGATCTGAAGCCGGCTCAGGTGCAGCCGGGCGATGTCGCCCTGCTCCGAAAGTGCATTGAACTGATCCTCGGTCAACAACCCGGGCGCTTCGGACTGGCCGAAAAGAACGATATTGCGCAACAGCGGTGCGTCTTCCAATTCGAGGTTGTTGGCATCTGCCTCCGCCAATTTTGGAAAAGCCAGGTCTAACCGTTCGACAAAATTGACCGCCTCGGCGATCTTGTCAGTGGTCAGCAGAATCTTCAAATCCGCATTTTCGACCACATAAGCCAGTTCGGGTGGCATGTACCTGGCATTGACGGGGACCGTCACCGCACCCAGTAAAGCCGTGGCAAACATGGTTTCCACGAAGTCCATCCCGGTGGGTAATAGCAGTCCGACATGATCTCCCGGACCAATCCCCAGCGCTTGCAGACTCAAAGCTTTGCGAAATGCAGCATCACGAATCTCAGCGAAGGTGCGGCGCTGGTCAGGGAGTATGACCGCCATGCGGTCAGGCTGCGCATCAGCAGCCAGTAATAGTAGATCACCCAGTGTCGTTGCTTGCAGCCGGATGGTTTCCAGGTCGGTACTCATAAAATGCCCCTACTCCAGAGGATCGAGAAATTCCCTGACATAAGTACCATCAATACACTCGATGAGCTCTGGCGCGATTTCCAAGAAATGTGGCGTATTGCGGTGGGCTTCTTCAGCGTCTTCGCTGGTAAATTGTTCATATACCGCATAACCCAGCGGTTCATCTCTGAGTTTGAAAAATTCATAAGCCGTTGTGTCAGGCTCGTTGGCGCGAACTTTTTCCGTCAGGGCGTTCGCCAGGCGAATAAAATCTGCTTCTTTACCTTCTTTGATTTTCATGCGTGCCAGGAAAGTCATCATGGCTGGAGCCTCCAAAATATTTTCTTGAATATGTTTCAAGTAATATTAGCACCCGGTCTGGGCGAAAGAAACCGCACGCATTGTATAGAGTCCGCATACGGGTGCTAGAATCCACCTCCGGAAACGCCAGGAATAATTGATGTCTGAACACGGTTACACGGTCGTTGCTCCGGCCGACGATATCGAGGAAAAGAAAATCCACTCGTTCGAGGTGGATGGTGTCGGCATCGCCATCTGCCGTTTCCGGGATGAATTTTTCGCGATCGAAAACCGCTGTTCGCACGCGCTCGCAACCTTTGACGACGGACGTTTACGTGGTTATCGCATCACCTGCCCGCTGCACGGCGCCACTTTCGATATCCGCGATGGTTCCGTCACCGGGGCGCCGGCCAAAAAGCCAATTCGTTCATTTCCTGTGCGTATTACGGACGGAATGATCGAGGTGGATCTGTCGCCTGTCGACTGAAACCGCCGCCGGCCAAAAACCTTGAATCAGGCCCGCTGGTTAAAGCGGCGGCCGACCATGGCGCTGGCAATATTGATTTTCTGTATATCGATGGCGCCACCGGCTATCCCCCAGCCCCAGGCATCGCGAAAACGACGCTCCATCGGATATTCCTTCGAGTAACCGTATCCTCCCATCAACTGCAACGCGGTGCCGGTCACAGAACGTGAAATCTCATTGGCAAAACACTTAGCCACGCTGGATGCGCTGATACTTGGAAATCCCTGTTCCGCATCCACAGCTGCACGCCAGATCAACAGCCGTGAGGCTTCAACCTGCATTTTCATTTCGGCCAGCTTGATTTGAACCGCCTGGAAATCAACGATAGGTTTGCCGAATTGTTGGCGCTCCTGCACATATGCCGTGACATCCGATAACGCAGCAGATGCCTGTGCCAGAGCCATCGTCGCATTGCCGCAACGCTCGAGATCGAACGCCGCCATCAACTTCTTGAAACCACCTGCCGGTACGACGACGTTTTTCTCAGGCAGTTTTACTTTATCGAAAAAAAGATCCGATGAAGGCACGCCCCGGAATCCCATCAGGTGTTCGGGACGCCCGAAACTCAATCCCGGCGTGTCTTTGTCGACGTACACAGCTCCGATCGCCCTGGCTCCCGGGTCGTTGGACATTCGACAATACACCAGGTAGCCATCGGCGTGACCACCTCCTGAACACCAGCGCTTGGTTCCATTCAGTACGACCTCACCGTTGTGCACCTCGGCGCTGGTGGTAAGGTCTGTCAGGGCCGATCCGGCCGCCGGTTCCGACATGGCTATGGCGACGACTTTTTCCCCGGCGCAAACGGCTGGTACGACCTCTTCGATTAATTCCGGGCCGGCAAATTTCTCAATCGCCCGAACGGGGCCTACGCAGGATTCGAAAACCGGAAACGCCACCGCTGAAGATATACGTCCCAGTTCCTCTACCACGATCAGGGCTTCCAGGTTTCCGAGACCCAACCCGCCAAGTTCTTCAGGCACGTTGACCCCCAGGTAACCCATCCGGGCGAATTCGCGTACCAACTCCCGCGACGGCGGCTCTGCGCTCAGTTCGATTTCCTCGGCGATTGGAAGCAGTCGCTCCCTGGCGTAACGCCGCACGCTTTCTCTTAGTTCTTTCTGTTCTTCGCTCAGTTGAAAATCCATTTAATGCAGCCTTTTGACCAGTATGATGGCGTTTTTTTCCGGGGTTTATCCAGCCTGAAGTATAACCGCATCAGCCTGGAAAACCTGCCTGATCAGCACTTTATCAGGCATGTAGAATTAATAAAAACAATCATGATTGTTTATTATTGATGCTTCAGAGCCTATAATCAAAAACCCCAACTGGCAATACCTTCTGGCGGTGTTTCCCTATGGATCAATGCTTTATTGACCACGTATACGCAGGTTGCGAATACGAGAGAATCCGCAAAGGGCCGCCAGACGAGTTTCCAGCCCTGCCACCCATTCCCGCCGGGCGTTACACGGATCCTGAGTTCCAGGCGCTGGAACAGCGATTTATTTGGCAAAAGTCGTGGCTGTATGCCTGCCATATGAATGAGCTACCCCACGTCGGCAGTTATATATTGTGGACTAAGACCAACTCGCCGATCATGATCGTCCGGACCGGGGAAGATGAGGTTCGGGCCTTTTACAACACCTGCCGGCACCGGGGCGGTCCCCTGGTAGAGGATGCATGCGGCAGGGTAAAGGGTGGCTTCAGCTGCAAGTACCACGGCTGGGCATACGACCTCGAAGGACGCCTGAAAGGCGTGCGCGATCGCAGGGATTTCGCTGATCTGGATATGGACAATCTCCATCTGGTCAGCGTGGCTTGCGAGCGGCTTGGTAAATGGGTATTTATCAATGAAGATCCTGCAGCAGGATCACTGGAGGATGCCCTCGGTCCCATTGCTCGTCATTGGCAACAGTTCGACCCCGACAATATCCGCCACATCAGCTCTTATGGCTTTGATATCGAATGTAATGTGAAGGTCATGCTGGAAGCCTTTTTCGAGGTTTACCACCTGAAAAACATTCATCCGGAAACGGCAAACCGCTTTCTCGACCACAGCGCAACCAATATCATCCTCTGGCCGAACGGCCATTCCCTGATGGTGACGCCCCACCGCAACCCGGACTGGGTGGACCCAGGAACCATCGGCATGCAGGAATTTCCCGGGGTCAGCGAATTACCGGTCAAAACCAACGTGTCTTACAACGTATTTCCCAACCTGGTCACCCCCGTGGCCCCCACCGGGATACCCTTCCTCACCTTCTGGCCAGTCAGTCACCGCAGCATGCGGGTCGAATGTCACTGGTTTGCTCCGGATTGGGGTAATGGCAAGCGGCATTCCCTGTGGGACAAGCGCATCGAGAACTTCAATTCCATCCTGCAGGAAGACATTGAACTGGTCCAGAAGATTCAGCGGTCGATCGAATCGCCAGGATTCAAAGGGGTGAGACTGAGCTACCAGGAGCGGCGCATTTATCACTGGCACGAAGAACTCGACCGCAGGATAGGCACCGAACCAATACCGGTGAACCTGAGGGTAAAGCCGCTTCTTTCAACAATGATCGAGTCCTGAATACGCACACAAACGAGGATAAAACATGAGCGAAACACTTTTGACCAGGGTCCCCCGCGAAGAACTTTCCGAGGGTGCCCGCATGGCCTGGGATGCATTGAACGAGCTGACCGGGACCCCTACTTTTGTCGATGTTTTCGCCCAGGCGCCGGAACTGCTGGATTTTGCCATGGTGCAGTTCTACCAGAACATATTTTTCGATGGCCGGGTGGGCGAAAAGCACAAGCAGCTTTCACGCCTGCGTTTGAGTATGAACCACGGCTGCCGCACCTGTAACCTGCAAAATCTGATCGGAGTCGGTAACATCGGTTACTCGCAGGAACAGATCGACGCGATGTGGCGGCAGGATTATTCCAGCTTCACGGAAGACGAACAGGCAGTCATGGAACTGGCGGATGAGCTGGCTCTGAACAATCCACACGGTGAACTGACGCCGGAACTGCACGCCAGGCTCAGGCGCCATTTCACCGAAGAGGAAATTCTCGAGCTGGGCCTGTGTCTTTCGGTCATCGTCGGTTTGGTCAAACTTTCATTCGCGTTTGGCCTGGTGGAGAAGGAAGATTATTGCGAGTTCGGAACGCAATAAACAGGTGCAATTGAAGGAGATGAGTCGCAATGAGTAACAATGTGGTTGAAACCTGGCAGATAAACCCGCAGGCGGAAGCGGACGATCTCGAGGCAAAGCAACCGTTTATAGACAACGGGCTGGATGTCCTCGACCCCGCACGCTATTACGACCCGGAATTCATGGCGATGGAATGGGAAAGAATGTGGTCCAGGACCTGGCTCATCGCCGGAATCGAGACCGATATTCCGGAAACCGGTGACTACTCGGTATTTCGTCCCGGGCGTGAAAGCATCATCATCGTACGCCAGGAAGACGGTACGGTGAAAGCCCTGTACAACGTTTGTGCCCACCGCGGAAACCAGCTGGTCCAGAATGACCGGGGCAGTCTTGTGCAGTTCACCTGTTCGTTCCACTCCTGGCAATACGGCCTGGATGGCAATTGCACGCACATTACAGACAAGGAAACGATCAACCCGAAGCTGGTGTGCAACAACCCGAAGATGAAGGAAGTCCATTGCCAGATATATGCCGGCCTTATTTTCATCAACATGGATGACAATCCGCCTGATCTGCACCAGCAATTCGGTTTACCCGAAGGTTACCTGGAAACCTACCAACTGGACCGGATGCATTGCGTCAGGCACACGGTCAGTGAATGGGCGGCCAACTGGAAAACCGGTGTCGATGCTTTTTACGAGACCTATCATTTGCACGCGGTTCACCCACAGACCCAGGATGTAATGGATGACATGGGGGTGCAGGTCGATCTTTACCCCAATGGCTGCAGCCGAATGCTGGTTCCCATTGCGATCAAAACCAAACGGCAGGCTGACCAGGATTCGATGAACCCCAGCCTGGAGTACATGATGATGGAAGCCAGCATTGACCCTGCACAGTTCAACGGCAGTGCGCGTGAAGTCCGCGAAGCGATTCAGCAGGCCAAACGGGAACGGTCCCACAGGCTCGGCCTGGGCTACGAACGATTCACGGACGGACAGCTGACTGACTCCTGGGCCACCGGTATCTTCCCCAACGTTCAGATTGGCCTGCACCCCGAGGGCGCCTTCCTGATGCGCTTCATGCCACACCCGACGGACCCCGAGATTTTTTATTACGACACCATGACCCTGGTCCGCCCGGTGGATGACCCCGACTACTCGGTACCAGGATGGATGGGCTTGCCAGAGGGAACCGACACCAGCGGCGAAATCAGACCGGATACCGAATACACCCGGATCGGCGAACCTCCGAACCTGGGAGAAGTGCTTGACCAGGATTCGGAGCTGTTGCCCGTGGTACAGAAAGGCATCCGCTCCAAAGGCTTCGATGGCGCCATCTGGGGTGAGCAGGAACAACGCTTGCGGCATTTCCACAAGGAGCTGGAGCGGTACATCAAAGGCGAGAAATAGACTGGCGATAGCCGTCCACGGCATTCCCAAAAAAAAGGGCCGGCAAAGCCGGCCCTGATTCAATTTTCGCTGAATAGGCTAGTAATGAATTCCAACTTCCACGCCGTAAGTGCGTGGCGGTGCATACGTGGAAAAGGTCCACAAGCCACCAACGTACTGCGAAGCGTTCCTGTAGCGCTCGTCCGTCAGGTTCTTGCCGAACGCTGAAAGGTACCAAATGCCGTTCGACGAAGTCCAGGTGAGGTTGGCGTTGACGAGCGTGTGACTTTGAAGAAAGGTGTCGAACTGCTCACCGTCCGCCGCATAATAGAATGTGCTCTCATCCTCGTAATACACGCCTATCAGTGCGCGTAATCCGCTGCCGCCGCTGAGCGAATGTTGCCAGGTCAGATCAACTCCGGCCGTCCACTCCGGGGAGCGGGTCACAGGGCGCCCGCTCAGGTCCTGGTCCGGGACACCGTCCAGGTCGAGATCCAGCAGGAATTCATCATACTTGGCATCCAGGTAACCCAGGTTGGCCCGTAAAATGAGCGCATCCGTAAGCAGGAAAGAACCTTCCAATTCAACACCCCAGGCCGGCACCTGGGCGGCGTTGAAGACTACAGTTTCCTGGAAAGCACCCTGTTGGGCGATGGCTGCGCGTTGCATATCCTCATATTCCACGTAAAAGACAGCGGTGTTGATCCGGCCGCGCCCACCCATAGTTTCTGCCTTCAGGCCGAGCTCGAAGGAATCGGCGAATTCGGGATCATAACTGGTCCGCTCCAGCGGCACCTGCAGCCCTGATCCGGCCTGGTCGCTATAACCGCCTGACTTGAAACCATGGGTATAGCTCGCGTATCCGAACAGGTCCGGGTTAAACTGGTTGGAAAGCATCAAACGATAGGTGGGTTCCTTCCAGGTCTGTTCGTCTGTCTGACAGCTGGTAACGGCGTTACACGGAAATTCATTGATGTTATTGGGATCGAAGGGGTAATCGCCGGGGCTCTTGCCATAGAGGACGATCGGTGTACCCGGGCGAGAGAAAAAGGTCTTGGTTTCCTTGGTATAGCGAATACCGCCTGCCAGGGTCCAGGTCTCGTTGAATTCCCAGGTGACATCGAAGAATCCCGCGAGGGAATCCATATCCTGATTGTTACTGATGATGAGCGGGTTGTCGTTACCAAGCACCCCCGGAACATTTATTTGAAAAATATCCAGTAATCCGAGGTACTGCAGTACATTGAAACTGGTTTGATCTTCCTGGTAGAAGATACCGGCAACAAAATTAACCGGCCCTTCAAAGTAGGAGGTGAGGCGGAATTCCTGCTGGAAAGTCTCCCGCTGGTCGTCGCGGCTTGCATCGAACAGGGATGCGTAAGTTTCACCGGTATAGGTGCTGGGCAGTTTGGAATCCTGGTCCCGCTTGCCGGTAACCGATGTCAATATAAAATCACCGATCTCCCAATCGATGTTCATGTACAGGCCGTCCACGTCAATCTGGTGTCCGTCGGTCATGAACAGGCCGGTTGTTTCACTTCCCGGTCCGGCAATAAAGTCGCGGAAACTCACACCTGCCTGGTCCAGTGGATCGCCACCGGTAATACCGGGGAAACCAATGAAATTCCAGGCCTGAGGCGAATTGGGATCTGTTTCGTTGACCGACGGCGGCGTGTCACCGCGATCTTTCAGATATTCGTACTGGAACAGGATGCTCAGGTTGCGCACAGGCTCCCACAACAATTTGAGGCGGGCCGACCCCACGTCGTCGCCGCCGATCCGTTCATTGGACGGGGGATGCTGCTGGCCGGGGCTGACCTTGCCGTTCCGGTAGTAGCCATCACTTTTCTGGTACATGGCCGCCAGCCTGAAGGCCAGTTTGTCGTCAACCAGCGGGATATTCAATGCCACGCGTGGCTCGACGCGGCCATAACTGGCGTAGCGCAGACTCGCGTCAACATTGAACTGATTCATTACCGGGCGTTTGGTCCTCACGTTGACCACGCCGCCCGTGGTGTTTTTACCGAACAGGGTTCCCTGCGGACCGCGCAGTACCTCGATGGTCTCTATATCGTATGGCTCGAGCAATTGGGTTTGCGCATGTGGTATCACGAAATCATCGACGAAAACGGCAATCGCCGGTTCCCAGTAGACCAGGACATCGGTCTGGGCAGCGCCTCGAATGGCAAAACCCGCGGCGTTGAAGCCCGTAATCTGGGCTGCCGAGAAGTTCGGCGTCACCAGGGCGACGTCACCGATATCGTGCGCAAACAGATTATTGAGTTCCTGACCGCTTAATGCCGTTACCGCCACGGGTGTCGATTGCAGTTCGGTCACGCGTCTGGTTGCCGTAACAGTGACTTCCTCAAGAACCCCTGCTCCTTCAGTAGCATCCTGTGCGAAGGTATTAAGGGAGGAAAACAGTAAAGGAAAAACCATGCCAATCTTAAAGACCATCGAAGTCTTCATGGTGCCTCTCCAAGTAATTATAATAATATTGCCTGATCAATCAGTCAGACTGATACACATTACAACCCCGATCCAATAAAAAATCAAGTCATCCTGTTTTATTTTTGAAAATAATTCAAATTTTGAGAGCGTCGCCGTCTTTGTCCTAAAAATTCAATATTTTCAACGCCGCATGCACTTTTCGGCGCAATAGGGAGCTGAATATCGACTTGGATCGAGACATTTGGGTGGACAGGGACCAATCAACACACTGCCCAGTCATGAACTAGCTGCGCACACGACGAAGGCCCGGCATTGAGGTATTGTATGCCAAATCCACTATCAGCCGCCCCGAGAGAAGATTTATGAGACTCATTTGTCTGGCCCCTGTCATGGCTCTGTGCCTTACGGCTTGCCAAAAATCAGAGCAGTCCACGGTTAACCAATCCGCAAGCCACTCTGAGGCAACTGCGCAAGTTGCAGACGACCAAACAATGAACGAGCCCATGCCTGAAAAACGCCCCCACAAATTGACGTTACATGGCCAGACCCGGATCGATGAGTACTACTGGCTGCGCGACGACGCCCGCTCCGACCCCGAAGTTCTGGCCTACCTGGAAGCCGAAAACGACTGGTTCGACGCTACCATGGAACCAACCAGGCCCCTGCAGGAATCCCTATACCAGGAGATGATAGGAAGGCTCGACCCCGATGAATCCAGTGTGCCTTATGAGAAAGACGGCTGGTGGTACTACTACCGCTATGGGCCCGGTAGTGACTACCCGATTTATGCCCGCCGCAAGGGCAACATGACGGCTGACGAAGAAATACTGATCGATGGTAACCAGCGCGCCCTGGGTCACGAGTATTACAGTCTCGGCGACCTGGAAATGAGTGATAACCACCGTTACGCGGCCATCGCCGAGGACACCCTGAGTCGCCGGATCCACGAAATTCGTATCCTGGACACGCAGACCGGTGAGTTCCTGCCCGAAGTCATCGGCAACGCCAACGCTTCGATGGCATGGTCGGCCGACAGCCAGTACCTGTTCTACCTCGACAAGCACCCAGAAACACTGCTCGCCTACCGCGTGATGCGGCATAGGCTGGGAACCGATCCGGCCGATGACGTACTGGTCTACGAAGAATCCGATGAACGATTTTATACTGGCCTGTGGCGCAGCCGTTCGGGCGATTTCATCATGCTCAAACACGAGGAGACCGAAACCAGCGAAGTCCAGCTATTGGCGGCCGGCGATCCGACCGGGAAGTTCAAGCCATTCCTGCCGCGTGAACCCGGCCATGAATACGATATCGACCATGCCAACGGGCGGTTTTTTATCCGCAGCAACTGGAATGCCGAGAATTTCCGCGTACTGTCTGCCGGGCTGGAATTATCCGCAGACAAGTCGAGCTGGAAAGAGATCATTCCCGGTCGCGATGACGCCATGGTACGTAACATCCAGGCCTTTGACCGCTGGCTGGTGGTCGGTGAACGCAAAGACGGCATGCGCAAAGTTCGCGTACTGGCCCTGGATGGCAGCATGGATCGCTACCTCGACGCCGGCACCGATTCGTATGTTATGTGGCCCGGCACCAACGTCAGTACCGATACGGATAAAATCCGCTATGGCTACTCCAGCCTGGTAACACCGACCCAGACCTGGCAGATCGACCTGCAAACCGGCGAGACCGAGTTGCTCAAGGCGCAGCGGATCCTGGGTGATTTCGACAGTGGGAACTACCGTAGCCGGCGCACCACAATCACTGCCAGGGACGGGGCTTCGGTTCCGGTCTCGCTCGCCTGGCGCAAGGACACCAGGCTGGATGGCTCGGCGCCCGCCCTGGTTTACGCCTACGGCTCCTATGGGTCTTCCACCGACCCGTGGTTCCGAAACTCGGTGGTCAGCCTGCTCGATCGCGGCTTTGTTTATGTCATAGCGCACATCCGCGGCGGCCAGGAGCTCGGCCGGCAATGGTATGAACAGGGCCGGCTGATGCATAAGAAGAATACATTTACCGATTTTATCGATGTCACCGCAGCGCTGCAGAAACAGGGCAAGATCGACCCTTCCCGTACTTACGCCATGGGCGGAAGCGCCGGTGGGCTGCTGATGGGGGCGGTGGTTAACATGGCGCCCGAACTCTACCATGGTGTAGTCGCCGCAGTGCCTTTCGTGGACGTTGTGACCACCATGCTGGACGATTCTATTCCGTTGACTGCCAATGAGTGGAACGAATGGGGCGACCCCAGAGAAAAAGAAGCATACGAGTACATGCTGTCCTATTCACCATACGACCAGGTCAAGGCACAGGACTATCCCAACCTGATGGTGACCACCGGCCTGCACGACTCGCAAGTGCAATATTTCGAACCAGCCAAGTGGGTGGCCAGGCTAAGAGACCGGCGAACGGACAATAACCGGCTCGTCTTGCACACCAACATGGACGCCGGCCACGGTGGTGCTTCAGGCCGCTACCGGCAATACCTGGAAACCGCCCAGGAATTCGGCTTCCTGGTTGACCTGGCGGGCCTGGAGCGCTAACCGCAAAGCTCATGAAACGAATAACATGACTTCAGGCGGGCGGTCACCTTGACTATAATCCTTCAGTGCAAAGTGATAACGGAATGGGGCATGCCCGGCGTTTTTTGCTGAAAGCTCGCTGGGCTTTGAAGATTCGCCTCGGGCGGCTTATGGCCACCCTGAAGTCATATGGTTCCGGTCTCACTAACCGGTTTCCACCCATTGCAACGGCCAGCCCTGGATGAGGCGGCCACCGACCCCCCCTTTACCCGGATCATTGATGAGAAGCGAACCGTTGAGCAGGGACCACCGGCCTTCGTTAACCTGGTCAATGACCGCTCCTGTAATTTGTATTGCCCCAGCTGTCGGACCGAGAGGATAAATCATCAGGATGGGCCAGTATCCCGTGAGATAAGCAGGATTCAGGATCGTCTTTTGGAACCCTACCTTTCTGAACCCAATGAACAGCATTTTGTGCTTTCAAATTACCGGGTCCGGTGATCCTTTTGCCAGCCGTGTTTACCGCAATTTGCTATACAGCTTGAACGGGGCAGATTTTCCAAATATGCAGATTGCGTTGCAGACCAACGGAGTGTTGCTCACACCCAGGAACTGGCAGCGAATGCGGGCAATTCACCAAAATATCATTTCCGTGATTATTTCCTTCGATGCGGCCACTGAAGAAACCTACAATGTTACGCGACGCGGCGGTCATTGGCAGACTCTGCTCGATAATTCAGCCAACATGGGTGATCTGCATTTGCAGGGTGAAGTAAGGATACTGAGATTTGATTTTGTCGTGCAAAAGGCAAACTTTCGTGAAATGAAGGCTTTTGTACACCTGGCGCGGTCTTTGGGCGCCGATCAGGCCTATTTTTCACAGTTATTCAACTGGGGTACGTGGTCTAAGGATCAATTCCTGGACCAGTGTGTTTGGCTTGAGGATCATCCGCTATTCAGGGAGTTCTTGGAGGTGATGCGTGACCCCGTATTCGATGATCCCTTCGTGGACCTGGGAAACATGAGTGAATTGCGCGCGATGGCGTTAAGCAGCAAATCACTACCCGGTTCATCGCAACAGGTATGATTTAATGCATTAAAACGCTAAGGTAGGTCGCTGAATTTCAACTACACCGCTTTCAGGTTTCAGACTAAGGCTCAAATGACATGACCGATACCATATTTACCGGGTGCATACCCGCACTCATGACTCCTTGTAATGAAGATGGTGTACCGGATTTCGAGGCGCTCAGCGACAAGGGCCGCGAGTTGATGGATGTGGGCATGCGTGCCGTTGTTTATTGTGGTTCGATGGGTGACTGGCCCCTGCTGTCCGACGAGCAGCGCATGCAAGGCGTGGAAGCCTTGATCTCTTCAAACGTTCCGGTCATTGTCGGCACCGGAGCGCAGAACACTGTGCGGGCAACCGCAATATCAAGCCATGCAAACCGTGCCGGCGCTGCGGGACTCATGGTCATTCCCCGCGTCCTTTCACGCGGAATCTCGACTCCTGCACAACGCAGTCACTTCGCGTCCGTTCTGGGCGCGGCCGGTGATTTGCCGGCCGTAATATACAACAGTCCGTATTACGGCTTTGAGACAAAAGCCGACCTGTTTTTCGACCTGCAACAGGAGTTTCCCAACCTGGTTGGCTTCAAGGAATTTGGCGGGGCGGACTCCCTGACTTACGCCGCTGAATACATCACCAGCGGCAGGGAAGATCTCACATTGATGGTCGGTGTAGACACCCAGGTCGTGCACGGCTTTGTTCGTTGCGGTGCAAAAGGAGCCATTACCGGTGTCGGCAATGCGCTGCCGCGCGAAGTATTGAGATTAGTAGAACTCTCCACAAAAGCGGCCGCAGGTGATCATAAAGCCTACCGTCTGGCCTGTGAACTCGACCAGGCATTGTCCGTTTTGTCGAATTTCGATGAGGGCCCCGACCTGGTTCTGTACTACAAGCACCTGATGGTGCTGGAAGGCAGCCAGGAATACGGGCACCAGCTCTACAAGTCCGATGCACTAAGCCCCCAACAGCGTGCTTTCCTTGAAGATCACTGGCGTCAGTTCCGCACCTGGTGGGATGCCTGGCCCGGTGCTTCTGATTGATTTTAATGCGAAAAATCAACCGGTAGAGAAGCTTTCAGGGCAGTCCTCAACGGAAGTCGCACTTATTACTGAGCTGACCCGCGCCATGGGAGGGCCGTGGCGCAGCCACTCGGCCAGGCTGTCCAGCGCTTCGGCTTTACCGCAGGCCAGCACCTCGACACTGCCGTCTGGGCAATTTATTGCATGGCCTATGATTCCCAGCCTGTCAGCCTGCTGCCTTGTCGATTCCCGGAACCAGACTCCCTGAACACGCCCCTCAACGCGGAATTTCCTACACTCCCTCATGCCTTTTACCCCGTGTCGTTCAGCATATGATGATGCTGTAAGGTCATTGTACTGAACGGCGGATAAAGTATGTGACTGACAGAGCGGAGGGATACGCAGTTGGCGGATGTTACCAGCCTTCCAGCAATCCACCGTCTGCAAAATCCCAGATGAAGTACACGTAAGCGCGCCAATCGTAGCGGTCGTGGTCATTGAGCGGCAGTTCCACACCCGCGTTGAGCGCGATGTTACCGCGCTTGTTCAACCCGATGCGCGCCTGCGGCAGGACGGACCATTGCACAGCCGATTTTTGATTGGCGCCGCTGCCGCGTTCAAAGGGTACTTCAGCTACCAACTCCAGTGCCGGATACACCCAGCGCGGGCGTGGTGCATCGACCCAGTGAACGATACCGGCGAACTCGGCCACGTGCTTATCGGAATCCTCCAGGTCGAGCTTCAGCCGTCCATGCCCCTGGAATGTCCATTTGTCGGACAGTATCTTGCCGACGGCAAGGTAAGGAAGAAACAGCCAGTTGTTTTTGCTCCTGAGCGGCACACCGAGCTGAGCGGCCGCAGTCAGGATGAATCCCGCATTCGCGTCATGCTTCAGAACGTGCTTGTAACCCGGCTCGAAGTAGCCAAAGTTTGTATCGCCGCCCTGTACCTCGTTCGTGATTTCAAATATACCCTGCCCGCGCCGGCCAATCCGGAATTCATATTCCAGAACGTTTCGCCAGGCATTGTCGCCATCCTGGCTGGTGTAGCGCTGTTTCCAGACCCACTCGTCTTCCGGAAATGCTTTCTTGGTCCGGATCGGCAGGAACAGGTTGAGGTCGCCGTCCGGGTAATCGTGCTCGCCCCCCAGGGTTTTAATGTAAACGAGGACGGCATCGATATCGTCCGCGCTCATTGACTCGCCAAATGCGGGCATCATCTCGGAGAAGCCCAGAGCGGGACCGCCATAAGTGATCACGATCTTCCAGTCTGAACTCGGCTCGCGGCTGTTGAACAACGGATCCGAAAAATTGGCCGGTAGCACGCCCAGGCTTTTCACCAACGGCGATTCGGGATCAGGGTATCCGGCCAGTCCATGGCAGGTCGTGCAATTTGTCTTGAATATGTCGGCACCCCTGTCCAGGACATCCCCGGCCTCGACAGCGAGCGCCGCCTGGGGTAAGCCAATGATCATGCACACGACCAGTGCGACGCCAGGGAACCTGGCCCACTTTTTACTGCTGTTCACTGTGGTCGTTTCCATGATTTTTCAGTTCGTCTTGGTTCCTCTTACCCAACCCGAAGACGAGCAGGTATCCCCACTTTGATCCTGTGCTGTGAAGTCCAACCTCAACGAATTTTCCGTGAATGTTCCATTGAAGGTCGTGCTTCCGCTCGTACCATCGTCTTCACTGTAGCCTCCGCTTCCCGTGAACGTGCCACCACACACAGCAGTGCCGCTGAATGTAGCCCCGAAACCGGATCCATTACTGCTGCCGCTGAATTGAACGCTGCCCGAATTTACATCTGCAGACGCTGTGCTAATGTTGGCCGTACCCTGAATTCCGTAAACACCGTCATCTTCCGAATCCACACAACCCCGCCAGGTTTCGCTACCTACCAGCGAGTAGCTGCCGGCGATATCAGGCACGCCATCGATCTTGACATAGGCACTCCCTTCCATCGTGCTGCCACAAACTTCGCTGGATGCGGTGACCCAGGCATCTCCAGACGCTAGCGTTTCCGCCTTGCCGCTTTCAGCATGGACTGACAACAACTGCGGTGCTTCACTGAGCCAGAGCAGGTCGATTTGATCTATCGGAAGAGCCTCGCCCTTGAGATTCCGGACATTCGCATAAAACTGCATGGACGCACCCGGGCACCGCCTGGAGTTCTTCGGTGAAACGGACAACAGAGCCGGTGCATCTGAACATGCGAGCTCAGGAATGTCGTCATCACCCCCAATTAACTGCACTGTTTGGGCACAGGCCGCTCCCGACCGCATAATTTCCGTCTGCTTGCATGGGTCAGGCTCCAGATCACACTGCCGGTCTATTTCCGAAATATCCAGCCCTGCTGCTGAAGTGAAATTGCTCATTGCGGATTCCAGCATACTGATTCGGCTCTGCAATCCTGAGTTGTCATTGGGGCCGTATAGCTGAACGGCGACAAGCCACTCGGATGCGGCCGAAGAGAATTCCACGGCCACATTGCACCCATTTTTTGCGGAAGGCAGAATGGGAGTGATCTCATTGTCAAACCACTCGATCAGGAACGGCAGAAACAGTTCACCCAGATCCAATTTATCCTGCAGCGATTTTCCCTTTTTCCCCGATTCGGTGCTCGCCGCCCTCATGACTCCAAAGGTACCAACTTGCCGGATACGGGCCGATACGGTGGCTTTCCTGCCGGCTATGGCCATCTGCTGCAGATATTTGGCCGAAGGTGGATTATCTGGGGGCAGCCATTGTTCCATTTCATCGATCGTTACATGAGCCAGCCCCGTCGCACCTTGCCGGACGGACGGCACTTCAATCGCCACGCCCTCATCGGTGGCCAGAAGCATGGGTAGATAGTGGAAAGTCTCACCCTGTTTCCCGTAGTAAAACGCGGCAATATCGGTAAAGTGTTGCACTTCTTCGGTAAAAACTGCGAGTTCTGCCGGACCAATCATGGTGCCCAGATCCGAAGTCCAGTTCACTCCGGCGAACGCGAATTGCCCGGTTGGCAAAATCGTCTGCTCCGCCAACGGGAATACCTCGACCCGGTGTTCCTGCGAACCCACCAGAATGCCTTCCGGAATGGTGAGCCTTGAGATGTTCCCCCGTTTGTCAGCAACATCCACTACGCCACCCTCGAGCCCGATAACGGTGGACTGCTTTCCTGAAATCTCGTTGACCACTTCACCGCACAGCGATTCGCACATCGCGACATTGTCGGGTACGATGCGCTCGATCGGAATACTGCCGGAAAGCCCGGCGTTGGTGAGTTGGTAATCGACAGTCCCTGAAGCACAGTCATCGAAGCTCAGCATGATGCTCCCTTCGGGGGCCCGGCTTACCGGCAC
>CALDVW010000073.1 GCA_937924405.1 uncultured Lysobacterales bacterium
GCCATGGCGGACGGCGGCTGGCTTGGCATCACCATGCCCGAAGAATATGGTGGCGCCGGCCTGGGCGCCACCGAAGCGGCGCTGTTGATGCACACCGTGGCCAATTCTTCCGGCGCCATGAGCGCCGCATCCGCCATCCACATCAATATCTTCGGCCCTCACCCCATCGTTGTTTTTGGCAGCGAAGAACAGAAACAGCGCTGGCTGCCAGACCTGGTGCAGGGTGCTGTCCAGTCGTGTTTCGGCGTTACCGAACCGGACGCGGGGCTTAACACGACATCGATCAAGACCCGGGCGGTGCGGACGGCCGATGGCTACCAGGTCGATGGAAAAAAAGTCTGGACTTCAACTGCCCAGGAAGCCGGCCGGATCATGCTGCTTACGCGCACGACCCCGAAAGAGGAATGCGCACGTCCCACCGATGGAATGACGCTGTTCTATACCAGCCTGGACCGTGACTATTGTGATATACGCACCATTCCCAAAATGGGCCGGGCCGCTGTAGATTCCTGCGAAGTATTCATAGACGGCCTGCCGGTGCCCGAAGAAGACCGGATCGGTGAGGAGGGCAAGGGCTTCGGTTACCTGTTGCACAGCCTGAATCCCGAGCGCATCCTGATCGCGGCCGAGGCCATCGGTATCGGCCGTAATGCGATAGGCCGGGCCGCAACTTATGCCAGGGAGCGCGTCGTGTTCGACCGACCGATCGGCCAGAACCAGTCCATCCAGCATCCCCTGGCGCAATGCTGGATGGAACTGGAAGCGGCCTGGCTGATGACCATGCACGCGGCCAGCCTGTATGACGCCGGAAAATCCTGCGGAATCGAAGCGAACAGCGCCAAGTACCTGGGTGGCGAAGCGGGCTTCAAGGCCTGCACCCAGGCTGTCATGACCCACGGAGGTATGGGCTATGCCAAGGAATTCCACGTTGAACGCCTGCTGCGAGAAGTCATGATTACACGGCTTGCGCCGGTCAGCCCGCAGCTCATCCTCTGCTACATAGCGGAAAAAGCCCTCGGATTACCCAAATCCTACTGAACGGTGAATTGCGTCATCGAACGTGGTGAAAAAGGCTGATACAAAATCCGTGACGCGGGTCAATGAGCTGCTGTGGACAGGCGTGTAGTATTTTTAATTAGAAAGACATGTGCGAGGTGAGCCATGATCCGGTTTTATCGAAATTTGGTGATTTTCAGCACGCTTTGTGTTCTCAGTTGCGCCGCTTACGGCGACGATAAAACGACCGTCGTCAGCAGTATGGCCGTGCAACAGGCAGCAGCCGAATCCTGGCGCGAGCGCCGTCTGGCCTTCGGCAAAGAGGTCTATCAGCAGGCCTGCGCATCCTGTCATGATGAAGGTGTTGATGGCGCCCCTGCCATTGGCGACCGTGACGCCTGGTCAGAGCGTTCGACATTGTGGCTGGCGGTACTTTTTGAACATTCGAAAGCCGGCTACCTGGATATGCCCGCAAAAGGCGCGCAACTCGATTTAACGGACCAGGCGGTCGATGCAGCAAGTGAATACATGCTCAGCGTCACCTTCCCCGAAAAGCCTCTGGACTGAGGCTGCAGCAAGCTATCACGTCTGAACCGGGATCAAGAGTTGCGGTTCAGATCACTCCATTCCGCGCGCAGGCTGTCACGAAAATCGGGATGGGCTATCTCGATCAGGGCCGCGGCCCGCTCCATCACCGGCAGATGGCGAATTCTGCGCGCGCCATATTCAGTCACAACATAATCGATGTCGGTCCGTAGCGCGGTTGTTGCCGCATTCCGGGCCAGCGTGGCCACGATTCGTGAGATTTTTCCGTCCCCGGTTGTGGAACTCAGGGCAACGACGGACTTGCCGCCGGGTGAGAGCGCCGCACCGCGCATCATGTCGACTGATCCACCCGTTCCGCTGACCTGGCGCCCGCCCAGCATGTCTGCATTGATCTGGCCAAACAGGTCGATCTCCAGGGCCGAATTGATGGACACGAAATTTTCGATTTGAGCAATCACAGCACTGTCATGGGTGTATCCAACCGGGCGCACCGAAAGTTGTGGAGCCTCGGCAGCCCAATCGATGAGTTCCTGGCTGCCCAGCGTGGCGCCGCTGACGACCCGGCCTCGGTCAATGGATTTCCTGCAGCCGTTGATGTTTCCGGACCTGGCCAGGTCCATCACAGCGTCGCTGATCATGCCGGAATGAATACCCAGGTCATTCCTGTCGGACAGGGCCGCGAGAGCGGCGTCAGGAATCGCTCCTATGCCCACCTGGATGCAGTTTCCGTCGGTGACGAGTTCCGCCACGTGACCGCCGATTTTCACCGCGATGTCACCGGTGTCCGCCCGCGCCAGGGTTGCAAGCGGCCGCTCGCAGGCCACGGCATAGTCCAGCCCGGATGCCGGTAGTTGCGGTGCATCTTGCACCCCTGGCTGGCGTTCATTGACCTCCCCGATAATGAAACCTGCTTTATCCAGTACCGCGGGCGCGAAATCTGCGCTGATACCCAGGGAATGCATTCCATCCTGCCCGGCCGGCGACAATTGCATGACCGCGGCATCGATCTTCAGGTCCCGTTCCAGGTAGCGGTAAATGGAGCTGTAGTGCATCGGAATGAATTCAGTCCGGCCGTCGGCAATTGACCGGCGGTTGCCGGTAGTTGCAAAAAAAGCCGTGCAACGGGCGTCCTGATGGAGCGCTGAGAAATCACCCTGGTTGATACCCGGGATGGTGACGGATACGAATCGCACCCCGGCACAATGCTCGCCCCGGTTCTCGAGCGCCTCCAGGATTTCAAGGGGTTCCGAGGTGACACCGGCGACGAACACCGTCATGCCGGGCTTCAGCAAAGCACCGGCGTCCTCTGCTTCAATCCAGCGGGTCATTGCTCTCTTCCAGCGGCGGCCGGCGGTGGGACCAGGGGCGGGCCCGTTCCAGTTGCGCCGCCATGCGGATCAGGGTGGCTTCGTCGCCATAGCGCCCCGTCAACTGCACCCCGACCGGCAAGCCGCTCTCGGTCCAGTAGAGGGGAAGCGATATCGCCGGTTGGCCGGTTGCGTTCGCAATCAATGTGAAGCAGGTGAAATCACCAAGGTGGGCAATGTACTGCTTGCGTGTTTCGTGCGTGTAATCGAAATAGCCAAGGGGCACCGGGGGTTGCGCCAGCGTGGGTGTGAGCCAGAGGTCATAGTCTGTGAAGAAAGCGGCGAAATCACGGCAACTCTTTTGCAGATCCTGCCAGGCCAGCAGGTAATCGCCTCCGCTCTGGGTCAGACTGTGTTGATAGGTCCGCCAGGTGGCGGCTTCAAAATCTTCTTCCACAGGGGCATGACCGGTGCGCCGCTCCCAGGCGGCGATGTTCCACCCGAGATAGCCTGTCATCACCTGTCCGAATGACCTGAACAGCGATCCGCTGTCGACTCGCGGTGAAGCTTCCTCTACGCCATGGCCCAGCTCTTCACACAGGGCAGCCACCGATTGCGCTGCGGCGATGCATTCCGGATGGGCGGTGGCCTGGTTCAGCGGTACAGTCCCGAGGCCGATTCTGAGGCGGCCCGGATCGCGGCCCGTTTCTTCAGCAAAGGCGCGTTCGGGACGGGGCGGGTAATAGGGATCTCCCGGCATGGCTCCGGCTGTGGCGTCGAGAATCGCGGCGCTGTCACGTACGGAACGCGTGACCACGTGTTCGTGAATGATGCCCCCTGCGATATCACCGATTGCCGGGGCCAGCGAATTGCGCCCGCGGGTCGGTTTGAGGCCTACCAGGCCGCAACACGAGGCGGGGATGCGAATCGAGCCACCGCCATCACTGGCATGCCCCGCCGCGACCATACCCGAGGCTACGGCAGCAGCCGACCCGCCGCTCGACCCGCCCGGCCCCCGGCTGGTATCCCAGGGATTGCGTGTCGGGCCGAACCGTTCCGGCTCGGTTGTCGGTAACAGGCCGAATTCCGAAGTATTGGTCTTGCCGAGTATGATCAACCCGGCTGCCTTGAAGCGCCGCACCAATTCGCTGTCGCTGCCTGAAAGATAACGTCCCGCGGCAAAACCTGATCCGTCCGCCAGGGGTGCGCCTTCGACTTCCGCCGCCAGGTCCTTGACCAGGAAGGGTACGCCCGAGAAAGGTCCGGGCAGGGGAGCCCGGGAGGTTTCGCGGGCCTGTTCATACAGCGGGTGAATAACCGCGTTGAGAACCGGGTTGAGCCTTTCGATCCGCTCGATAGCGCTGCTGACCAACTCCTCGGATGAAACTTCCTTCCGGCGTATCAGCTCAGCCTGTGCCGTGGCGTCAAGGAAAGCGATTTCATTCATCTTCAAGGCTTCCTGATTGAGCCGGGATTTCTCCAGCGTCCATTCGTAGCGATTTTCGCAGTGCGACCGCCATCGCCACACCCACTGCCAGCAGCGGCAAAGATGCAATCAACACGCCGGAGCGGATGACCTGCAGCCCACCGACCCACATCATGAAAATCGGCAGCATTCCCAGAATTGCGGCCCAGAAAAGCCGGTGCCAGCGTGCGGGATCATCACCCACCCTCAATTGTCGGCTGGCAGTCGAAGCCAGTGTGTACGATGCCGAATCATAGGTGGTGGCCACCGAGATGATACTCACCACGACAAACCAGGTAAGGGCGAGCACGGCCACGGGCAGCGTGGCAAGCACGTTGGCCACGGTAATATACATCCCGTTATCGGCCAGGCTCCGGGTGACCGACGCCACGTTTTGCAATTCGACGGAAAGTGAGTAATTACCAAGCACGAAATAGAAAATCCAACAGCCCATGGTGCCGAAAAGAAGCATCGACAATACGACCTGGCGGATCGTTCTTCCGCGGGAAATTCGGGTAACGAACAGGCCAATTGGCGGGGCGAAGGCAATCCACCAAGCCCAGTAAAAAATGGTCCAGGATTCGACGAACCCGGTATTTTCGACAGGATCTGTCCAGGTCATCATACGCACGAAATTTTCCGCCATGAAGCCCACGGTATTCACGCTGGTCTTGAGAATGAACATGGTCGGGCCGAAGATCAGTATGTAAGCCAGAAAGGCAAGTGCGAAATAGACATTCAAATCACTCAGCCGCTTGATGCCCTTTTCAATGCCCATATACACGCTGAATGCAAAAAGGCCGATACAAAATGTCATGACGCCCAGTTCCAGGGCGAAGGATGTTTCCCAATTCATGAGCTCCGCTATGGTGGCCGCTATGGTCGGCGCAATCACGCCCAGCGAGGTGCCGGCCCCACCCAGCAGGGCGATCATCGCGAACAGGTCAACCAGCCGGCCGGGTATGCTGTTCTCCCCGGCACGTCCCAGAATGGAGTGCATGGCGGCACTGGCGCGTAAATAAGGAATCTTCTTTACGTAGAAGGAGTAGGCAATGGCAATGGTCGGCAAGGCATAGAAACTCCAGGCCGTGACGCCCCAGTGGAATGGGCCGTATGCGGCAGCCCACTCGACTGCTTCCGGTGAACGCGGTTCAACCCCGTATGGCGGATGGTCGTAATAAAAAGCCCATTCAACACCTGACCAGACCAACAGCGATGCACCCGTGCCTGCGCAAAACAGCATGCCTGCCCAGGAGAAGGTTGAGAAATCCGGCTCGTCTCCGCCCAGCCGGATCTTGCCGAAGCGGCTGAACACCAGCCAGGCCAGGAACAGCATCGTGCCGATGGCGAAAACCTGGTAGAAAACGCCCATGTTCGACGCGATCCAGTCGTAGAGGTCCGAAACGTAGGGCGCTGCCTGTTCCTCCATGATTCCCAATGGAATACAGGCGGTCGCGACAACAATCACCGCTGAGAAGAACAGGACGCGGTCAATTTCCGGACCCTTCATCAGGTCTTACCGTGATGGTTTGAAAAGTGGATTATGGCGCCCTCAATCCGAGTTGGGCCCGGGCTTCTTCGGGCCCCACGACACGTGAACCCAGGCTCTCGATAATCCCGACCGCGTGTTCCACCAACTGGGCATTGGAAGCCAGCACCCCCTTGGAAAGATACAAATTGTCCTCGAGTCCGACGCGCACGTTTCCGCCCAGCAGTACTGCCTGGGCGACCATTGGCATTTCCATGCGGGCGATCGCAAACCCGGCCCAATTGGCGTCCGCCGGCAGCGCGTTGCGCATCGCCAGCATGCTCTCGGCATCAGCCGGTGCGCCCCACGGGATGCCGAGGCAGATCTGAAACAGCGGCGGTCTTTCGATCTGTCCCGCTTCGATCATCTGACTGGCCAGCCAGATCTGGCCGAGGTCAAAAACTTCCAGTTCCGGCTTGACGCCCCAGCTTTTGATCAACCCGGCCATTTTCCAGAGACAATCCGGGGTGCTGATATAAATTTCGTTGTCACCGAAATTCATCGTTCCGCAATCCAGGCTGCAGATTTCGGGCCGCAGTGCCTCGACGTGGGCCAGGCGCTCTTCAGCGCCGATGACGTCGGTGCCGGGTCCCGGCATGCTGGGGTCGTTCTCATCGGGAAACCAGGCGCCACCCATGCCGGCGGTGAGGTTGATGATGACATCGGTTTCGCTGGCGCGAACACGCTCCACCACCTGGCGAAAGAGTTCGACATCCCGGGATCCTTTGCCGGTTGCGGGATCGCGTACATGGATGTGGGCAACCGCGGCGCCTGCTTGCGCGGCCGAAATAACGGCGTCGGAAATCTGCTCCGGCGTTACCGGAAGATCCGGGTGCCTGCTCAAGGCATCACCTGCGCCTGTCACTGCACAGGTGATAATGACATTCTTATTCATCTAAACAACTCCTGTTCCGGTTTTGGTGCAGATTTCCATCAATTGCGATCATATCCCAGCTGTCTTTTGGCTTTTGTTCATTATCGACAGCATTGATGAAATTCTCGACACGGTCACTCGTCTGAAAGGCATTGTTGCTGGACATACCGGTCCCTCCTTTCTAATATTGTCAGTGTTTATTATTTTTAACACAAATTACAATGACCATTGAAGTAAGCAAGCAATTACGCGCGGTAAGAACTGCATTTGGCCTGAGCCAGCGCGAACTCGCCAAGCGCGCTGGCGTCACCAACGGTATGGTGTCGCTGATCGAGCAGGACCGGGTCAGCCCTTCGATAGGTTCCCTGCAGAAAATCCTGGCGGCTTTCCCGATGACCATGGCGGAATTTTTCACGCGCGACATGGAAGGCCGGGAAAACGTCGTCTTCCGGGCTGAAGAGCTTCCGAATGTAGGAACCAGTGACATTCAGTATCGCCTGGTCGCGGCTTCCCGGCATGAGCGTAAAATGTCGGTTCTGTGGGAAACCTACGAACCGGAAACGGATACCGGCGAGGATTATCTGACCCACTCAGGAGAAGAGGGCGGGGTGGTCGTTGAAGGCGAGCTCGAAGTGACGGTTGCAGGTAAAACCTGGCTGTTGGGGCCGGGCGATGCCTACTATTTTGATAGCCGGCTGCCGCACCGATTCAGGAACACCGGCAAGGTTCCGGCACGTATTGTCAGCGCCAATACGCCGCCGACAATCTAGGGCCGGGAGTTTCTAGAACTTCAGCCACTCGATGCCTGAGTGGCACATATGATTGAGGTAATTTCGAATCCTGGCAAGAAAGTCCAGGATTTCTTCAGGCGCCATGGGTGCATTCTTGCGGAGTTGCTCGAGGCCCTTGTCGTCCTCTGGTTCCCATTCCCACGTTTCCGGCATTTGGTCGGCTATGGTCATCAGAAAGAGCGGGTAAGGTCGGCCGCTGTATACACCTTTCAAAACCTTGCGGCCGACGTAGTGAAATTGCATTCCTTTTGATTTCTCGATGCCGGCCAGCAACTGCACGAGGTTTGAGGAAATAATAACCTGCCCTCTGCCACCGCAGGCAGCCAGCCTGAATCCGGTATCGACGTCCGGGCCGAGGTAATCCTCATACGCCTGGTTGGTATCCGCACCCAACATTTCGGGAATTTCAATTTTACGGTTGCGGTGTGAAATTTGCGCAGCCCATATGCAACCCTTGATCCGCAGAGGCCAACGCTCAAAGATCTTGCGGTCATAATTAACTACGGTGTGGTAGAACGCCACTGTAAGAAGTTGGGCCTCGCGGACGGAATTCGGATGTGCTATGAAGATAATTTCATCTCCTATCACTTTCCACACTCCGGTCCGGGGAACCTCTTCCTCCTGTGCAAATGCGGCGGCAATCTGTCCCATCATGATCAAAGGAACTTCGCGAAAGAAAGCCTCGAAAGCTTCGAGCCATTCCGGGCCTTCACCATCGCCCTGGGCTTGCGATTTAAAGGCAGTCGACCCGGCAAGATCGACTGACATGAACATGACTACTGCTGGCTGCTCTGTATTCTCGGGCATTTCTTCAATTCCGTCAGAATGACGCCAGGGCTTCGTTTTCGTCAGAAGCCAGGGTCAGAATGGAAGCAAATCCTGAAATATCGAACACTTCCTGGACTGTCTCATTGAGACTGCAGACCATCATCTTACCCCCTGTTGTTTTCAGCTTTTTCGCCGTGGCGAGGAGAATACGCAGGCCGGAGCTGGCTATGAAATTCAGTTCCTTGAAATTGAACAGAATCCTGTCACTCCCTTCTTCGATCAGGCGATTGACTTCGTTTTCCGCAGCCGGGGAATTATTCGTATCCAGATTGCCGCTGAAATCCAGAATGCTGATCCCATCGCTAGTTCTATGTTCGATTTCCATTTGTTGAATCCTCTTAAAAACAGTTTATCTGATTTTGTTATTTTCTTACGCCTATATATTCATGATGAGCTTGACCACGTTCTTCCCCAAACGTCTCTCATAATCCACTTCGTCCATCAGCTCCATGACCAGGAGACGTCCCAATCCGCCAATTTCCCGATCATCTATTGATGACGTCGTATCCGCATCCAGGTTTTCAAACGGATTAAAGGGCTTTCCACCGTCTATTACTTCAATTTCCAGCACATTTTGCGAATAGGAACAATTGATTTCGATGGAATGTTCGTGGTGCTCGTCCAGGCCGTATGAAATGATATTGTTCACCAGCTCATCCATTGCGATGTTCAATTTCTGGGTCACCGCCGCTGGCAAGTTGTTTTCCTCTGCGAAATAAGCCAATTCCCTGTTCAGGCGGTCGATCTCCTGGAACTCGGGTGCAATGACAAGGCTCATCTCACGCTGGTCGGATGACCCGGGTTCTTTATCCAGACTGAAAGCGAGCAAGGTAATGTCATCGGCCTGATCTGCGCCGGAGGCAAATTCTTCGACCGAGTCGAGTGAACGAGCCACAAGCTCTTCGACCGAGGAGAACTCCATGCCATCCAGGAACTCCTCCAGCCGGCGTTCAGTGTAGAGCGAGCACGCGGGGTCCATCGCTTCGGTGACGCCATCCGTAAAAATCAGAAGCTGATCATCTTTCTCAAGCTGGGTCAGGTCTTCCTTGTAGGCCAGACCTTCCAACGCTCCAATAATCGGGCCGTGTCGCTGGTTCAGAACTTCCAGCTTGCCGCTCTTGCGCAGAATGTAAGGTGGGTTGTGCCCCGCGTTTGTGAAGCGGCATTCTCCCGAGTTGAGGTTACAGATAGCGATGAAAAGGGTGACAAACATGCTGGACGGGTTGTCTTCGCTCATCTCGTCGTTAACGCGTGTGATGATGCTGGCAGGGGAGGGGTCATCCATCGCCCGGGTCTTGATCATGGTTTTGGTCACCGCCATGAACAGTGCCGCAGGAACACCTTTGCCGGAGACATCGCCGACCACGAGACAGAGTTCATCCGGATTGATGAAAAAAAAGTCGTAGAAATCACCGCCCACTTCACGCGCCGGTTTTAGCAGTGCGTGGACGTTGAATTCATCGCGGTCGGGAAAAGCCGGGAACTCCAGAGGCAGCATGCTCATCTGGATGTCCCTTCCGATGTTGAGCTCCTCCTCCATGCGATCTTTCTGGCCCTTGATTATGCCGTAGGCATTCTGGAGTTCATCCATGCTCTCTTTCAATGCCAGGTGCGTTCTGACCCTGGCTTCGAGAATCGGGGGGTTGACCGGTTTTGTTATGTAGTCCGCGGCGCCCAGTCTGAAGCCATCCGCTTCGTCGCTGGTCTGATCCATCGCCGTGAGAAAGATCACGGGTACGTCACGGGTGTGGGGGTTTTCCTTGAGCCTGCGGCACACTTCATGGCCATCCATGCCGGGCATCATTACATCCAGCAGAACCAGGTCGGGAGTTTGCTTCTCTGCTATCTTGAGGGCCATGGGGCCATTTATTGCCACCTTGACGACGTAGTCTTTCGCCAGTATCCCTTTGACGACGTCCAGGTTCTCCGGTGTATCATCAACCGCGAGAATGGTGAATTTTCTTTTCCTCTCTCCCATCAGTCCTGTAGGTCCGGGTTCAGCTGTCGTCGCACGCCGAGCAGGAGCGTGTCCGGGTCAATTGGTTTGGTCACGTAATCCGCGGCGCCCAGATCCAATCCTTTTTGTCTGCTGGAACTTTCCAGTTCGCCGGTCAGAAAGATGACCGGGATATGCTCGGTGAGGCTGTCACATTTCAGCCTGCGGCACACCTCGAAGCCATCCATTTCGGGCATGTTTACGTCGAGCAGAATCAGGTCGGGCAATTGTTTTTGAGCGATTTTCAACGCCACAATGCCATTGATGGCGACCCGGACGGTATAGCTGGCGGCCAATATACGCCTGACCACGTCAAGATTCTCCGGCGTGTCGTCCACGGCGAGAATGACGGGCTTGGGTGTTTGATTATCCATCATTACTACCACCGATCATGGACTTGATCGTGGAGATCAACGGTTTCAGTTCTTCTGCCGCGGCCTCCATGTCGTATTGACCGATCTGTTTTTTTACACCCTGCAGCATGGCGTAAACATCGCTGCCCTTGACCTCATCCAGAATGCCAAACAGAACATCTTCCGCTTCGGAGTCGTACTCTTCCAGTTTTTCCATCAGCGACTGCAATCGCATCACAAGGTCTTCAGGAAGTTTGGATCCGGCTCCGGTGGTAACTTTCCCGCCGGAGCCGATAGCACGGATCAGGCCCAGAATCCGGTCGAGTTCAGTTGCCGTGGCTGCCATTCCCTCGGGCAGGGAAGTTGCGTCCGCCTTGAGTTCGGCCTCCATTTCTGTCGCCAATTTCTGCAGTGCATCGGCACCTATGCTGCCGCTGACGCCTTTCAGGGTATGGGCCAGGCGCACGGCCACCTCACCCTCACCATCAGTAACAGCCTTTTCGATTTCCATAATGGATTCAGACTGGTTGTCTGCAAATTTGGTCAACAGACGCAGATATGAACTCACGCTGCCGCCCATGCGTGCAATTCCAGCCTCTGCATCAATTCCCGGCAGCTCAGGGATTTCAGTTTCTTTCGCCCGGTCACCAGCCTGAACGTATGTTTCCGGCAGACTTCGTTCCCCGTGCGGAATCCATTTCAATAGAGCTTCATAAAGTAAGCGTGGGCTGATTGGCTTGGCTATATGTTCGTTCATGCCGTGCGCCAGGGATTTCTCCTTGTCTTCAACGGTCGCATTGGCTGTCATTGCCAGAATGGGGAGATCGCTGAAGCGGTCTTCCTTGCGCAACGTTCGGGTGGCGGTATAGCCATCCATGACGGGCATCTGCACGTCCATCAAGACGCAGTCGTACCGCTTGTGCTGCAATTTTTCTATGGCTTCCTGGCCATGGTTGGCGATATCGATCTGAAAACCGGCCTGTTCGAGCAGTTCGCTGGCCACCTGCTGATTGATTTCATTGTCTTCGACCAACAGAATTTCTGCTCCCTGTACCGGTCGCAATGATTCCATTTTAAATTGCCCGCCAGCATGAGCGGCCGATCTTGGTCCGATATCGATGCCAAAAGCGGTCATGACCGCATCAAACAGATGCGAGGGACTCACCGGTTTGGTCAGGAACTGGTCAACGTGCTCGCCGCCCGGTTTGTCCAGAATTTCACCGGAACTGAATCCCGATACCATGATGATGTGCGGGTCGGTTTCAGGCTTGATCTCGGTCTTGATCTTGCGCGCGATTTCGACTCCCTTCATGCCCGGCATCAGCCAGTCCAAAACCATCAGGTCATAAGCCACTCCAGGCTTTTCCAGGAAACTGAACAATTCATCGGCGTTGGCGGCCTCGTCGACGCGGAAGGTGAAGCTTTCGAGGTAGGTTCTCAGAATCTCGCGCGCTGTCGGGTTGTCGTCCACCACTATGGCGTGCAGGTTCTGAAGGTCGGGTACGGTGGAAAACGTCTTTTCCTCCGCGCCCTCGCCAATGCCCATCCGGACGGTGAAGTGAAAGTTGCTGCCGACGCCGGGCTCACTGTCTACGCTGATTTCTCCGCCCATCAGCTCAACCAGTTGCCTGGAGATCGCCAGCCCCAGGCCGGTGCCGCCATACTTGCGGGTGGTGGACGTATCCGCTTGCGAGAATGACTGAAACAGTTTACCCATCTGTTCCTCGGTCATACCGATTCCGGTATCGCGCACAGCAAACTCGATGACTGCTTCGTCTCCCTCTGATTCGCGCAGCTCGATATCGACCAGAATTTCACCCTGTTCCGTGAATTTGATCGCATTGTTTGTGAGGTTGATCAACACCTGTCCCAGCCGAAGCGGGTCACCGACCAGCACGGTCGGGATGTGCGGATCTCGCCTGAACAACAACTCCAGGCCTTTTTCCTGGGTTTTGACGTTGGCCACGGTCGCCAGGTTATCGAGTACGCGGTCAATTTCGAAATCGATGGATTCCATGTCAAGGCGGCCGGCCTCTATCTTGGAGAAGTCGAGGATGTCATTGATAATTCCGAGCAGCGCTTCTGCCGACCCATGAATCTTCGACAGGTAGTCCTGCTGCTTCGCCGTCAGGTCGGTTCGCAGCGCAAGGTCACTCAGGCCGATCACTGCATTCATCGGTGTACGGATCTCGTGGCTCATGTTGGCAAGGAAATCCCCCTTGGCACGGGTGGCGGCTTCTGCCGCTTCCTTGGCTTCGAATAGTTCCGCTTCCGCCTTTTTCCTTTGGGTCACGTCCTTGATGAAGGCGGAGTAGAAATAGGCGCCGTCCACTTCGTTCATCGAGATGCCGACCTCTGCGGGAAACTGGACTCCATCCCTGGTCAGGCCTGTCAGGTTCAGCCCGCGGTCTTCCATGCGGATACCTTCAAAATGTGAGTCGCGGAAGCGGTGGACATGACTGAGATGATCCTTACGCACATACTCCGGAAGCAGCATGTTGATGTCCTTGCCCAGCACTTCCTCTGCACGGTAACCCCAGATTTTTTCACAGGCCGGGTTGAAACGGACGATCTTCTGCTCATCGTCTATGGTCATAATTCCGTCCGTTGCGTTTTTCAGAATCAGGTTGGTTTGTTGTACATACTTTTCACGCTCTTTCTGCGCCAGTGCTGCATTGACCCGGTTCCAGATGAAAATTACGGTGATGCCGGCCAGTAAGGCAAGCAGGAAGAATATCGTCGTGAGCGCCTGGCGCCGAATCTGGACGATGGAAGCAGTTGCTTCGGAGACGTCCATTTCGGTGGCGATACCCATGCCGAGTTCTTCGATCCAGGCCCATACGCCGACTACCGGAACACCGCGGTAGTCGTTGTAGCCGCCCAGTTCGAAGCCGCTGTTACCTTCGGTTGCGCTGACGGCCATTAGCGTCAAAGGCAACTCATGCCGGTCAACCGTTGGTCTGTATCCTTCAACCATATTGCCGCCTGGATCCCTGATTTCCAGCTGCAATATGCCTCTCTGGCCCTGTTTTATCAGGCCGATATCACGTAAATCATCGTCAAAGCGGCTCTCGCTGATCAGCTGTCCGGAGCGGTTTATCGCATAGCTTTCTCCCGAAATACCGATTCGACCCCGCTGCAGGATTTCCGTGAATTTATCCTCGGGGTCGATCATCAGCACAATCGCTGTATCCTGGGCGCCGTTACCCGCTGGAATGACCGCACCAACCATCATGATTGGGCGTTTTTCATACCTCCCTGAGGCGTCCTCCCAAAGCTTCGGCAGCAGGATCGCGGAGTAGTCCGGCCCCGTAAAAATCTCACGAAGAAATAGTTGGTCGATCAGTTGAGAGGACTGCGGGCCCGTTAATGACTCATGGTTGCTGGTGAGTACATCACCGTTTTCATGCACTATCAGGTAACCCTGGTACCCCTTCACCTCCATCAGCGGCTGCAGCAGAGATGCCACGTGTGCTGACGCTGACTGTTCTTCTGGGTTCAGGCCCTGGTTTTGCCCTTGCGCGAGTGATTGATCCAGGTCCTGATTCGCAAGCAGCCTGGCCCAACTGCGCGCCTCATTCTGTTCTTCGTGTGACCACACCTTGACTGCTTTCCTGGTTGAATCCAGAACGGTTGAGAATGCGTCATGCAGATCTTCCTGCTCTGCCAACTCCAGGTGCAGCATATTCCTCCATACCATTCCGCTGCTTATTGCAGCGGCGAGTCCCACCGTAAGGAACAAAGGCCAGGACTTGGCGAGGGTTTCGCGGATGGCCGTGCCACGGCCGGATATGACGGATCTGCCAACGTCGGTAATTTCTTCCTTGCGCATCCAGCGAAAGGAAAGCAGAAGCGCGACGGCTACCGTCGCCAGTGCTGCAAAGCCGAGAAACACTGCTATTACGGCTAATTCGCGTCTTTTCAACTCGAGCGCATCGATTCCTTGCCTCGTGCGATTTCCCACGGCGTCCGTGGCATCGTCAATGTAACGCATGATTCGGGCTTTATGCCCGTGGTATTTACTGCCGTGGAGGATAGCAATGGCCTGGTCCAGATCAGGTTCACCAGGAACCATGTACAGGCCGATTGCATTCGGGTAAAGCCCCTTGGCGAGATTAATGGCCCTTGTTTCGAGTTCAGCCAGGCGGTTTGAAGAATCTCTGGCACGCTCCAGAAGCGTCAGTTCCTCGCCGCTGAAACCAGCCTCTTCGAGTACTGACAGGATCGACTGCGGTTCGCCGTCCGCGCGCGGGTAATCGCCACTGGCGATCACGTAGTCCCAGTATATCCGGTGGTAATCAAGGGGGCGTGGCGCATC
>CALDVW010000074.1 GCA_937924405.1 uncultured Lysobacterales bacterium
TATCTTGAAGCATTAAAAGACGCAAAAGCCCGTCCACTTTGGCATGATCCGGAGATCATGCCAGAAGTTTTGCCGTCATTGGCAAATGACGAGCAATGTGAGTTGCTGATCGTTGGTGGTGGTTTTACCGGTCTCTGGGCGGCCATGCAGGCAAAAGAACGCAGGCCGGACGCCGATATCATCCTGATTGAGCAAACTTTTGTCGGTGACGGGGCTTCGGGTCGATGCGGCGGTTTTTTGAATTCCAGCCTGGCGCACGGCGAAACGAACGTAGAGCACCGGTTTTCCGGTGAGGCTGATCTCCTGCGGGAACTGGGCAGGCAGAACATGAAGGAACTGCTTGAGACCCTGCAGCGATACAATATTGATGCCCGCTATGAACAATCAGGTGCCATGGCCGTTGCGCTGGATCCGGAATCAGCCAGGGATATGCACTCCGAGTACGAGCGGGAAAAATCAAAGGGTGAAAAAGTGACCTGGTTCGATGAAGCCGCAGTGCGGGAGCAGGTCAACTCGCCGACTTTCTTCGGCGGGTTATGGCATCGCGGAGGGCAAGATGGCGTGGTCGATCCGGCCCGGCTTTGCTGGGGTCTGAAAGACGTACTTTTGAACCGGCTGGATGTGCGAATTTTTGAAGGCACCCGGCTGCTCGGAGTCGAACCGCTTGGCAAAGACAGAATGAAGGCCGAATGCGCCGGCGGGGTTATTCTGAGTGATCGGATCCTGATGGCCACCAACGCTTTCACAAGCCCGATTCGTAAAATCCGGCGCTCAATCATCCCGGTCTGGGATTACCAGATCGCAACCGAGCCTTTAACTGAAGAGCAACTCGAAAAAATTGGCTGGGGCGAATCACGCCAGCCCCTGGCTGATTTCAGAAACATGTTTCACTACTTCCGGATAACAAAGGATAACCGGATTACTTACGGCGGTGGTGGTGCCGTGCGCTATTACTTCAATCGCGGCATCGATCTGAAATATGCCGACGTACCAACGCTTTACAGTCAGTTGGCAAAAGAATTTTTTGAGACTTTTCCGCAATTGGAAGACGTAAAGTTTTCAAACAAGTGGGGTGGAATCATCGCAACATCAACACGATTCTGCATGGTGCCGGGTGTGGCATACGATGGGCGCTTGGCATGGTCAGTGGGATATACCGGTCATGGAGTTGGCGCCAGCCGTTTTGGAGCCCGCGTCGGCATTGAGTTGTTGGGTTATGAACCATCGGAAATTCTGAACATGCAGTTCATCACCCGAAAAGCACTGCCGTGGGCTCCGGAACCATTCCGCTGGTTTGGCGTGAAATTTACTCAGAATGCACTGCTGAAAGCAGATAAGAATGGTGGCAAGAGGGGCCTGTGGCTCAGGTTTCTGGATAAGCTGGGCCTTGGTTTTACCTGTTGAAACGCGTTTGAATGATCCGTTCCGCGACCACCCAGTTAGCAACAGAGGATTTGGCTCATGGCAAGACAATTACCCGCTAAGGCCAGCGTTGTCATTATTGGTGGCGGTGTAGTCGGATGTTCCATCGCCTACCACCTGGCAAAAATCGGCTGGTCCGACGTGGTATTGCTGGAACGAAAGCAACTGACCTGCGGCACCACATGGCATGCGGCCGGGTTGATCGGCCAGTTGCGAGGGTCCGTGAACATGACCCGGCTGGCACGCTATACCTGCGACCTGTACGCGGAACTGGAAGCGGAAACCGGCCAGGCCACCGGTTACCGGCAATCCGGGTCGGTTACCATCGCGACCAACGAGGAAAGATTCGAGGAACTTAAGCGCAATGCTTCGATGGCCCAGGTGTTTGGCCTGCGGGTGGACGTTATTGGAAAGTCGGAAGTCAAGGAGCGCTATCCGCTGATCAACGACAGTGACGTCCTCGGCGGTATTCATATTCCCAGCGATGGTTACGGAAACGCCGTCGATATTACCCAGGCCCTGGCGAAAGGAGCCCGAACCCGGGGCGTGCAGATATTCCAGGACACAAAAGTCACGGCGATCCGGCGTGACGGGGAAAAAGTCACCGGTGTCAGTACCGACGGGGGTGATATCGATGCGAAGCATGTCGTGATTTGCGGTGGCATGTGGAGCCGCGACCTGGCCGCGACCGTGGGCGTGAATATACCGCTTTATGCCTGCGAGCATTACTACGTGCTTTTTGAATCGGTCGAAGGCCTGGACCCGAAACTGCCGGTGTTGCGTGACTATGATGCCTGCACCTATTACAAATACGACGCCGGTAAACTGATGGTCGGGGCTTTTGAACCCAGCGCCAGGCCCTGGGGAATGAAAGGCATTCCGGAAGATTTCTGTTTTGATGAAATTGCAGGCAGTTTTGAACACATGGAACCGGTCCTGGAGCAGGCCATGCAGCGCATTCCCGCGCTTGAAAATGCCGGTATCCAAAAGTTTTTCTGCGGCCCGGAGAGTTTTACACCGGATGTCCGCTACCACCTGGGCGAGGCGCCCGAATTGAAAAATTGCTTCGTTGCTGCCGGCATGAACTCCATTGGCCTCCAGTCTGCTGGAGGCATCGGCAAAGTGATGGCCGAATGGATACGGGACGGTCATCCTTCTGCTGATCTGTGGGAAGTTGACGTGCGGCGCAACATGCCGTTCCAGGGCAATCGTAAATACCTGCGTGAGCGGGTTTCAGAGACTCTCGGCCTGCTCTATGCGACCCACTGGCCATTCCGGCAATACGAAACGGGCCGCGGCGCGCGCAAGTCAGCGCTGCACGACCGCCTGGCGGCGATAGGCGCCTGTCATGGAGAAGCCTTTGGCTGGGAGCGCCCCAACTGGTACGCACCGGAAGGTGTAAAACCCGAGTACGAGTACAGTTACGGAAGGCAAAACTGGTTTGAGCACTCAGCTGCCGAACACCGTGCCGTGCGGGAAACCGTGGGCTTGTTCGATCAGTCTTCTTTCGCCAAGTTCCGGCTCGAAGGCCCGGATGCCTGCCGGGTATTGAATCGAGTCTGTGCAAACGATATCGATGTAGCCGATGGCCGTATTGTTTACACGCAGTGGCTGAATGACCGCGGTGGCATCGAGGCGGACCTGACGGTAACCCGCTGGAGTCGCGATACGTTTCTGATCGTTGGCGCGGCGGAGACTGAAGTAAGGGATTTCTACTGGCTTAAGCAGCACATCCCTGGCGGGGCTCATTGTGTTCTGACCAATGTCAGTTCCGGAATGGGCGTGATTTCCCTGATGGGGCCCAATGCCAGGGAATTGCTGCAGTCATTGACACCGGAGGATATGTCGCACCTGGCGTTTCCCTTTGGCCGCAGCCGCGAAATTGAGTTGGGGTATGCGCTGGTGAGGGCATCGAGGATCACCTACGTCGGCGAATTGGGCTGGGAGCTTTATGTGCCCACTGAATTCATGCTTGGCGTTTACGATGAAATTGTTGCGGCCGGAAACCAATATGGCCTGGTTCACGCCGGTTACCACGCGCTCAACTCCTTGCGCATGGAGAAAGGCTACCGCCACTGGGGCCACGACATAACTGACGAAGATTCGCCACTCGAAGCCGGCCTTGGATTTGCCGTGAAGTTTGAAAAGGAGGGTGGCTTCATCGGCCGTGACGCATTACTCGGGCAAAAAGAGCAGGGGCTTACGCGGCGGATGCTTCAATTCCAGCTGGATGACCCACAGCCCCTCCTCTATCACAATGAGCCCATTTGGCGGGATGGTGCGATCGCTGGCTACATCAGTTCCGGCGCTTATGGACATATCCTGGGCGCGAGCGTTGGGCTTGGCTATGTATGCCGTTCTGATAAGAACGATTCAGATGGTTGGGTGAATGGCGAATTCGAAATTGAAGTGGCGGGTCAACGATTTCCTGCGCAGGCTTCGCTGGCTCCTTTGTTCGATCCGGAAAATCGGAGAATCAGAAATTAGCTGGCCCCGCCAAAACATAGAGATCGGGTACATTTGCAGGCCGGTGATAACGATATCTTCAGGTCTCGCAAGATTGCTGGCCTATAGAGAAAGAAGATATCCGTGATGAAATGCTATTGGATAGAGTATGACCAGAACAGATGATGACGCCCAATGAGTTGTGATCCCCGTTACAAACCCCTGTTCGAGCCCATGGCGATTGGCCCGGTGACGGCGAAAAACCGTTTTTACCAGGTTCCCCACTGTACCGGCATGGGCTGGCTGCGCCCACATATGGTTGCCGGCCTGCGTGCCGCCAAGGCCGAAGGCGGCTGGGGCGTGATCTGCACCGAATACTGTTCCATTCACCCGGCGTCCGATGACATACCCTACCCCACGCATACCCTGTGGGACGAGGACGATATCCGGGCTCACCGCCTGATGACCGACCAGGTTCATGAATACGGCGCGCTGGCGGGTGTCGAACTGTGGGTGGGCGGCAGCAGGTCCCCGAACCTGTTCAGCCGGGAAGTACCGATGGATGTGGTATCCATGCCCAACATGGATGGCGATCCCTTCCAGTCACGCGCCATGACCAAAGCGGATATCGCAGAGCTGCGCCGTTGGCACCGAAACGCAGCCTTGCGTGCGAAAAAAGCCGGCTTTGATATTGTCTATGTCTATGCCACGCACCACTACATGCTGGATCATTTTCTGAATCCCACGTTGAACACTCGAACGGACGAATACGGAGGCAGCCAGGAAAACCGCATGCGGCTGATCCGTGAACTTATCGAGGATACAAAGGAGGCCGTGGGAGACTCCTGCGCCGTGGCTGTTCGTTTCTCCGTTGATGATGGTGGTGGGCCGGACGGCACGCCAGTTCATGCCGACCGCATGGAAATGTTCGAAGCGATGGCCGAGTTGCCGGATTTGTGGGATATCAACATGAACGACTATTCGCTGGAAATGGGTGTATCGCGTTTTGTCGGCGAGGGCGCACTCGAAAATTACATGAGTACGGTCAAATCGAAAACCAGCAAGCCGGTTGTGACGGTCGGGCGTTTTACTTCTCCCGATACCATGGTCAGCCAGGTCAGGCGAGGCATCGTGGATTTCATCGGCGCCGCGCGACCCTCTATTGCAGACCCGTTTTTGCCAAGAAAAATCGAAGAAGACCGGGTGGACGATATCCGCGAATGCATTGGCTGCAATATCTGCTACACGGGTGATAGCAGGCACTACCCCATACGCTGCACCCAGAACCCGACCATCGGTGAAGAATGGCGCCGGGGATGGCACCCCGAAAACATCGCGGCCAGGGGTTCGGACGACACCGTTTTGATTGTGGGCGCCGGGCCGGCAGGCCTGGAAGCCGCCCGTGCCCTGGGTCAACGGGGTTATGATGTTATTTTGGCGGAAGCCACCCGCGAACTGGGCGGGCGCGTGACGCGTGAATCACAATTGCCCGGCTTGTCGGAATGGGCGCGCGTGCGTGAATACCGCCTGGGCCAGCTGAATAAAATGCCGAACGTCGAGATTTATCGCGAAAGCGAACTGGGGCTGCAGGACATCCTGGATGTCGGTGCCGGCCACGTTGCCATCGCCACCGGGGCCAGGTGGCGCCGCGATGGATACGGCAATACCCGGCATTCGCCTCTGAGCCCACTCCCGCCAAAGGAGAATACCTACACGCCCGATGACATCATGGATGGGAATCTTCCCGCGGGTTCTGTCCTGGTGTACGACGATGATGGTTTTTATCTCGCCGGTGTACTGGTGGAGAAACTCAGAAAAAATGGCAACGATGTCTACTACGTCACGCCACATTCCATGGTATCCCGCTGGTGCGGTTACACCGATGACCAGGTCCGCGTGCACCAGCGCGTGGTGGAAGTTGGCGCACACATCATTCTCAACAATGAACTCGCGGACTACGACGGGGTAAAGGCAACCCTGAACTGTGCTTACACCGGAGTTGAACAATCCATCATGGTGGAAAACATTGTGCTGGTGACCTGCCGGGAGCCTCAGGACGGGCTGTATCATGAAGTACTGGAAGCGATTGAAAATGAAGTTGAAGGCGCCCCGAAAACCGTCAAGCGGATTGGCGACGCCGAGGCGCCGGCAATCATCGCCGCCGCCGTTTTTGCCGGTCATCGATTTGCGCGCGATCTGGATAATGAGCCAGACCCCGATATGCCGCTAAGAATTGATCGGGTTGTGGTTCAATAGCGAAGAATGTCGAATAACGGCCATTGATGGTCAAATGGTTAATGGCTCTTGATTAATTGAAAAACGAGATAGGAAGCACTATGAGAACGTATGACAAATTCTATATCAACGGCGAATGGGTTGAACCCATTGGAAAAGGTTCGAGCGAAGTAATCAATCCCGCGACCGGTGAAGTTTCAGCCAGGGTGCCCTACGGCAATTCCGAAGATGTTGACGCTGCGGTAAGCGCCGCCAAGAAAGCCTTTGAATCCTGGTCCCGGACTTCAGCCGCTGAACGAGCAGAATTTTTAAGGAAGCTCGCGGCAGAAGGCGAAAAAAGAAACGCCGACCTGACCCAGACCATTATCGATGAGCTGGGCATGCCGATTCAGAACGCGGCCACTTTCCAGGTAGACCCCCTGACCATTATCTGTGAATCCTTTGCCGAAAAGGCCGCACAGATGGAAAAGACCAAAGAGGTCGGCAACTCCATTGTCGTCAAGGAGCCAATTGGCGTTTGCGCCATGATCAATCCCTGGAACTATCCGATCTGGCAGATGATCGGGAAGGTTGCTCCGGCCATCGCGGCAGGTTGCACGATGGTGGTAAAAGCAGCGAGCCAGACGCCAAGTCACCTGTTCATATTTGCGGAAATGTGTGATGCAGTTGGATTGCCGCCTGGCGTATTCAACATGATCCACGGCAGTGGCCGGGAAATTGGCGGGGCTCTGAGCTCACATCCGGATGTCGATATGGTGACGTTTACCGGATCAACTGCAGCGGGAGTACAGGTATCAAACAGCGCTGCGCCTGATGTTAAAAGGGTATGCCTCGAACTGGGTGGCAAATCGCCATTCATCATTACCGAAGAAGCGGACCTGGATGCCGCGATGGAATTCGGAATCAAGGATGTCATGGTCAATACCGGTCAGACCTGTAACGCGCTGACCCGAATGATTGTGCACGATTCAAAATATGATGAAGCGGTCGAACTTGCACGCTCCAATGCCGAAGCGCTGATCGTAGGCGATCCAACCGATCCCGGGGTTTTTGTCGGGCCGATGTCTTCTGCTGAACAAAAGCAGACGGTACTCGATTACATCAACCAGGCCATCTCTGAAGGGGCGCGTCTGGTGACCGGTGGAGCGGATATGCCTTCGGGATTGACCAGGGGAAACTACGTTGCGCCTACCGTTTTTGCCGATGTAACGAATGACATGACCATTGCTCAGGAAGAGGTCTTCGGGCCCGTTCTGGTAATGATCAAGTACTCAACCATCGATCAGGCCATCGAAATCGCCAACGATACACCTTATGGCCTGGCTTCGGCCGTGTGGGCCGGCGACAAGGACAAAGCGACGGCCATAGCCAGGAGAATTCGGGCCGGGCAATGCGCAATCAATGGGGGGGATCCGAATCACGAGGCGCCATTTGGCGGCTACAAGGAATCCGGCAACGGCAGGGAATTCGGCATTGAAGGATTACATGAATATTGTGAGCTGAAAGAGTTGCAATATTAATTGCGTACCGACCGTGCGTCAGGTGATGTTGAAGAAAAGCCCGTTTTTTGATTTTCTGAACCGCCGGGAAGACTTGGATTTTTCCCGGCATCTGGCAACTTTTGTTGAAGATACTGACTACATCGAATGGAATGGCTACCTGTTGCCCAATGATTATGGCGACGCGGGCATGGAATACGATGCCATTCGCAAGAGCTGTGCGATATTTGATGTCTCCCCGTTGCGCAAGTACCGGATTACGGGCACGGGATGCGGCGAATTTCTCGATCGTCTGCTGACGCGACCGGCCAGCCGGGCGCCATCCATGCGCGGCATCTACGTGGTGTTCTGCAATGAAGACGGCAGCCTGAAAGACGACGCCATCCTTCACAAGTACAGTGACGATGACTATCTCCTGTTGCCCTCTGATATTGACCACTCGGCGTACTTCGGGGATTTGCTGAAACAGCTTGAAATCCACGACTTGACGATCACAGATTGCACCCATTCATGGGTCGGATTTGCCCTGCAGGGCCCCCTCTCGGCAGCCGCCATGAACCGGATGGGATTCGATCGAATCGAGCAACTCGAGCCCTTTGAAATAAGGGATTTCACATTGGACGGTGGGGTGGTCAGATTGGCGCGCATGGGGTTCACCGCCGACCTCGGTTACGAATGCTGGTTCCGGCCGGAACAACGCAGCGCGATTGAAAAACGCATCCAGTCCACGCGTGATTCAATCGGTCTGGCCATTCCGGGCTATGGGCTCACTGCCCTTCAGGCCTGCCGGCTTGAAGGCGGCTTCATCGTGGCGGGCTGGGATTGCAGCACGGAAGCAGATCCCCAGCCAGGATTCGAGCGCACACCTTATGAGCTTGGATTGGGCTGGCTGGTTGATCTGCAAAGCGCCTCGTTCGTGGGCAGAGAGGCGTTGCTGAAACAGCAAAGCCGCGGCAAACAGTTTACGATCAGGAGCTTCGAGATGAACACCCCTCGTGGGCCGAAGGATGGCGCCACACTCTATGCCCTGGTCGACAGTCGAAAGCAGGCGATAGGCTCGGTCAATTGCTCTGCCTGGTCAGAGACGCTGGGCAGCATGATAGGCAACGCCTCCATAAAAGACAGGTATGGGAAACTTGAGTCCGCCTGGACAGAAGTCGATGGAGAAAATGTCACGGCCACACTGAGCAACCCGCCGTTGTTGAAATTTGAACGGGCCAGGCAGGTACCGGCTCAGCTCAGATAATCGTCCATGGAAGAAAACCATACGCATCTTCGTTGAATCCGGCCGGACGGGTGCGGTCAAACAGATCACGCAGGGATAAAGAAGCCCCATTGGGTTGGCTTCTTGATTCCAGCCCCCTTCGTCCTCACCTATATTAGAATCTGTTAATGTAGTTTTCTGGCACCTGGCCGCCGGCCAGGGAGGACCGAAACATGAATTTCTCAAAAAAAGTTGCCTGCCCGTATTGCGGTGCAGTAAACCGTATACCCGCCGAACGCCTGGAAGACAGGCCAAAATGCGGCAAGTGCGGGCGGGAAATATTCGCGGCAAAACCCATCGAACTGACCACGGCGGATTTCAAAAAGCAGGTGCTCGACAGTGAAATACCGGTACTGGTGGATTTCTGGGCACCATGGTGTGGGCCCTGCAAGGCGATGGCGCCTGCCTTCGAAAAGGCTGCTGTGGCGCTGGAGCCGAATGTCAGGCTGGCCAAGCTGAATACCGACGAGGAACAGCAAATTGCAGCTCAATACGAAATCCGCAGTATCCCGACCATGATCCTGTTCCATAATTCAAAGGTCGTTGGACGGCACTCCGGAGCCATGATGGGCGGCGACATAGAGCGATGGGTGCAACAGCAATTGGATGACTGCGCGGCTATCTAGCGATCAAAAGTCTCGCTTCCCGGCCGGTGCCAGGCGACACTCCGCCCAGGCCAGCTCCGGCAACCCTTCCGGCCTGCTGTCCTGAATAGCCCAGGCGGTTCAAGCCAGAATTAATAACCTGGTCAGCGCACAGGTGCTGATGACGTCGCAGGCTGGTTCTGCAAATGGACCCAGAGAAACACCACCCATTCATCAGCTGCAGGATTGCACCAAGCCAATGCAGCTCGACCCGGGTTACCGCTTGCGGCTCGGAACCAACGTCGCTCTGCAGCCAAGCAGCTCCAAAATCAGGGTGTGGAGCGCGGCAACGCGCAGTTATCTTTATCCAGACCTTCGCTTGCAGTTGCTTCTGTTCGCTTTTTGCACAGAAAAGCCGGACTGGCCAATTGCTCACTGCAGCCTGTTTGCAACCCCACAACCGGCGCACAAATCGCCTGGCAGGTAGACGCCGGCCAGATGGAAATGATCTAGCCCCAACCGAAGTCCATGCCGGTCAGCCCGGAAAGTTTTGTATTCCAGGGCCTGAAAAACGACTCCA
>CALDVW010000075.1 GCA_937924405.1 uncultured Lysobacterales bacterium
TCGACGCCACCAATATCGCGATCGAGGAACTGTCCCGGCCCAACGCCGTTCTGCTCGGAACCCTGACCGCAACGGAGCCCTTCCTGGACTCTGAAATCGTACTCAAAGCACTGACGGAAAAGTTCAGGAAACGCAATCCCCAGGCGGCGGATTCCAATGAGCGCGCCTTCAGGCGGGGCGCGCAGGAATTCGAGGTCCTGGAAGGCGTGGGCAAAGGGGAGGGGGATCTGCCCGTGATCCGTCCCAGCCCCGTTCTGGGCTATGAAACCGCTCCGATCGGTGGTGTCATCCCATTTGCCGGAAACACAATCTCCAATGATCTTTCCACCTCGCGAACCGGTTGGATGCCGCTGTTCAAAGAGGAGGAATGCATACATTGCGGCCTCTGCGCCACGGTCTGCCCGGACTTCTGTTTGTCCTGGACGCATGAACAGACCAACGGGGAATTACCGAAGGTCAGGTTGAAGGGTGTCGACTACCAGTATTGCAAGGGCTGTATGCGCTGCATCGAAACCTGCCCGACCGAGGCGATGACCCGCGTGTCGGAAACACCGGGGCTGGCGGACCAGCTTCGGGTGCCGCTGTTTTCTCAAGGAGGCAATAATGGCAACTGAAATTCATGCTGCGCTGAAAGACCCCGGGAGCGGAGAATACGCGGGTGGAATCGCACGGCAATCGATTGATTTTCTAAGCGGTAACGAAGCCGCCGCCAGGGCGGCAGGGGACATTGGCTTTCACGTGATGGGTTACTTTCCGATCACGCCATCCACCGAAGTCGCGGAAACCCTTTCGAAGATGCAGGCCAACGGTGAGCATGAAATTGTCATGATTCCGGCGGACGGTGAGCACGGGGCTGCAGGCATCTGTTACGGCGCCGCCCTGGGTGGCGGGCGTGTGCTCAACGCGACTTCGTCGCAGGGATTATTGTACGCACTGGAACAACTACCGGTGCAATCTTCGACCCGTGTGCCGATGGTATTGAATATAGCCACCCGGGCGATTTCGGGCCCGCTCGATATCCGATGTGATCATTCCGATATCTATTTTGCACTGAACACCGGTTGGATCATCTTGCTGGCCAGGGAGCCCCAGGCCGTATACGACATGAACCTGGCGGCCATCCGCATCGGCGAACATGCCGACGTACGCCTGCCCGTTATCGTCGCCTATGACGGTTTTTTCACCAGTCATCAGAAGCGGCGGGTGGAATGTATCGAAGACAAAGAAGCTCTGCAGAATTTCCTCGGCACACCGGAAACGCCCTATACGGCGCTCGACCCGGAACACCCGGTGACGTTCGGCCCGTACATGAATGATCCGGACCTGATCAATAACAAGAAACAGCATTCGCTGGCCATGGAAGCGGCCCGGCGGGTGATTCCGGAAGTTTTCGAAGAACTGGCAGAGCTTACCGGCCGCAGCTGGCCGGTGATGGATGCTTATCACATGGAAGATGCAGAAGTTGCTGTTGTCATGCTCAATTCAGCAGCGGAAACCGCCAAGGAAGTTGCGGACAGGTTCCGCCGGGACGGTCACAAGGTCGGCGTACTGTCTCCCAACGTCTTGCGGCCGTTTCCGACGGACTTGATCCGCGAGTATCTGTCGGGTGTCAAAGCCATTGTGGTCGGTGACCGGGCCGATTCCTACGGCGCCGACGGCGGCAACCTGTCGCTGGAGGTCCGCGCGGCAATCCAGGTCGATCCGGACAACAGAACGCGCGTGTTGACCCGTATCTACGGTCTGGGCGGCAAGGACTTCGACGATGGTGATGCTGCAGAGTTTTTCAGCCAGGCGCTGGAAGTAGTGAAAACCAGCCGGGTGGATGAAGCGTTTGCCTATCACGGAACCTATGCAGGTGATCCGGAAAAGACAGTCGCCCAGGGTCTGCCCGCCATTGAGAAATCAGAGGTGACGCGCAACATGGCAACCGTCACTCAGGATGCCGAAACCGGCAAGCTGAACGTCGAACTCAAGCCACTTTGGGCCATGGCCGAGGTTCCCGGCCGCATTGCACCGGGGCACGGCGCCTGTCCGGGCTGCGGCGCTTTTCCGGTATTGAACCAGGTCTTCAGTGTGTTGGAGGGCGACATCGTGGTGCTGTTCCAGACCGGTTGCGCCATGGTGGTCACCACCGGCTACCCCAAGACAGCCCACCGGGTCACCTATATTCACAACCTGTTCCAGAACGGCGCGGCAACCATGTCCGGACTGGTGGAGATGTATCACGAACTGAAGCGGCGGGGTGAAATTCCCGATTCCCGGGACATAACCTTCGTTATGGTCAGCGGCGATGGGGGTATGGATATCGGTATGGGCTCCGCCCTGGGAGCGGCCCATCGAAATCATCACATGATGATCCTGGAGTATGACAACCAGGGTTACATGAACACCGGCGCACAGCTTTCCTATTCAACGCCCCTCGGCCACCGGACTTCCACCAGTGAAGTCGGCTCCATTCGCAAAGGCAAGATTTCGCATCACAAGGACACGCCACAGATCTTCGCAGCGGCTCACATCCCGTATGTTTTCACCGCCAGCGAAGGCTACCCTGAAGACCTGATGCGCAAGGCTGCAAAAGCCCAGTGGTATGCGAAGAATGAGGGTTTGAGCTATGGCAAGATCCTGTCGTTTTGCCCCTTGAACTGGACCACCACCGATGATGCCGCTGAATCCGTACTACAGGTAGCCATCGACTCCTGTTTCTTCCCGATCTACGAGGTGGAGCGGGGCAGAACAAACATCACTTACGATCCTGAACTGTTGGGCCGGCGGCGTAAGATCACCGACTGGCTGGGCCAGATGGGTAAAACGAAGCACCTGATGGCGGAAGGAAACCAACAGCGCCTGGCAGCTATTGAGGAAGAAGCCGAACGGCGCTGGCGGCGTATCAAGGCCATGCACGAACATCCGGAGCTGTGAACCATGGTAAGAATAATAGAAAAACGCCAACTCACCCCGATCACCAAGCTGTACCGGGTCGAGGCGCCCTTGATTGCGAAAGCGGCCAGTGCGGGTCAATTCGTCATCGTGCGGGTGCGCGAGGGCGGTGAACGCATTCCGCTGACGATCACGGACTACGATCGTGACCGTGGCCTGATCACCATTGTCGTGCAGGAAGTCGGCGCCACTACCCGCCGGCTGGGTGAACTGGACGAGGGCGATGAGATCCTGGACATGGTCGGCCCACTGGGTGAAGCGCCGGATATTCCTTCCGGCGGCCACATTGTGGGTGTGGGCGGCGGTTACGGTTCGGCAGCACTTTTGTGCCTGATGCGTGAACTCAGTGACCGCGGCGAAAAGACTACCATCGTCATGGGTGCACGTGAAAAAGATCTGCTGATTCTCGCGGACGAATTGGGCGAGATCTGCGACAACGTTGAAATCTGCACGGATGACGGATCGGCGGGCTTCAAGGGATTTGTCACCGAGCGCCTGCAGCAACTAATCGATGGCTCTGGCCCCGGGCGCCCCGACTACGTCATTGCCATCGGACCGATGCCGATGATGCGCGCGGTGGAAAAAACCACCAATGCGGCCGGGATCGACACCACTGCTTCGCTGGACCCGCTGATGATTGACGGTACCGGCATGTGTGGTGGTTGCCGGGTTACGGTCGGGGGTGAAGTGAAATTCGCCTGCGTGGATGGGCCGTTTTTCGACGCCCACCAGGTGGATTTCGATGAAGCGGTGAGCCGCAGCAAGATGTATGTGAAAGAGGAACAGAAGGCAGCCGCGTGCCAGCGGTCCGCCGCAGGAGCAGCATAATGCCTGTTAAACGCGCCGACAAAACCCCCATGCCTGTTCGTAAGCCCGAAATGAGGGCGCACGATTTTGAGGAGGTCAACGAAGGTTATTGCTTCTCTCACGCCATGTTTGAAGCGGAACGCTGTCTGCGTTGCCAGGATCCTGTTTGTATTGACGGTTGCCCGGTTCGGGTTCCCATTTCGGATTTCATGCACGCCGTTGCTGCCGGAGATATGCAAACTGCGGCCGGAATTCTCCGCACGGCCAACCCGCTGGCGGCCATTTGCGGGCGCGTCTGCCCGCAGGAATCCCAGTGTGAAATGAAATGTCACATGACAAAACGCTTCGGACCTGTTGCTATCGGGCACCTGGAGCGCTTCGTGTCTGACTGGGAGATGGAACAGCCGCGCAGTGAAGAAGCTGCGCAACCCTGGCGTGACGAAAAAATTGCGATCGTCGGTTCCGGTCCGTCCGGCCTGGTCTGTGCCGGCGAGCTGGCGCGCCTGGGTTATCACGTTACGGTTTATGAAGCGCTGCATGCCCCCGGCGGTGTTCTGCGCTACGGCATCCCGGAATTTCGCCTGCCCAATTCCATTCTTGACTGGGAGATCAGGTCGCTTGAACTGCTGGGCGTGGAGTTCGTCAATAACGTGATTATCGGCAAGACCATCAAGATGGATGACCTGTTCGGTGAGATGGGCTATTCCGCCATCTTTATTGGCACCGGTGCCGGTCTGCCGAAGTTCATGGGTATCCCCGGAGAAAGCCTGAACGGCGTGTATTCGGCCAATGAATTTCTGACCCGCATCAACCTGATGCAGGCCTTCGAGTTCCCTTATGCGGAAACGCCACTGAAGGTAGGCAAGCGCGTGGCCGTGATCGGCTCGGGCAACACGGCCATGGATGCCGTTCGCTCCGCTTTGCGCCTGGGAGCTGAACACGCAATGGTTGTTTACCGCCGCAGTGAAAACGAGATGACTGCGCGCATCGAGGAGTATGAGCACGCCATTGAAGAAGGCGTCGAGTTCCACTGGCTGACCAACCCGATCGAAGTGCTGGGCGAGGACGGTTGGGTGACCGGCCTCAAGTGCATGCGCATGGAGCTTGGAGAACCCGACGACTCCGGCCGGGCCCGCCCGGTACCTATCGAGGGTTCTGAATTCATTTTCCCGGTCGACAACGTCGTGCTGTCAATCGGCACCCGCCCGAACCCGCTGCTTTCCAAATCCACGCCCGGTCTCAGGACGCACTCCTGGGGTGGTCTGCTGGTGGATGAACGTGAGGTCGAAACAAGCGTACACCGTGTTTATGCCGGCGGTGACGCGGTGACCGGCGCAGCCACCGTGATCCTGGCGGCGGGCGCCGGTAAGCGCGCAGCTGAAGCGATCCATTCTGACCTCAACGCCGAAGCAGCATGACCAAAAGTTCTGTGGGAGCGCACCATGCCCGGGCTGCAGAGCCGCACTTGACATTCTGATCGCGCGGTAAGAAAACGACGCCCGGGGGCGCCGTATTCTCCGTCATTACCGGATACCTCTGTTTCAGTCGTTCTCGAACGGCTGACTGGTATACGCACCTTTGATATTCGTGCCCTGGCGTTCGTTGAACGCTTTGATCATTTCGTTCGTGGCACGCGCAGACTCAATTTCCATGCTCTGCAGATCGAAATCCCCGAACGGGAACTCAGCTGCGGAATCCGGCGGATTTTTCGGCATTTGCGGTGGCGCGGG
>CALDVW010000076.1 GCA_937924405.1 uncultured Lysobacterales bacterium
AGGCATTACCGAGGTGTCTGGCAGGTCGTTGACGCCGATCCAGGCCACTTCACCGATCAGGGTTACGCGTTGTGAACCCAGGCCCTGGTCCCAGAAATACAGTGCCGTCGATTGCGCCTGGGTGACATCGAAGCGGTCAAAGCCCTCCGCCAGCCCATCGCCCGTGGTGGCGAAGCTGAAGAAAGCCTGGCAGGCTCGTGCGCCGAACTGGCCATAGGCAACATCCTGGATTGGCGTTCCGCATAACTGGCCTTGTGTTGCCAACACGCCCAGACCGCCCAGCAGTTCGGTGGTACCGTTGACACTGACCGGCATGTCTTTCTTGTAGCTGATTTCACCTGAGAGGGCTACCGCGCCCACGTTGGTTGCAAAGCTCAGGCCGTAAATGTCAATGTCTTCCGGGTAGGCAACCTGGTAGTACACCGGCACAGGATTGCCGCCAAGGACGGATCCGGAAACCGCGCCGCCCAGGTTGTAGCGAACATTGAGAACCGGTGTGCGGTTGTGCAGTCTCTGGGCGTAAAACCCGAACTCGGTATCGAGCTTCTCGACGTAGTTTCGAATCGCCACACCGAACTGCCCGCTGTCGCTGGCCTCGTTGATGAAGGGGTCTTTCCTGACGTTATTGATGTTCTGCAGGATGGAATCCGGGAAATAGTTTCCGGAACCCGGAGGAAACTCCACTTCGGGCGCCAATAGCTGATTACATCCCTTGGCCGCGAAGTCGTTATCTGAAAAATAGGTGCCGCAGCCATCGATAACGGTGTTTTCCCACTGGAACTGGTAGAAAGCCTCGATGCTCCATCCGCCGGCCAGTCCCAGGTTGCCGTAAATCAGGCCAACCGGCAGCAGGCCTTCCTTGATCTGGGCGCCGGGGCGCCGGAAGGCGGAAACGTCGATGGGATTGAGCACGTTGACGCCCTGGATAAAGGTCGCTTCGCCCCAGTTCAATACCTGGCGGCCGATTCGGACATCCAGCGGAAATTCACCCAGCTCGAATTCACCATAGACGAAAAGATCCAGCAGCGCGATACCGGAAAATTTTGCAAAGTCTGCAAAGTCATTGTCATTGAGTTTTTCACCGGCTGCGTAACTATTAGGTGAATGACCGTGCAATTGCTTGCCGTTTTCCAGCTCGAAATCGTACCAGTATTTGATCCGGCCAAAGGCGCCGAACTGTCCGTTGTCGATTTCGATTTCGGACGTGCCCTTGATGATATTCGAGAAGATATCGCCCTTTTCGAAATTGAGGTTGCCGTCATCCGTCAGGATGGCTTCACCGGTTCCGCCATTACCTTTACCGATCAGCGCCGGATCCGGATCTTCACCCCGCCAGGAGATTCCGTAGCTGATGGTGTTGTCCCAGCTGCCACTCCAGCTCCCCCACTCAAACTGAATGGCATGGGCGGGAGCAGAAACGGCCAGCGCCGCGGCGATCGCCAGGTGGCTTCCCCTCAGCTTCAAGCCTGTACCCAGTTTATTTTTCATAATGGTCTCTCCTATCGACGATGCATGTGTCTTTTAGATTCCGATTCAACCTTTTTAAGAACTCAGCTACCCCAAGGATAGTATTGAACGTACAGATTAGCATCCTAAAAAAGCCGCCGCATTAATTGAAGCGATAAAATGAACTATTTGGACAGGCAGTGCCGTCAAGTTGATTTAGATCAACTTACGAAGACGGTTGCACCCAAATGTGGCCGCGTTCCTAATCAGGACGTTCACGGCCTGGAAAAATGCCTGCGTTTGGATCACGCAAAAAATACGGAGCAACAACACACGGCATGAATCCCCGGGATTGAGGATCATCGGCTAATGTGTTTCCATTGAAAACGGCTGTAGGCTTTTCTCGGTTTTACGAAAACACCAGGAAAAATCATGTCTGATTCCGAATTTGATTACATCATCGTCGGTGGCGGGTCCGCCGGTTGCGTGCTCGCCAACCGGTTGAGTAAAGACAGCGACACCCGCGTTTGCCTGCTCGAGGCCGGGCCCGAGGACCGTACACCACTGATCGGCATCCCGGGCGCCTTCGCATATTTCATGTTCACACGCAAATACAACTGGAGCTTCGACGCCGAGCCGGTTGCGGATATCCGTGACGGGATGCCTGTGTTCTGCCCACAGGGAAAAACCCTGGGCGGCGGCAGCGCGATCAACGCGATGATCTATATCCGTGGCCACCGGGTCGACTACGACCACTGGGAGTCGCTTGGCAACCGGGGATGGGGTTGGACCAGCCTGCTTCCCTACTTCAGGAAAAACGAATGCAACGAACGCGGCGGCGATGAACTTCACGGCGGATCCGGGCCACTTTATGTTTCCGATTGCCGGAACTACTACGCCATCAACGACCGCTTCCTGCAGGCCGCTGTCGAGGCTGGCCACAGGGCCACCGATGACTTCAACGGAGCCGAACAGGAAGGTGCGGGTTTTTACCAGTTCACGATCAGGGACGGCAGGCGCTGCAGCGCGTCGCACGCCTATCTGAAACCCGTGAGAGGACGGCAGAATCTTACCGTCAGGTGCAACGCCGAGGCTACGCGAATCCTGTTCGAAGGCAAAAAGGCAGTGGGTATCGAATACCGGCGAAAGGGCTCGAGTGAGCGCGTGTTCGCCAGGCGGGAAGTGCTTCTCAGCGCCGGCGCCTACAATTCACCCAAACTGCTGATGCTGTCGGGGATCGGTGATCCGGCTTCACTGGCAGAAGCGGGCGTCGAATCGTTTCATGAACTGCCCGGCGTGGGTCTGAACCTGCAGGAACATGTCGATTCCTGTGTTCTGCAAGAAAGTCTGAAAGGCGACGGCTTCAGGTCTTCGCCAGCAGGATTGCTGCGCATGGCGCTCGAGCCGTTCCGTTACCTGTTCGGCAGAAAGGGCAAGCTCGAATCTTCCGTCACGCAAGCAGGCGCCTTTCTGAAGACTTCCAGTGATCTGGAAGCTCCGGATGTTCAACTGCATTTTCTGCCTCTGCTCTACGACGACAGTGGCAGGGACCTCAAGCTGATGGGCAGGAAGGGATACTCCTGCCATGTTTGCGTACTGCGTCCCAGGAGCACGGGGCGCATGACCCTGAGATCCCCGGATCCCGGCGATCCGCCGCGGATCGAACTCAACTTCCTGGAGCACCCGGACGATTGTAAAACCCTGGTTGATGGAATTCGTGTGGCCCGGAAAATACTTGCTTCACCGAGCTTCGACGACTACCGCGGGGAGGAGTTGAACCCGGGAGCGGATGCGCAAAGCGACGAACAGATCCTGGCCCGATGCAAGCAGAAACTGGGGCTCGTATATCACCCGGCAGGCACCTGCAAGATGGGCTCTGACGAAATGGCTGTCGTCGATGACAGCCTCAGGGTTCATGGCCTTGAATCGATCCGCGTGGTAGATGCTTCGATCATGCCGACCCTGATCGGCGGGAACACCAATGCGCCCGTGATGGTGATTGCCGAAAAAGCTGCCGACCTGATCCTCGCAACCTAGAGAACTTGCAATCTTGGGAGCGAGCCAATCAACGATTTGAGCGTGTCGCAGGCGAGGTATCCGTTAACCCTTTCCAGGACACGCTCGAGACATCCCTGTTCGCTAAGCAACTGTTCCCGACAGTTGATTGTCCTGGAAAGGGTTAACGGATACCTCTCTCATCACCGTCGTA
>CALDVW010000077.1 GCA_937924405.1 uncultured Lysobacterales bacterium
CGCCCGGGTGAGAGTGTTAGTTCCGGCAACTACAAAATGCCCGAAATCAAGGTTGTCAATTGAGGCCAACAGCTTTTAATCGATTTGCACTTCAGTTTACTGGCATCGCTCCTTCCTTCGAGCTTGGGGGGAGGGGCTTAGTACCGGAGTTTCTCGACGGAATCAGGCAGACGGACTAGAGGGAATGGGCTGATGCAGAAGGCACTGCCAAATCATTTGTCCACATTTAGCTTGCTAAGTACATGCCCTGCCGGGGTTTCACTTGAAGTAGCGCTTTGAAGTAGTTGCCAGAAGCGTGGATCAAAGATTTTCTCTCTCAGGGAGAGATAATATTGTGCTCCTGGTTGGGTCGCATATGCCAAAAGCATGGGTTTGTTGTGCACCCAGACTGACTCATCGACCGAGCCATCGAGAAAATGAAGGTAGATCTTTTCAAACATCTTGAAGAAGCTGTAAAACACATGGACCAGTCGAGCCCTTTCGCGCTCTTCGAGGGCATCGTAATTATGACAGCCCACCTGAAAAATATAAGCGAGGTCTGGGTCTGACATGACGGCGTGGTTGAAATCCATTAAGGACACAAATGAAGAATCGCGAGTAGTCGTCTTCAGCATTCGAGTACCGGATTTCACCTGGCTGGCCAAGTACACAAGAGAGACCACTACCGCTAACGCGCCAGCAAGTTCAGCCATTGCTCCCATGGCTTCCCAATTCATATTTTGTCTCCTGAGATTGAAGTGTCGATCAAATACTACGGTATTGAGACCCAGCGGCATAATCTTTGCATTGAACGCCATAAATACAGCTGGTTCTGATTTTGGCAGGAAGCAGTCATAAACACATACCAGCGGCGGACCTGAGTTGCTTCTGCTTTCTGCCTAATTACAGTCATTAGCGTGGTTGCGTGCCTGATAGCGGTTTTCGACCCAAAGAAGACATTTGCCCAATGCGACCTGTGCAATAAGCGCGAATGACGCTAAAGTGACCGAAGGTAGCGAGCGCCGGAGTGCGACCCTTTGTGCCACACCCCGGTCGCGTCATAAAGTGAACGGAGCTTAATCAGAACATGGGAATGAACACGAATGCTGGGAGCGGGACGAGCACCGTGGCCCGCCCCGTCCTCCTTACCGTAGATGGCGATGCTAACAACCTGCCCATAATCGAGCGTGAGTTGAAGGATCGCTACGGGCGGCACTACGAAATTGTGTGTGAACAAACGACCGACCAGGCACGTGCACGACTCGAACACTTCGCTGTCTCGCAGGTAGAGGTTGCCCTGGTCCTTGTCGGATCCTGGCGGGCCAGCGACCTTGGCAATGAAGTACTGAGGGCGGCGCACGATTTGCTCCCCAACGCCAGGCGCGCAGTGCTGATTCCTTGGGGCGACTGGGGTGAGCCGGCAACTGGCCGGGCGATCTTCGACGGCATCTCCAACGGTAGATTTGATCATTACGTCCTCCGGCCGTCGGCGTCACCGGACGAGCAATTCCACCAGACCATCTCGATGGTGCTGCTCGAATGGGCTGAGGCAAACCGTGCGGCGCCATACACGGTCGACGTCGTCGGCGAGTCCTGGACAGGACGCGCCTACGAGCTGCGCGATGCGCTTCAGCATTGCGCCGTTTCGCACCGCTTTTGCCTGGCCAACTCGCCCGAGGGTCGGGAACTTGTTGCTTCGGCTCCGCAAGGGGCGCAACTCCCCCTCGTGCTGTTCCCTGATGGCCGCGTGTTACAGAACCCCACCAATTTGGAGATCTCGCAGTCGACGGGTGGACCGATCATCCCCGATCATACGCATTTCGATTTCGTCATCGTCGGCGCGGGACCGGCGGGCCTGTCAGCGGCCGTGTACGGTGCGTCGGAGGGGTTCAGCGTGCTGGTCGTCGATAAGGGCGGGATAGGCGGGCAGGCTACCTCCAGCTCTCTTATCCGCAACTATCTCGGATTCCCGCGTGGTGTCAGCGGTCGGCAACTCGCCCAGAATGCATATAGTCAGGCCTGGGTTTTCGGCGCAGACTTCGCCTTTATGCAGGCGGTCACCGGTATCACCCGCGAAAATGACCACCTAGTCGTCACGCTTTCCGAAAGCGGCCGCGTGCGTGCCTCGGCCATGCTGCTGGCCATGGGGGTCAGCTACCGCCGGCTGGGGGTGGGGGAACTCGAGGCCCTGCTTGGTGCCGGCGTGTACTACGGCGGTTCGGTCTCCGAAGCTCCAGCGCTCGTTGGGCGTGACGTCTTTGTCGTCGGTGGCGCCAACTCGGCGGGGCAGTCCGCGCTGCACCTCGCCCAATTTGCCCGAAGTGTCACGCTCGTGGTGCGTGCCGAATCCCTCCGTGAAGGCATGTCGGACTACCTCGTCCGTCAGATCGAGTCGAACGAGGCCATCCAGACCCGGTTTGGCTGCGAGGTGGTGGGCGGCGGTGGTGACAGCCGGCTCGACCACCTGGTGTTGCGAGACGTTACATCCAAGACCGAGACCAAGGTCGACGCACAGGCGCTTTTCATCCTGATCGGCGCTGAGCCGCACACGGGTTGGCTCCCGACGGAGATTGAGAAAGATGAACGGGGTTTCATCCTGACAGGAGCGGGCATCTCTCAACGTAGCGCTTCGCAGTTTGGTCGCGCACCGTTTCTCTTGGAGACGAGCATGCCCGGTGTATTCGCAGTGGGCGACGTACGACACGGCTCCGTCAAGCGCGTCGCGTCGGCAGTGGGCGAAGGGTCGGTCGCCGTCCAACTGCTCCATCAGTACTTCGCAGTCGAGCAATTGAAGCCACGCGGCCGGTCGAGCGATGTGCCAAGTGCCGGAGTCTGAACCGCAGCCACTGAAGACGGCAAGCAACCAAGGGCAAAGCCACTTGCTATGCCTATTTGATAAATCTTCTTATGGTGTGGGAAAGAAATGTTCGTTCGAGTCTTCATAGGCAACACCCTCCTTCTTCATATTAGTGGTTAGGTGTTGCACTGACCGGTTGAGTCCGCAGTGCTAAAGCGGACATACGCCAGTTGTAGCTGCCTGTGGCTGCTTCCGACCCATTTCGGAACTTGGCGCGGCTTCTGAATGAAGCCGAAAATTCCCCCGTGTATATCCAAGGAATGGTTGAGCACGTGCCAATGATAATCGGTGCGTGTCACTCGTCGGACGCCTGACAATGACCCATATTTATCAGTACAGCCACCCGGTTCGGAATGCGACGCCAACAATAACAAATAGAACCGAGATAATGGTGACCGGAATAATGTGCCAGGCGAGGGAAACCAGGTTATGTTCTGAAAGGTTAGGAATCACGCGGAGTCGGGCATCGACAGCGAAGCCAGCCGTGAGCATCAGTAATAAGAGCTTAATCAGGATCAGCCTCGCTGCCGGGTTGGACATTTCAAACCAGTTGGCGAAGCCTGGAACCAGGTGGTTGGCGAGCCAGATGCCACTGATGACCTGAATTAGCAGTGCAGGAATTCCGATGCGCTCGTAACCAGACTCAAATTTGAGCAGGTCCTCACTGGCGCGATCACGAAGCACGCGTGGCAGTATTACAACAGCCAGGACGATGTGGCCGCCAGTCCAGATGGTGGCAGCAAGTACGTGGAAAGTGAGTGCTACTGCAAAACTATTCATGCAGCCTGATCCTCCCGGCCCAATGCGCGATCTGCGCTGCACTACATTTTACAGTGGTAATGGATTCATGCCAGGTGATAATTCAGCTCTGCTTCGGTTCCGCAGCAGCAATTAGGCATCCAGCCACACTAATGACTGCTTCCAGGCGGAAAGCAGAACTAATTTAGGAACACAATCTGGATGTGATTTTAACTGCGATCGGCCAGAGGTAGACTTGCATCTCGCCCCAATAACGCTAGCCTGAGGCAGAATCGTCAGACGAATACCTGAAACCTGCCGGCATCGCCAATCATCGAGGACCACGTTATGACCCTGTTTGAAATTGCGATTCTGATGGCAGTTTTTCTTTGCGCTCTGACCACTGGCCTCGTCTACACCTTTGCTGTTGTCGTAATGCCTGGCATTAAAACTTTGCCTGACTATGACTTCTTGAGCGCTTTCAAGGTCATGGATCGTGTGATCCAGCAAAACGACCCGCGCTTTACAGTGGTGTGGGTCGGATCAGTCTTGGCGTTGATCATCGCGTGCATACTCGGATTCGGCGCACTGGATGGAATCCAGCGGCTCATGCTGATCGCCGTAACCTTGATTTACGTGTTGGGGGTGCAAGCTCCGACCTTCACGATCAATATTCCAATGAACAATCGGCTCCAGGCGCTGGAACTTGAGACCTTGACACCTGCCGAACTTCAAGCGGAAAGAGCGGCATTTGAAGGCCGATGGAATTACTGGAACGCTTTTCGGACGATCGTTGCTGGCATCAGCACGCTGACACTTATCTCGCTTGCCATTCGCCTCTAGGGCCATCAACATCTAAGTCAATGCGCCATCGAGCAGCTTAATCGGCGGGTCAGAGACAATTTGCCTTGATCGATAGATATATACTGGCATTTTTGTCACAAAATCTTTCAAAGGAGATAAGGAAAATGACCTGGACGGGAGGTTGCTTGTGCGGAGCGGTCCGCTACGAAGCCGAGGTGTCTTCGCCGGAGAATTGGTATTGCCATTGCCGCATGTGTCAAAAATCGACCGGTAGCGTGGTTTCCACCAGCGCGATTGTCCCCAAGGCTCAGCTGCGTATTATCAAAGGGGAGCCAAAATTCTATCGATCCTCCCGGTTCGTCGAACGGGGCTTTTGCCCGGACTGTGGCTCGCCCATGTTCTTCCGCCCGCTCAACGAAGACTGGTTATCCGTTCTGTCCGGCACGCTGGACGATCCGGAGCTCGCTCCCCCCGAGGGGCATTATGGCGTTGAGAGTTGGGTCAGCTGGTTGACGATCGAAGATGATCTGAAAAAAGAACGCACACAAGAAGACGAATATTCCTAACCAGGTCGATATTGCCGATTCCAATCAGCGGCTGGGGTTTTGAACATGCCTGGCCGCTAGCGGGTATTGTCGAAACGGCTGCGGCAGTCCAGGAGCCGCAGGCGACCCACGGCCAGCCGTTTCTGCCTCAAGGCTTCCTATGTTTTTTGAGCCACAGAAACTGCATGACATAACCCACCAGGAAAATTACCAGAAATGCCAGGTAAAATTTCTTCAGCAAAGGGTCCTGGGGGTCGGTCAGTACCGGGTCCCCGACCGGCAGGCGTAATAGCCCATCAGTAATCGCGGGAATCATGTGGAAAAGCAAAGTACCCGAAAAACATAATGCTCGAAAGTAATCCGCTATCTTCGCCAATGCCGGAATTTTTGTAACGACAAAACCACCGGCCAGGGCCAGCAAGGTAAGAACGGCCAGAGCGTGGCCCGGCCCGAATCCGCCATGTTTGTAAATCATCAGCGCGGTCACCGCGGCGATAAAGGTACAGAGCAAATAGAGCCGGCCTGATTTTTGCTCTGGAGTAATTACTTTGTAAACCACCAGAGTATAAAAACCCGACAGCAGGGCAATGATGGCGATAATCGTGTGAATCCATCCCAGTAAGGTCATTTCAGGCATAGGACTAATCTTCTTTTTGTTGCAGGTGATTGCAGTATAGGCGATCAGTCACCATCGCTTCAGATTTGGGTTCGCCTGATACAATAAGTGCATGAATGTTCTCGTAACCGGGAGTGCTGGCCACCTGGGAGAAGGGCTGGTCCGCCATCTTGATCAGATTGGGTTAAACCCTGTTGGTGTCGACATTAAGCGATCGGACTTCACCAGACATGCAGGTTCGATCACCGACCCCGAATTTGTCAACCAGTGCATGCAGGGAATAGACGTTGTCATTCACGCAGCCACCTTGCATAAACCCCATGTGGCTACCCACAGTCGCCAGGCATTTGTCGATACCAATATAAGCGGAACTCTGACCCTGCTCGAAGCGGCCGTACAGCACAAGACCAGATCATTCATTTACACCAGCACAACCAGCACCTTCGGTGATGCTCTGCGCCCGGCAAAGGGCGAACCGGCAGTCTGGGTGACCGAGGCAATGCCCCCACAACCCAAGAATATATACGGCGCAACCAAGCTTGCCGCTGAAAACCTGTGCCGTTTGTTCAGCCGCAACATGGCTCTTCCCTGCGTCGTGTTGCGTACCTCGCGTTTCTTTCCCGAAGACGACGATAATCGGTACAAACGTGAAGCATTCGATGATGACAACCTGAAACTAAACGAGCTGTTGTTCCGGCGGGCCGATCTGCACGACATGGTGACCGCGCATGTATGTGCCATGGAAAAAGCACCGGAACTCGGCTTCGGTAAATTCATCATCAGCGCTACCAGCCCTTTCCGGTGCGAAGATGCCGCTGCCCTGGCCAATGACACGCCATCGGTAGTGGCCCGTTATGTACCTGGATACGAAAAGGTCTACGAAGACCGCGGCTGGTCCATGTTCACGTCAATTGGCCGCATCTATGACAATCGACTGGCCAGAAACACTCTGGGTTGGTCACCCGAATTTAGCTTTGAACGCGCTATATCCGACTTACTCGAAGGCCGGGACTACCGCAGCAAACTGGCAGTTCAGGTTGGCAAGAAAGGCTATCACGACAGGTTTTTTGAAGATGGCCCTTTTCCCGTTGAAGAAACGCCAGAAATTGAACCTGGCCATGATCGCTAGCTTGAATGCCGCCCAACAAACAGCCTGGCATGAGCAAACAAATTCAGATCATGAGTAGAGAGCCTGAATAGATGCATGGGTGGCGTCCAACCCTGGTATCAGGAGGTTTCGGTGTTGCCGTTACGAATTTCCATGAGTTTCAGTCTCACGGTACACTCGCACGAAGCGGGTTAATCACCAACTGATTTGCAATCCTACTCAACGAAAGAGGTAACTCATGAACATTACCGTATTGGGCGCCGGAGCAGGCGGAACCACTGTCGCGTTCGACTGCGCCGCCCATGGGCACCAGGTCAGCCTTTATGATTTTCCACAATTTCCCGCTAACATTGCGGCGATTGCAGAAAGTGGCGGCATTCGCGCCGAGGGCGATATTTCAGGTTTCAACGCCATCGAGTATGCCGGTCACGACATCGATCGTGCCCTGGAAAACTCCGAGCTCGTGTACGTTGTGGGCCCGGCTTTCAGCACCGAGCCATTCGGACAAGCAGTTGCCGGTAAATTGTTTCCGGGCCAGACGGTGATCGTCACTCCCGGTTCCTGCGGCGGTGCGCTGGCTTTCAAGCGGGCGGCAGGCCTGGCCGTTGAAGACGATACCATTCGTGTCGCGGAAACCCACACCTTGCATTATGCTGTTCGCCTTACCGAGCCCGGCCATATCCATGTTTTTCTCAAGTTGAAAGCAGGGAATCTGCTGGCGGCATTACCGGGCCGCGAAACCGCGAATATACTGCAGCTGATCTCGGACGTGTACCCCACGATGGAGCCGGCCAAAAGTGTGATTCAGACCAGTCTGCAAAACGCCAATCCGGTTATCCATCCAGCCGTCAGCCTGTGTAATTCGGCGCGAATAGAAGGTGAAGGTGATTTTCTTTTTTACGAGGAAGGTGTGACCGACTCGGTTGGCAGGATCATCGAGTCCGTCGACCGCGAACGAATAGCCATTGGGGAGCGGTTGGGTATCAAAGTTTTCTCAGACCCGGAAATGGGAATGCGCCAGGGCTACATGCTGGAGAACAATTACGGTTCCGGTTACCGGAAAGCGCCCGGATTTCTCGGCATAACCGCCCAGCCGCAACTTGACCACCGTTATATAAACGAGGATGTAGGGTACGGGCTCGAATTCATGTCGCGTTTGGGCAAACAGGTGGGTATTGAAACTCCGACCATCGACAGCTTGATCCGGCTCGCCTCGGTGCTGATGAATCGCGACTATGCGGGCGAGGCATTGCGCACCCCTGAGTCACTGGGTATCGGTGAACTGACAGCAGAACAAATTTCAAGCCTGTAAGGATTACCGGAAAATGGCCGGATTGATTCTTTTTACCGATATAGTGCCGTTGGCTTCGAGGACAGCATCATATGGTTACGTTTGGGTGGCACCGGCAATTCCGTATCGATCGCCGAGGCGAACGGATGCATCAATTCAGGCCAGCGGGGATCCCAGACCCACAGGGCGCTGCCGCAGACGCTGAAACGCACTGCCTCGCAGTGACACGATCCATTGAGTTTCATTCTGACTATCTCCTTTCACCCAACGAGTGGAAACGCTTCTGTCGATTATAGACCTGCCGATTGAACCCGCATTTTCAAAACTTTTCATTCTCAGTTTGTCCAGTTGGGAAAATTATCGCCCTGAGAAACCAGCTGCAAGGATATGGCTGGTCATAAAGCGACTAGCGACAGGAATTGAAGCGCAATGCAGCGCCCCTGCCGGGTTATGCAGAGCCGGTTTCTGATGTTGCAGTGTTGGCATCATCAAATATATTGATGAATATTTTGGCATTTTCTTTTTTACAAAAACAAAAAATGACGTATTATTCCTGTCTTAGAGACAGTAAACGCATAGATTTACTGCATAATCAGGGTTGCTGGCCGCACCAATCGTCAGAACAGCCCGCTTGGAGAGAGTCAACATGGTTTGTAAATACTTGCCAATATCACTAGCTACTGCATTTCTTTTTTCAGTCAATCCGGTTTTCGCACAAAGCGACCAGGGAGAAGCAGCCACTGAATCCGAAGATCTGGTGATGGAAGAGGTGACGGTCACATCCCGTAAACGCGAAGAGACTTTGCAGGATGTTCCTTTTTCCGTGGCCGCCAGAACCGAGGACCAAATGCGCCGAAGCGGTCTTGTGTCACTGGAGGATGTGTCCAAGACAGTCGCTTCTTTCTCAGTCATGAATCTCGGTCCCGGGCAAAGCGTGGTCGCCATCCGTGGCGCCTCGGCTGGTAAACAGGACCGGGACCTGCCTGGCATCAAGGAGCAGGTCGGAGTTTACCTGGATGAATCGGTGATTTCACTGTCGCTTTTCACGCCCGATCTCGACCTTTTCGATCTGAGCCGCGTAGAGGTATTGCGTGGACCACAGGGAACCCTGTTCGGTTCAGGCTCACTATCCGGGACGGTGCGGTATATAACCAATCAACCAGACCTCGACTATACGAGCAACGCGGTGGAGCTGGATTTGCGCACCATCGACAGCGGCGGCTCTGGCGGATACGCGAAAGCCTTTTTCAACACGCCGATGGGTGACAGCTCTGCGATGCGCATCGTTGCCTACTATGATGATATTCCCGGCTGGATAGATTCCCACCAGCCCGACGGCAGTCTCAAAAAAGACGTCAACGATGGAAAACGCTATGGCGGCAGGTTGGCCTTCCGGTTCGAACCGACTGACGAACTGGTGATCACTCCGCGAATTGTATATCAGAAGGTGGAGTTCAACGGCTACAATCGTGAAGATCTATTCAACATACTGGCCAATGAATACACCACGACACGCCCCAACGTTTCGTTTGGAGAAAACGAGCAGTACACTCAATTAGACGAGGTTTTCACTGACGAATTCACTCTTGCCGACCTGAAGATCGAATACGATTTCGGCGAGGTCAATTTAACGTCGATCACTTCGTATACGGACCGCAGCCTGGTCGCCGGTCGCGACGCCGGTGCGCTGACTTCCAGCATCACGGGCGGGTCCATTGGCCTCAACGAAGAGATTTATACCCTGGATGCGCCACTGGACGACTTTACCAACGTCGATGGCTGGACCCAGGAGCTCAGGCTCGACGGGGGCAATGACACGATTACATGGGTAGGGGGCGTCTTCTACAGCGACTTCGAACGAAACTACGGCCAGGAACTGTTGGTCGCGGGATTTGAAGACCTTAGCGGCATTCCCACGGAAGGTGATTACATAGCACCAAAAGACGGACTTTTCTGGTCTGACCTGACCTATAAATTCAAACAACTGGCCTTTTTCGGAGAAATCAGCTGGGCAGCCACTGATCGGCTCGACCTGACCGGTGGACTGCGCTACTACGATTTTGATGAAAACCGCGTCCAGACTTTCGATGGAATTTTTGCCGAGCCGGGAACAACCACCGGCACCGCCAAGGCCGATGGATTCGCACCACGCTTCATTGCGGACTATGCCATCAACGATGATGTTTCAATTAACGGTCAGGTCTCAAAAGGTTTCCGCCTGGGCGGCCTCAATGATCCCCTGAACATCCCGCTGTGCACGCCCGAGGACGAGGCTACATTCGGTGGCAATGACAGTTTCGGCGACGAGGAACTGTGGAATTATGAAATTGGCATGAAGTCCATGTTCATGGGCGGTCGGGCGATGTTTAACGCAGCCATCTTTTACCAGGACATCAAGGACCTGCAGGCCGTACTGTTGGCTGGATCGTGTTCTTCGCGTATCGTCTACAACGTTCCCAAAGCACATAGTGCCGGTGTGGAATTCGAATTCGCCGCCCAGCAGACTGAACGTTTCGATTGGGCGCTCACGGCGAGTTATATCAATGCAGAGCTGGATTCCTCCGTTGTTTCTGTAGCAGATGACGGCAGCGAAACCATCCTCGCCGGTCTGGAGGATGGAAACCGTCTACCGGCGGTACCCGAATTTCAGGCAGCGCTGGCCGGGACCTATGTCATCCCGATGAACAACAGTTGGGAAAGTTACATTCATGGAATCGCTCAATATGTTGGCTCCAGAGTCACACAGTTTGGCGACTACGACGAAGGTTTCGGTTTTGTCAACATGCTGGGTTTTGAAGAAGGCGGCGGCGGAACCATCGGCGGCCCGCTCACACAGTGCTGTTTCACGTTTGAGCCTGAGCTTCCGAGCTATACGACCGTAAATGCGCGGGTAGGATTCCGCAACGACCGCTGGGACCTGGCTTTCTACATCAATAACCTGACCGATGAGCAGGCCCGCCTGGCATTGGACCAGGAGCGTGGCTCACGGGCCCGGGTGGGATTCCTGGTCAACCAGCCCCGCACCTACGGCGTGACCTTGAGAACCAGCTTCTGAGCAGGTTTCTTTTATTCAGCCACGAGCACGTGAAAATCAAAAAGCCACCTATTCAGGTGGCTTTTTTTCAATGTGATAACTTGGCAGCTACAAACCGGATTTGCTTGAAGGACCGCACCTAACGTGTCAATCGCCACAAAGCCCAGGCGCCCCAGAATGTGACCAGAGGCAGCACAATCCAGTAGGGTGTTTCATTGACCAGTCGCCAATCCGAAGCATCCCGCGCCGCAACCACCGCAGCCAGACACACAATGGGCCAGTAGATGGTGATGCCCAATGCGGCAGCCAGAATAATGTGCCCCCAGGCTTTACCTGCCCAATAGCCGATCAGGCCAATTGCCAACAAGGGTATATACGCAATGAGGTCGCCGAACGCGAATCCGTACCAGAAGGCCACACCCACATCCGAAACGACTTCCGATGGCTCCTGCGTCCCCATCGCGACCCCGGTCTCGTAGTTGAATGCGGGAATGGCCTGAGCGTATATGAGGTATAGCAGCAGAAGCCAGCCCACTGTCTGAATCAACCAGAAATCGATGTCTCGTTTCATCATTCGCCAACCGATCAAATATTGCACCTAAAGAATACCGCCAATTGCATTAAGATTCTTTGAATAGTCCGGGCTGGCTGCAAAGAGGCTTTCCAGGCCCGGAGATTTGTGCCTTGGATGCCATCTCAACATGTCAGTGGTAAAGTATTTTTTACCTCCGGCTTTTACCGGAACGAAAAATCCGAAATCTGGAAGGAGTAAGGCAAGCAGTGAACGAATTGCTGTCCATTACCATAGAAGCAGGTGTCGGCCTGGCCGGCTTCGCCGGCATAGCGGTTGTGCTGTCCGGTGACCCCAGAAACTGGTCTGCGGCCGAAAGGCTGAGAATCGGAACCATGCTGTTCCTGACATTGTTCGCGGTATTCGGGGCGTTTCTATGCCTGTACCTGGCCAGGAATTACAACGAGGCCGCGGCCAGCCGGCTTGCTTCCGGTCTTATGTCAGTCGTGTTCTTCTTTGCTGTCGCAGTGATCTGGAAAAAATCCCGCGATCCGCTTCAATCAGCGGACCCCACCATCAATCGTTCCCTGGCGTATGTATTGTGGTCACTTTTTGTTGCTGTCGCGCTGCTGCTGGCCTTGAACGCCGCAGGCTGGTTCAAGGATTCCTTCGCCATATTATTTGCAGCGCTGATCTGGCTGCTGCTTTTCGGCGCTTTCCTGTTCGTGCGTATCCTGTTTGTGCGGCCGGGTCTGCATCAAGGCGGTGGTTGAGCGGTCGCCAAATGAACCGTTTGCCACAGGTTCAAAACCGGCCTCGAATCTGGTGCTATCCTTAAATCCCTGACGGGAGGTTTATCCGATGAAAGGCTTACTCAAGATTATGCTGGGGCTGGCCGGGGCCATTGTATTACTGGTAGTGGCCGCCGCCGTTTTGCTGCCGATGATTTACGACGAGAGCGACCTCAAGCAGGCGATCAGCAGCGAAGTGTTTGCTCAAACAGGCCGTGAACTGCGAATTGATGGACCGTTGGATTTTTCAGTCTTCCCCTGGCTGGCGGTCGAAGTGGAACAACTCAGCCTGGGCAATGCCAGTGGCTTCGGTGACCAGCCTTTCGCGAAGATTGGGCAGGCCAGGGCAGGCGTGGCACTGGTTCCGTTGTTCCGCAAGCAGATTTCGCTCGATGAAATCATCCTGGATGGGCTCGAGCTGAACCTGGCTGTTAATGAACAGGGGCTAAGCAATTGGGGTGACCTGGCGGCGGCCTCCACTGAGCAGCCGGCACCGGACCCGGGGTCCAGTCCTTTTACAGACAGACGGGTGGCAGGACTGAACATTCGCAATGCACGAGTTGAATACCGGGACGATAGCTCGGGCGGACATTATCGCCTGACCGGACTTTCTCTCCGGACCGGTGCGCTGGGCGGAGCAGGTTCTGTACCGGTCACACTGACTGCGGCCCTGGAAGATGTTACGGCTGGTGCGCGCGTGGATGTGGCGATGACCGGTATTGTTGCGATTGACCTGGATACCCAACAGTATGCCCTGACAGATCTTGAGATGGCGTTGGCGCTCGATGCTGCGAATGACGCCAGCGAAATTCAGATACTGGCGCCCCGTGTCGATCTTGACCTCGCATCACAGGTCATGGAACTGGAGTCATTTTCTGCCGCGCTCTCCGGCATCCGGGCCGATGGCGCCTTATCCGTTCAAAAACTTTTGGAGGCACCGACTTTCAGCGGTTCGCTGTCGCTGGCCGAATTTTCACCTGTCGAGTTCCTGCAGGCCCAGGGCATCACCCCTCCCATGACGGCTGACCCCGAAGTGCTGAAACGGGCGACTGTCAGGACAAAGCTGTCCGGTGACGAACAACAAATCAACCTGAGTGAGTTCATTCTGGAGTTGGATCAGAGCCGCTTCACCGGACAGATGCACATACGCAACCTGGACACGCCAAAATTCGGGTTCGATCTCCATGTGGATGAAATTGATCTCGATCGGTACCTGGAACCGGCCTCTGACGCTTCCGGGGCCGGGGATGAAGATGTCGCCATGCCCAAAGAAGAACTACAGGGGCAGGAAATTCAGGGACAGCTGAGCGCAGGAAAGTTACGCCTGGCAGGCCTGGATTTCAGTAACGCCGAGCTCGGCCTGTTGATTCGGAATGGCAGGCTGCGCATCCATCCCCTTACGGCAGAATTCTACGGCGGCCGGTACAGCGGCGATATCAACCTGGACGGTTCAGGCGATGTGCCGGTGCTGTCCCTGGATCAGAGTATTGATTCCATTACTTTTCAGAGTCTGGTATCGGAGCTGGTGGATACGGAGTCACTATCCGGCGTGGCGCTTGGCCACACCACGCTGACCGGTCGCGGTTACGACAGCGCGGAGGTTCTTGCAAGCCTCAATGGCGACATCGGCCTGACACTGACCGAAGGCGCTCTCGAAGGGATAAACATCTGGTATGAAATCCGCAGAGGCATGGCCTTGTACAAGGGCCTTGCGCCTCCCGAAGCAGAACCGAACCGAACCGTGTTTTCACGGATGAAACTGGCCGCCAGTGTCAAAGAAGGCGTCATCACGACCCGGGAAATGATCGGTGAATTGCCTTTCCTCACGGTCCGGGGCGACGGGGTGATCGACCTCGCAACTTCCCGGGTTGACCTCGGGCTGGTGGCGGCTGTCCGGGATGTTCCCGAGTTGGCAGAGGATCCGCTGGCCGCCGAGTTGGGTGGCAAGTCTGTTCCTTTCAGGGTCGGAGGTACGCCCGAAGCACCCACGGTTACGGTGGATTGGGAAGCTTTGTTGAAAAGCGAGGCCACGGACCTGTTGCTGGACCAGTTGGGCCTGGGCGCAAAAACGTCTGCCGGAGATGTGGAGTCGGCCGAATCCGAAAGCAGCTCAACCGAAGATCAACTCGAAGAGGCCGCCAAGAGCGCTATATTTGATCTTCTTGGCGGCAAGGACCGCGACAAGGATGACGGCGGCGGTTCCCCGGAGGACTGATTTCCCGGCTTAACCGATAGAGCAGCTCATATCCTGCCCGCAACACAATGGCGACTTGATCTTGCCGTGGCCGTTGGGGCATTTGGAAATTTGCACTTCGCTGCCGTCAGGCAGTTCGAGCGCGTCATTTTCGAGGGGTGCGTCACAGTGGCCGCAGGTTGCGTTTACGCTCATGCCGCACTTTTCACATTGGTAGGTCGCCATTGGTTTGCTCTCGCGATGGTTTGAACAACCCAAAGCATAGGCATTTCGGCACTGTTTGTGAAGTCCGCTGTCGACCCACAGCGGAATGGGTACTGAATGGGTGGTGATATCAGCGCTTCAGAGTGGAGACTAGACGCCTGAACCAGGACTGGTTCACTTCGGTCTTGCGCAGCATGTTGCTGCCCTGGGCATAGAGATGATCGTTTGAGGCTTTTTGAATAGCAGGATCAATGACTGCCCCTATTTGCCCGAGTGTTTTTCCAGGGGCCAGGCAAATCTGATAGGCCGTGGCACTGCCAACGCCAACAATGTTCTTGAGTGGCTCAATATGGAATACGGTGTGTTGCAGATTTTGATGAATCATTTTCCTAACTCCCTGGAAACTGCTCTATCTGTTTTCCCTGTCTGTAAAGCATGTTTGCAGTATTGTTAATACAATTTACGTGCCAGATTTTCAGATAATCCCTTAAACAATATTAAATATGTTATAAAACAATATGATAAATATTTTATCTAATTTAAATTCAACATCAATATCTGATGATTACAAGCTGAATCTGACCTGTTGCGACAGTCTTTTGCCAAAATTTGTCACCCGGTAATCCAGCTGTGGTAATTTGATCTGGTCATGAAAATCAACGGAAAGCAGCATCGCTCAATCTGGCTGAATGAAGACGGCTTGTCGGTGGACATCATCGACCAAACCGTGCTTCCGCACGAATTGGAAATTCGCACTCTGTGCAATCTGGCCGAGGCGGCTGAGGCGATTACCGCCATGCGTGTCAGGGGCGCACCCCTGATCGGTGCCACTGCCGCCTATGGCATGGCCCTGGCGATGCGGGATCAGGCCGATGACGACTCGATCGACCAGGCGGCGCGGCTGTTGCTGGCTACACGTCCCACCGCGGTCAATTTACGCTGGGCGCTGTCGCGCATGTGCGAAGTGCTTCATGCGGTGGATCCGGCAGAGAGAATTGCCGTGGCTTACCAGACGGCGGCTCAAATATGTGACGAAGACGTGGATATCAATTTTCGCATTGGTCAGCATGGCCTGGGCCTGATCCAGACGTTATGGAAGGCGCGAAGTCCCGGCACTGACGCTTTTCACATACTCACTCACTGCAATGCCGGTTGGCTGGCGACGGTGGACTGGGGCACGGCGCTCGCACCGATCTACCAGGCCCATGACGCCGGAATCCCGGTTCACGTGTGGGTGGATGAAACCCGTCCGCGCAATCAGGGTGCGGCGCTGACCGCATGGGAACTGGATGCGCATGGCGTTGCCCATGACGTGATCGTGGACAACGCGGGCGGTCACCTGATGCAAAAGGGCCTGGTCGACCTGTGTATCACCGGTACCGACCGTACGGCACGTAATGGAGATGTCTGTAACAAGATCGGCACCTACCTGAAGGCACTTGCCGCAAAGGACAACGAAGTGCCTTTCTATGTGGCTCTGCCAGGACCGACAATTGACTGGCAAATGGCGGACGGGGTTGCCGGTATGCCCATCGAGGAACGCGAGTCTTCGGAGGTCACCCGGGTTTGGGGACGGCTTCCTTCAGGAGAAAACAGCCAGGTTCAGATCACGCCCGCTGGTGTAACAGCACGCAACTATGCTTTTGATGTTTCGCCGGCCCGGCTGATAACCGGCCTGGTGACCGAGCGGGGTATATGCGATGCCAGCGAACAGGGATTGTTGTCGCTCTACCCGGAACAGGGAGGATTTCTGGATGACTGATTCAACCCGCAAAACGTTGATCGACACGGCGATCGAAATGAACCGTTGCGGCCTGAACCAGGGCACAGCCGGAAATATCAGCATCCGGTTTGAGGATGGCATGCTGATCACGCCCGCCGCAATGGAGTATTCCGGCCTGGAGCCGGACGACATTGTTTTTGTCCACGGCGATGGAAACTCCACCGGAAGATGCCGGCCATCCAGTGAATGGCGCTTTCACCTGGATATTTACCGGAATCGGCCAGATGCCCGCGCCGTGTTGCATGCGCACCCTGCACATAGCACGGCCCTGGCATGCATGCACGAGCCCATACCGGCTTTTCATTACATGGTGGCCATCGCTGGCGGACGGAATATCCGCTGTGCGCCCTATGCGACGTTTGGCACCCAGGAACTTTCCGATCTTGTGGTCGCTGCGCTGAGCGGACGCAAAGCCTGCCTGATGGCCAATCATGGCCTGCTGTGCCTGGAAAAAGACCTGGGCGCGGCCCTGGCCCTGGCCATTGAAGTGGAACAATTGGCCAAAACCTATTTGCACTGCCTGGGTATGGGGCGCGCGGTGATTCTGGAAGATGCGGAAATGGCCCGGGTGATCCGCAAGTTCGAAGGCTACCGGGAGCCGTGAATCATTTTCTGATTTCGATCAGGGGCTTTCACCTGTAAATACTCTGCGTGCCCTGCTTCCTAGCTGGGTCAATATGACGTAATTGATGGTGCCCGCGAGTTCCGCAACTTCCTCCAGCGTGATGTCGGGGCCGACCAGGTCCACCAGGCAGCCCGGTTGCACCAGCTGAGCAGGCACATTTGTAACGTCCAGCATAATCAGGTCCATCGAGACTCTGCCGACGACGGGAACGCGGTGCCCGCTGATGGCTGCGATGCCCCGGTTGCCCAGTGACCAGGGATAACCATCCGCATAGCCCGTCCCCACGGTCGCGATGCGCATGCCGGGTTTTGCAATGTAGCTGGCGCCGTAACCCACGGGAGACTGCTGGCTGATTTCCCGCAACTGGAGGATTCTGCTTTGCCAGCGCAGAACCGGCTTGAAAGGCGGTTCGCCTTCCAGGTAGGGATTACCGCCGAACAGGGCGATACCCACCCGCGCCATGTCGCCCGAATACTTTTTGCCCAGCAGGGCGCCTGCCGAATTGCCAATACTGGTGGGCGCTGCAGGCAACAATTTTCGCAAATCGTCGAACAGCTTCAGCTGGGCATCCGACATGCCGGAGTCCGAGTCGTCGGCGCAGGCGAAATGGGTCATGACATAGCGTATGTCCAGCCAGTCCATGTGATCGCCGGATCCAACAAAAGCGACCATTTCCTCCTTGCCGAAACCGAGCCGTGTCATCCCCGTGTCGATATGAAAAACGGCAGCCAGGGGCTCGCCGATGCGGCGGGCGGTTTCCGCCCATACAAGGCCTTGTTGCGGTGATATCAGAACCGGAATCAGACGGTGGTCGAGAAATGCCCCCGTGCTTGGTTCGGTGACCCCTTCGAAGACGAAAATTTCAACGTCCGGCAGCAGGGAGCGCAGCGTGATGCCCTCTCGATGCGTGGCCGTAAAGAATTGTTTGCAGCCGGCTTTCCACAAGGCGGGTGCGATCTTTTCAATGCCCAGGCCATAGGCGTCAGCCTTGACTACCGCTGCACAAGATGCGGGCTTCAGGCGCTCAGAGCACAGCCTGTAGTTTGTCGAGAGCGCATCGAGATCGACAGTGATCAGGGTGCTCACGAGTTGCTTTGTCTCCGCTCAGGCACCCATCACCGCTTTGGTTTCCAGGAAATCCTCGATACCATGCGCGCCCCATTCACGGCCGTTGCCTGATTGTTTATACCCGCCAAAAGGTGCCAGTACATCGGTCGGGGCTCCGTTGATATGAACCATGCCGGTACGCAGCCTGCGGGCAACAGTCATGGCTTCGGTTGCACTTCCGCCCCAGACATAACCGGACAACCCGTAAGGTGAATCATTGGCAATGGCGACCGCCTGGTCGATATCACTGTATGGGAGCATGCACAGCACCGGCCCGAAAATCTCCTCGCGGGCTATGGTCATGTCATTGTTTACATCGCGAAAAACAGTGGGTTTGACGTAGTAGCCGGTTTCCAGGCCCTCCGGCTTGCCCGGGCCGCCGGCGACAACCCTGGCGCCCTCTGCAATACCTGCATTGATCAGGTTCTGAATCTTGTCGTACTGAACTTCGCTGATAACAGGACCGATATCGCTGCCTTCTTCAGTCGGGTCGCCGGGATGAATTTCGGATGCGACCGAGGCCGCAATGGCGACGGCTTCCTCGTACAGCTTCTCGGGAACCAGCATCCGGCTGGGTGCGTTGCAGGACTGACCGGAATTGTGAAACATGCCATGGACACCACTCGAAACCGCCTCATTGAGGGGTGCGTTTTCCAGGATGATATTGGCTGACTTGCCGCCCAGTTCCTGCGCCACTCTTTTAACGGAATCAGCGGCAGCCTTGGCGACCAGGATTCCGGCGCGGGTAGAACCGGTGAAAGATATCATGTCGATATCGGGGTGTTTGCACAGGGCGGCGCCCACTCCCGGCCCGTCGCCGTGGACGAGATTGAATACACCGGCCGGGACCCCTGCTTCGTGCAATACCTCGGCAAACAGCGTAGCGTTAACCGGAGCAATTTCACTGGGTTTCAAAACAACAGTGCAGCCGGCGGCCAGGGCCGGCGCCACTTTGCAGACGATCTGGTTGATGGGCCAGTTCCAGGGCGTGATCAGGCCGCAAACTCCAATGGGTTCTTTCAGCACTGTGGAATTACCGGCGGCCTCCTCCAGCTCCAGGCTTTGCAAGGCGGAAATTGCCGCTCTGAGGTGCCCGAGTCCGGAGCCGGTCTGCGCGCGCTGCGAAAACGGGGTTGGTGCACCCATCTCAGACGTGATGGCCTCGGCGATGTCGTTCCAGCGGGTTTTGTAGACGTCCACGATCCGGTTAAGAAGATCAATTCTTTGCTCGACGGTCCACTGCGAGAATGCAGTGAAGGCCGCGCGGGCCGCGGCCACCGCCCGGTCTACTTCTTCACCGCTGCCGAAGGCGACCTTGCCGATAGTTTCCTCGGTAGCGGGATTGATGATGTCATGGTTCGTTGCGGCGCTGGATTCTACCCATTCACCATCGATGTAATTCCGGGTGCAGTCGTACATTTGTCATTACCTGTCTGGAAAAGTGCGGGATATTGACTACATATAAGGCCTCTATTATCCCAGCCCAAGACTCGAAAGACACTGGCGTTTGTTCGCAAAGCGGATTAAATTGATCCATTCGCACGCTTGAGCTTATCTATTGCAACGGGAAAGGAATTATTAATGTTAGGTTTGATGCAAGACTACCCCCTGCTGGCGCACACCATTCTTGACCACGGGGCGCTGAATCACGGAGAGCGCGAAATGGTAACCCGCAGCGTGGAGGGGCCGATTCGGCGAACCACGCTGGCCGACGTGCGCAGACGTTCTCTCAGGGTAGCCAGGGCGCTGGAGCTGGAAGGCGTGAAACTGGGTGACCGCATTGCAACCATGGCGTGGAACACCGAGCGCCATCTGGAGGTGTGGTTCGGAATCATGGGCAACGGTGCGATCTATCACACCCTGAATCCGCGCCTTTTCGCCGAGCAGCTTGATTACATCGTCAATCATGCCGAAGACGAGATCATGTTTGTCGACCTCACCTTTGTGCCCATCGTGGAAGCACTCCAAAGCAAGTTCGGGACTGTCAGGAAGTACATCCTGTTGACGGATTCTGAACACATGCCCGAGACGAACCTACCCAACGCTGTGGCCTACGAAGACTGGATCGATTCGGCCGATGACGATTTCATATGGAAGTCATTCGATGAAAACACGGCAGCCGGTCTGTGCTACACCTCGGGTACCACGGGCAATCCCAAGGGGGTGCTGTATTCTCATCGGTCCAACGTTCTGCACGGACTCATGGTCAACCAGCCGGATGTGTTCGGGCTGAAATCCGAGGATGTGATCTTGGCCATCGTCCCCATGTTTCACGCCAATGCCTGGGCTTTGAGCTTCGCGGCGCCGGCGGCAGGCGCCAAGATGGTGATGCCGGGCGCCGGCATGGACGGCAAGAGCATCTACGAATTACTGGAAACCGAGAAGGTCAATTGCACGGCCGCTGTGCCGACGGTCTGGCTGGGTTTGCTTCAATACCTGGAAGAAACCGGCCAGAAACTACCGTACCTGGAAAAAGTCGTTATCGGGGGTGCAGCAGTTCCGCCGATGATGATCCGTAAGTTCGAACTGGATTATGGCGTGGAAGTTATCCATGGCTGGGGCATGACGGAAATGTCGCCGCTCGGCACCACCGGCAAAATGAAAAACGCGACCTCCCACCTGGACCAGGAAGCCCGCCTGAAGTTGAAAGAGAAGCAGGGCAGGACACCGTACGGGGTTGAAATGAAAGTTGTCGACGACGATGGCAACGACCTGCCGCGCGATGGCAAGTCCGCAGGCCACCTGCTGGTGAAAGGGCCTTGTGTATCCAGCGGCTATTTCAGACTGGACGAGCAGACGCTGAGCGATGGCGGCTGGTTCGATACCGGAGATATCGCGAACATCGATCCGCTCGGCTTTATGCAGATTACCGACCGCGACAAGGACGTGATCAAATCCGGTGGTGAGTGGATTTCTTCGATTGACGTTGAAAACGCTGCCGTGGGCTGCCCGGGTGTAACCGAGGCCGCGGTGATCGGTTTATCCCATCCCAAGTGGACTGAAAGGCCATTGCTCATTGTTGTCAGGGACGCGGGCTCCGATTTGGAGGCGGATGCTGTACTGGCTTACCTTGATGGAAAAATTGCAAAGTGGTGGATACCGGATGACGTCGTGTTCGTTGACGAGATTCCACACACGGCGACCGGAAAAATCCAGAAGATGAGCTTGCGCGAGCAGTTCAAGGATTTCGAATTCTCAAAATAGGAAAGACATGAATTCTTCAGCCGTCTCACTCCAGGAAATCGTTGAATCAACGGTCGAGGCCCATCGCGGCAAGATCGGGCCGCTGATGCCGGTCCTGCATTCGATTCAGGAAAAGCTGGGATATATCCCCGGAGAGGCCGTGCCGATGATCGGCAGGCTGATGAACCTGTCGAGGGCGGAAATTCACGGAGTGATGAGCTTTTATCACGATTTTCGCAGCGAGCCTGCAGGGGATCACGTTATTCACCTTTGCCGCGCAGAGGCTTGCCAGGCCATGGGTTCGGCATTGCTGGAACAGCATGCGCGCGCGCGGTTGGGCGTGGAATTTGGCGAGACTACAGCAGACGGCCTGATTACACTCGAGCCGGTTTATTGCCTGGGCAACTGCGCCTGTTCGCCCTCGATTCGCATCGATGACGATGTCTACGCACGGGTTTCCGCGGAGCAGTTCGATGAGTTGATCGCCCGGCTGCAGGGCGAGGAATGATGGCGGTGAGAATATTCGTTCCCAAAGACGCCACTGCCTGTGCCCTTGGTGCGGATGCAGTGGCCGAATCAATACTGGCCGGCGCCGCCGGCAGGGAACTGGATATCGAGCTGGTTCGCAATGGTTCGCGTGGCGCCTTCTGGCTGGAGCCGCTCGTTGAAGTGGAAACGCCGGCCGGGCGCATTGCATTCGGACCGGTTACAGCAGCGGATATAGAGGGATTGTTCGAAGCCGGGTTTCCGGGAAATTCAGACCATGCTCTTTCACTGGGGCCGGTGGAAGGCATTGACTGGCTGGCGAGTCAGCAGCGCCTCACGTTTGCCAGGGCGGGCTGGACGGATCCTCTTTCACTAGGGGATTATCGCGCGCTGGGTGGGTACCAGGGACTGGAGCGGGCACTTGGGATGGAGCCGCAGGCCATTGTCGATGAAGTGAAAGAGTCCGGATTGAGGGGCAGGGGAGGGGCGGCCTTCCCCACCGGGATCAAGTGGCAGACCGTACTCGATACGGCGGCGGATCAGAAATACATTGTCGCCAACGCAGACGAAGGTGATTCCGGCACCTTCGCAGACCGCCTGCTGATGGAAGCCGACCCATACCAACTCATCGAAGGCATGACCATTGCCGGTCTCGCGGTCGGTGCGACCGAAGGCTATATCTATTTGCGTTCGGAGTATCCACATAGCAGGACGGTGTTGACCGAAGCTATTTTGCGAGCCGAGCAGGAGGGTTATCTTGGAAACGGCATCCTTGGTTCGGACAGGAACTTTTCGCTGGAACTGAGGATCGGCGCAGGCGCCTATATCTGTGGCGAGGAAACCTCACTGCTGGACAGCCTGGAGGGCAAACGCGGCCTGATTCGCTTCAAGCCGCCGTTGCCGGCGATCGAGGGGTTGATGGGCAAACCGACGGTGGTGAACAATGTTTTGTCACTGGGTGCTGTCAGTACCATCCTGGCTGAGGGGCCGGCTTTCTACCGTGATTTCGGAACCGGGCGGTCGCGCGGAACGCTCACCGTTCAACTCGCCGGCAATATCCTGCGCGGTGGCCTGGTGGAGGTTCCGTTTGGGGTGACCCTGCGCGACCTGGTTGAAGGCTACGGCGGCGGCACCGCGAGCGGCAGGCCGGTTCGTGCGATCCAGGTCGGGGGACCGCTGGGCGCCTATCTGCCTGAATCACAATGGGATGTCACGCTTAACTATGGGGCGCTCGCAAATATTGATGGCATGCTCGGGCACGGTGGTATCGTGGTATTTGACGACACCGTTGACATGGCCCGGCAGGCGCGCTTTGCGATGGAATTTTGCGCAGTTGAGTCCTGCGGGAAGTGCACGCCCTGCCGTGTCGGGTCGGTCCGGGGTGTCGAGGTTATCGACCGGATCATTGCCAACCAGGATCGTGAATTTAACCTCAGGGTTCTCGATGACCTTTGTGACACACTGGAAAATGGCTCACTCTGTGCGATGGGCGGGTTGACGCCTTACCCGGTTCGCAGCGCGCTCAGACATTTCCCTGAAGATTTCGGAGACTGATCGATATGTTCCAAAGCACACATGACGACATGGGCACGCCGGCTCCACTCAGGATCGGAGGACTGGTTTCCTTAACCGTCGATGGCCGTGAAGTAACCGTGCCGGAAAATTCTTCGGTGATGAGGGCAGCGGCACTGGCCGGTGTGAAAGTTCCCAAGTTGTGTGCGACGGACAGCCTGGATGCTTTTGGCTCCTGCCGGGTTTGCCTGGTTGAAATCGAAGGACGCAAGGGCTTTCCCGCATCCTGCACCACCACGGTGGAAGACGACATGGTGGTCAGCACCCGCTCGGACCGTCTGGATGACCTGCGCCGCAACGTGATTGAGCTGTACGTCTCAGATCATCCTCTGGATTGTGTTACCTGTTCCGCCAATGGCGATTGCGAATTGCAGGACGTTGCCGAATCACTGGGAGTGGAAAACAGCCGCTACGGCCTTGGCGGCGAAAGTCACCGCGGCGCAGACAAGGACACTTCAAATCCCTATTTCACGTTTGACCCGTCCCAGTGCATTGTCTGTTATCGCTGTGTGCGGGCCTGCGATGACATCCAGGGAACATTTGCATTGACGGTCGATGGCCGCGGTTTCGCCTCGAAAGTCACTTCGGGGCAACTCGAGAATTTTATGGAATCGGACTGTGTATCCTGCGGCGCTTGCGTGGATCACTGCCCCACGGAAGCGCTGATGGAAAAATCGGTGATCGAGCAAGGCCTGCCCGAGCGCAGCGTCACCACGACATGTGCCTATTGTGGCGTCGGCTGTTCCTTCAATGCAGAACTTAAAGGCGATACCGTTTTACGGATGACACCGGACAAAAATGGTCAGGCCAATGAGGGTCACGCCTGCATCAAGGGCCGCTTTGCATTCGGTTACGCCACCCACCAGGATCGAATCACCAAGCCGATGATCCGTGACAGCATTGATGATCCCTGGCGTGAGGTCAGCTGGCAGGAGGCTTTCGATTACACAGCCACCCGCCTGCGGGCAATCCAGGACAAGTACGGAGCCAATAGCATCGGTGGGATTACCTCTTCGCGCTGCACCAACGAGGAAACCTACCTGGTCCAGAAAATGGTTCGTGCGGCTTTCGGTAACAACAACGTGGATACCTGTGCGCGAGTATGCCATTCACCAACCGGTTACGGGTTGAAAACCACGCTGGGTGAATCTGCCGGTACCCAGGCTTTCAATTCAGTGGCGCAAGCGGATGTCGTGATGGTGATGGGGGCGAACCCCAGCGACGCGCACCCGGTTTTTGCTTCCCGTTTGAAACACCGCCTGCGTGAAGGCGCCCGGCTGATCGTGGTCGATCCACGCCGTATCGACCTGGTGAATTCGCCACACATCCGGGCGGATCACCACCTGGCATTACGGCCGGGCAGTAACGTGGCCTTTATTAACGCAATGGCTCACGTGGTGGTGACAGAAGGCCTCGATAATCGCGAATTCATAGACCAGCGTTGCGAAAACGAGGCCTGGTTGAAATGGCGAGATTTCATCAGTGGCGAACAGAATTCACCGGAATCCACCGAGCGTATCACCGGTATTCCCGCATCCGAGCTACGGGCTGCGGCCCGGTTGTTTGCGGAGGCACCGAATGCCGCTATTTATTACGGACTGGGCGTTTCGGAACACAGCCAGGGTTCGACTACCGTGATGGGTATCGCCAACCTGGCCATGGCCACCGGAAACCTGGGGCGCGAAGGCGTGGGTGTGAACCCGTTACGCGGGCAGAACAATGTGCAGGGTTCCTGCGATATGGGCTCTTTCCCCCATGAACTGCCCGGTTACCGGCATATATCCGATCCGGCGGTGAGAAACCTGTTCGAGAATGAGTGGAATGTTCAACTGCTTCCCGAACCGGGATTGCGGATACCAAACATGTTCGATGCGTCGATCGGAGGTCATTTCAAGGGGCTTTACGTTCAGGGAGAGGACGTCGCCCAGAGTGACCCGAACACCCATCACGTCGAAAAAGCCATGCGCTCACTGGAGTGCCTGGTCGTGCAGGACCTGTTCCTGAATGAAACAGCCAGATTTGCTCACGTTTTCCTGCCCGGATCATCTTTTCTGGAGAAAAATGGCACCTTCACCAACGCAGAAAGGCGAATCTCGATGGTCAGAAAAGCCATAAAGCCCCTGGCCGGGATGGAAGACTGGGAAGTCACCATGGCTCTCAGCGAGGCCATGGGCTACCCGATGAACTATTCGCATCCTGCCGAGATCATGGACGAGATCGCCCGGCTGACCCCGACTTTTGCCGGGGTCAGCTACGCCAAGCTGGACCGGCTGGGCAGTATTCAGTGGCCTTGCAACGATGAGGCTCCCGAGGGGACGCCCACGATGCATGTCGATGAGTTTGTACGCGGCAAAGGCTACTTCGCCATCACGGGGTTCGTGCCGACTGACGAGCGGGCCACCCGCAAATACCCCCTGTTGATGACAACCGGCCGCATTCTGTCGCAATACAATGTGGGGGCGCAGACCCGGCGCACAGCCAATTCGGAGTTTTACAGCGAGGACGTGCTTGAGATTCATCCGTTTGACGCGGAAGAGCGAGGTATCTGCGAAGGCGATTGGTGTGGCGTGGCAAGCAGGGCCGGAGAAACGGTGCTGCGCGCGGTAATCACCGAACGTGTTCAGCCTGGTGTCGTCTACACGACATTTCATTTCCCCTCGAGCGGCGCTAACGTGATCACGACCGATAACTCCGACTGGGCCACCAACTGTCCCGAATACAAGGTTACCGCGGTACAGGTGACACACGTGACTGAGCCTTCCCGGTGGCAAAAGGAATATCGAGAGTTCGCCAGCAGGCAGGAGCAGTTGCTGGACAAGGCCCGGGCCTGAACCCTGAAGTTGTGAGCACCAGCCGCGGAGTTTCAGTGAGTAATTGGCGCCGCGACGGTGTGGCCGGTTCCGGCCAGCCGGTCGACGATCGGATCGCGTCGGAAGTACCGGTCGCATTGACCTACAATCGCGTATCCCATGTCGTCATGATGGCAACTCCGGCCGATCTTGAAGATTTTGCGGTGGGCTTTTCCATTACTGAAGGTTTGATAGGCGGCCTTGATGATCTGCGCGACGTTCGCATCATTCCGCGTGAGGGTGGCATCGAGCTTGCGATGACAATCAGTGAAGAGTGGTTCGATCGCCTGAACACGCAGCGTAGGAATATGACCGGCCGGACTGGCTGCGGGCTGTGCGGAGCGGAGAATATTGAACAGGCGCTGCGCCAGCCGACCGCAGTTGAAAGGCAAATGGAAGTTCGAAACCAGGCTCTGCAAAAAGCGATTTCAGTACTTGAAGACTATCAGCCGCTGCAGGCCGAAACCGGTGCTTCGCACGGTGCGGCGTGGTGCGCGCTCGACGGCGAAATCCTTCAGTTGCGGGAGGATATAGGACGGCACAATGCACTGGATAAAGTGATTGGAAGCCTGTTTCGCAGCCGCTTTGACCCAGCTGCAGGATTTTTGCTCGTTTCCAGCCGCGCCAGTTATGAAATGGTTTACAAAACCGCTGCGGCCGGTGTTGAATTGATCATGGCGGTTTCCGCGCCCACGACTCTGGCGGTAGAATTTGCACTACGTACCGGAGTGACTCTGGTCGGTTTCGCCCGGCCGGGACGCCACAATATCTATACTTTCGGGGAAAGAATTTCAGACTAGGAAGCTATCAATGCAGGAAGTCGACCACCTGGTCAAAATGGCCAATCAGATTGCCGAAAATTTCAGTTTTCACGATGATGCTGTCGAACGCATTACGGATCATTTACGAAAATTCTGGGCTCCATCCATGCGCGAGAAACTTATAGATTTCAAGCAGGGTGAAAGCGATGAGCTCAAACCGGCCCTTAGGGAAGCCATCAACCGCCTGGAAAACACTTGATGCACCCGCCCCGGGCAGCGGGCGTGGTGCTGGCCGGTGGCAGGTCGAGGCGGATGGGTGGAGTGGTCAAGGCCCTGTTGCCACTGGCTGGCAAGCCAATGATCCAGCATGTGATTGAGCGGGTCCGCCCCCAGGTCAGTGAATTGATGCTGAGTGTTGAAGAGCCGGACCGGGCCTTCGAGTTTCTGAAATTGGAGCAGGTACCGGACCGTGTGCCCGGTAGCAGAGGCCCTCTGGGTGGACTGTTTTCGGCGCTGGTCAGTATGGATTCCCGGTATGATTGGTTGCTGCTGGTCCCCTGTGACGCGCCCTTTGTACCCGGTGACCTGTTCGAAAAGCTGTTTTACCAGGCCCTGGAAAGCAACAGACCCGGCGCTGTGGCGAGTGTCGCGAGCGAGATTCAGCCTACGTTTTCGATTTGGCACCGGAGCCTTCTGCCCGATCTGGAACACGCTGTCCTCAGGGAGGATATGGCCGGATTCAAACAGTTTTTGGATGGGGTGAAGTTGGCCGTAGTCGATTGGCCGCTTATGGATAGTTCTGCGTTTTTCAATATCAATGACCAGGAAGCACTGAACGAGGCGGACCGCCTGATGCAAACAGTGAACAGGACACCAGGATCATGCTCAGCGTAAACGAAGCGATAGCCACTTTGCTGGAGGGAAGCAACCGCCTGGTAAAGAGTGAGGACGTCTCCCTGGACCAGGCATCAGGCCGAACCCTGGCGTCCGACATCATCGCACCCATCGATGTACCGCCGGCGGACAACAGCGCCATGGATGGTTACGCGATTCGTTTTGCCGACTGGCAAGACTCCAATACCGGAATTCCGATTACCCTGCGTATCACCGCCGGTACTGTGCCGGACCCTCTGGAGCAGGGCAGCGTGGCACGGATATTCACCGGCGCCGAAGTCCCTCCAGGCGCCGACACCGTAGTCATGCAGGAGCATTGCGAGGAAACAGACGGACTAGTCCGGGTACTGAAAATGCCGGCCAGGGGAGCGAATATACGTCGTCGTGGCCAGGATCTTTCAACGGGGCAGAAAGTACTTGCTGCGGGTCAGCGCTTGAGGCCGCAGGACCTGGGCCTGGCAGCCTCACTGGGATTCGCTGCTGTACCGGTTTACCGCCGACTGCGGGTGGCCGTCATGTCGACCGGAGACGAATTACGGGAGCCGGGAGAAAACATCCAGCCAGGGCAGATTTATAACTCGAACCGCTACACCATGAAAGCTCAACTTGCAGCCTGGGGATTCGAAGTACTCGATATGGGAGTTGCGCGTGACGACCCCGCGATAGTCAGGGAGATGATGAGCCGTGCCGCTGAACAGGCGGATGTGATCATCACTTCTGGTGGCGTGTCTGTTGGCGAGGAGGATCACGTCAAGGCGGTCGTCGACTCCCTGGGATCCATTGATCTTTGGCGCATAGCCATCAAACCCGGCAAACCATTTGCTTTCGGGCAGGTCGGTGGCACTCCGTTCCTGGGTCTTCCAGGTAACCCGGTGTCTGTTTTCGTAACACTTCTGGTGGTGGCTCGCCCATACCTTTTTGCCTGCCAGGGCGTTGCCAAGACCTCGATGACACCGGCCCGTCACATGGCCCGGTTTGAAAAGAAGGGCAGCAAGAGAGAAGACTACCTGCGCGTGCGCGCAACTGACACGGGCGTTGAACTGTTCCCAAATTTGAGCAGCGGGGTATTGTATTCCACGACCTGGGGGGATGGCCTGGTCAGGCAAGGGGTGGGTGAAGACATCGCGGAAGGCGGGACCGTGGATTTTTTACCCTACGCGATGTTCAACTGAAAAGAATTCGAGACTTCTCAATACTGATCAGGGCCAAGCTTGCGATTTGTTTCCGACTAACACATCGCATATTTGACGCCCGATTGGCAGGGCCGAAGTTGCTGCGGGCGATGGTGCGCTGCAGACATGCAGGCTGCGCGTTGTTTTCTCGATGAGAAAATCGTGCACCATGGTGCCGTCGTGCATTACCGCCTGGGCGCGTATTCCCGCACGAAACGGCTCAAGATCCGGCAACCTGATTTGCGGGCAGTATTTGCGCACAACCCTGAGATAAGCAGATTTTGAACAGGAGTTCCATGTCTCACGGGCTCCATGACCAAAATTCCGTGCCGTGGTTTTCCAGAATCCCGGGAAGGTGAACATTTCGGCCGTATCCCTGATGCTGAAATTAAACCGGCCATATCCTTCACGTTTCCAGCCCTGGACCGCGTTAGGCCCGACCGTGATCGATCCGTCTGTCATCCGGGTCAGGTGAATTCCGAGAAAAGGAAGGGCCGGGTCAGGAACCGGGTAAATGAGATGCCGGACCAGGCCATTGAGTTCCCGTCTCAGGCGGTAGTATTCACCTCGATAAGGAATAATGCGAAAATCGATTTTCAAACCCTGCATGCGAGCCAGGCGGTCTGCCATCAAGCCTCCACAGACGACCAGCCTTTCCGCCCTGAAGTTGCCTGATCTTGCGTCAACCCTGATTTCTTCGTTGCTCTCCGTGATGCCTGTCACTTCCTCCCCAAACCGGGCGACTCCGCCGCGCGCACGAAACTCTTCCATCATGACCTTGCACATAACGGGAAAATCCGTGATACCTGATTCATTCACCCGGAACGCGCCGAGGCCCCTCACGGCGGGCTCGATTTCGGTTAAGCGGCTTGCACTCAGCAGCTCCGGATCGAGTCCGTTTCGCTGGCATCTTTCGAACAGCGCATGCATTCTTTCCAGCTCGACCTGACTGGTTGCAACCAGGAGTTTGCCGGTTTTCTCACAGGTAATATTGTGATTCCGGCAAAATTCATAGGTTGCCCGGGCGCCTTCCCTGCATAGCCGCGCCTTGAGACTTCCGGGCTCATAGTAAACTCCGGCGTGAATGACACCGCTGTTATGGCCGGTCTGATGCCTGGCTGGCCCCTGTTCCTTTTCCAGCAATAAAATCCGGGAGGAATTCAACCGCTTGATTAACTGCCAGGCAGTTGAGAGCCCGACAATCCCTGCACCGATTATGATGAAGTCGTATTTCAATAGCGGCCCTTTGTCTGCGGCATAGTATGGTTTATTTGATTCTGAACCCGATTTCGAAACTGTTCAATCAACTGCGTCATCGGCATAATGTTCAACATGAAAGCTGCCTACTATCAATCATTCGGTCCGGCCCATGAAGTACTGCAGCCTGGAGAACTGGAAAAGCCGCTGCCCGGGTCCGGCGAAGTATTGGTGAGGCTGGCATCCAGCGGCGTCAACCCCTCAGATGTGAAGAAGAGAATGGGTGCGGTACCGGGTCTGTTGGACAACGGCCCGGTGGTGCCTCACAGCGATGGGGCCGGGGTGATCGAATCTGTCGGCGATGGCGTACCGGCAGCGCGAGTGGGGGAGCGCGTGTGGGTGTACCAGGCGCAACATGCGCGCCAATTCGGCACGGCGGCTGAGTATGTCGCTCTTAACAGCGACCGTGCGGTCCGCCTGCCGGACCACACCGGTTTCGACGTCGGGGCCTGCATCGGGATTCCGTTAATGACTTCTCATCGTTGCGTGTTCGCTGACGGTCCCGTAGAAGGCAAAACACTGCTCATAACCGGTGGCGCCGGGCGGGTCGGACACTATGCGATCCAGTGGGCCAGTCAAGCCGGGGCGAACGTGATCGCAACCGCCAGCACAGCGGTAGACAGCGAAAGCTGCATCTCCGCCGGGGCCAGTCAGGTCGTCAGCCATCACGATGCCGACTGGGCAGAGCAGGTGTTATTGGCCAATGGCGGAGATAAAATCGACAGGGTGATCGACGTCGAATTTGGCGCAAATCTGCCTTCGGTTCTGGATCTGATCCGTACCAGTGGCACCATCGTTACCTACGGTTCAACGGTGGTGACAGAACCCGCACTGCCTTTCTACCGGATGATGTATCTCGACCTGCTGGTCCGTTTCGTTATCGTTTATGAAATGCCGGAGAAAGCCAAGGAGCTTGCCATCGATGACATAACGGCCGCACTTCGAAAGGATAGCCTGAAACATCGTATTGCTCACACCCTGCCACTGCATGAGATTGCAAGATCCCATGAGTTGATCGAACAGGGCGGATTCCGCGGCTGCGTCGTTTTGCAAACCACTTGAAGTCGATTCATACCAGGAATTTCGGGGTTGTTGTCTGGGTTTTTTTGACGACTGTTTCCAGTATTCTACTTCCATGCCGTGTTGTTATGGCCCTGGAACCGGTGCCAGCCGTTGTCGCCAACGGTGAGCATTTGACCGGCAGTTGGGGTGGAGCTGGGAATCGAATTGCAGAATTCAAAGGAGTTCCCTTCGCTGCGCCTCCCGTTGGGGATCTCCGGTGGCGTGCGCCCAAGCCTAATGTACCCAGGTCCGGTCAATCGACTGCGCTCGATTTTGCGCCTGCCTGCATGCAGAGCAATCGTCTGGTCGACTGGTATGCAAACGTGGCACGGGTCTTCGGGCATGGCCCGGAAGTCGTAAGCCGGCCCAGCGGTTTTAGCGAGGACTGCCTCTACCTGAATGTCTGGACGCCAAAACCCGGAGCTGAGAGCAATCTTCCGGTGATGGTGTTCGTTCACGGCGGCAGCAATTCGAGTGGTTGGTCCTATGAACCCAACTATGTGGGGTCAAATCTCGCTGCCCGCGGAGTGGTAGTTGTCACGATCGCTCACCGGGTTGGGCCTTTCGGCTTTTTTTCACACCCTGCACTGGACAATGACCAGGGTGAGCCGATTGCTAATTTCGGGTTGCTCGATATCCAGGCCGCATTTCAATGGATCAGGGCCCATATCAGCAAGTTCGGCGGCGATCCTGAAAATATCACGGGTTTTGGAGAGTCATCCGGTGCGTATGACCTGCTCGACCTGCTGCTGGTGGATATGTCGAACGGTAGAAGTGAGTCATCGTTATTCCGGCGCTTGATTTCGCAGAGCATTGGTGGGCCGCTCTTAAGCAGGCAAACCCTCGCCGAGGAACAGGAAATCGGTGTATTGCTGGCGAGACAGATCGGCTACGGGGCAGAGGTTTCGGCCAAAAAACTCAGGGCTATTCCGGCTGGAGAGCTGGTTGAAGCGAGTAAATATCTGCCCGCGGATCATTATTTCGACGCGGTCATCGATGGTAAAACAGTGGTCCGTCATCCTCTGGAATCGCTTCGCCGGGCCCGCGCTGAAGGAGTCGACCTGATCGCAGGCAGTAATGCAGATGAGTGGTATATGTACTTGAGTGAGGACACCACCCACGCAGATCTGGAACAGTGGATCAGCGAGAACGTTCCCGAACAGCGCGAGGCGCTACTCGCCTTGGTGGCTGATGAACCGGATTATCGTCACGCGCTTGACCTGTTGAGGACAGGCCGGAACATGTTGTGCCCCTCCCGCTTTTTTGCCCGGCGGGTCAACGAAAGCGGAGGCCGGGCATGGGTCTATCATTTTACACATCAGCGTTCAGGATCAGGTGGTGAGCTATTGCGGGCGTATCATGGAATTGAACTGCCCTATGTTTTTAACCAGCATGATGACTGGCTTCCAACCGGAGAGGTGGACCGGCAGTTAACGGATGCGGTTATGGATTATTGGGTTCAATTCGCTTCGACCGGCGACCCGAATCTGCCGGGGCGCCCGCAATGGCCGGTTCATTCGCGCCAGAGTCCAGCTGTGCTGGAGTTGGGTGAGCGGATCGGAGTGGAAGAGCCTCGTAATACGGACCTGTGCGACCTTGTCTGGTCAGGCTCAGTGGAAACAGGAGAGAATAATTGAATAAACATAAACTCGACTGGCCAAGTTTTGCTGCATCGATCGCCGTCATTCTGCTGGTATGCATTCCTTTGGCCATGTTTCCGGAATCCGGTGGCGAGTTCCTGACCCGTCTCTATGGAAAGGTGGCTGGTCACTTTGGTTTTCTCTATCTTCTTTCCGGTATCGCTGTGCTCATTTTTCTGCTCTGGCTGGCCCTCGGGCCTTATGGCGGAGTTCGCCTGGCCTGCGGAGATGAGGAACCCGAGTTCAGCACGCTGAGCTGGACCGCAATGCTCTTTTGCGCCGGTGTTGGCGCTGGATTGATGTACTGGGCGCCGATTGAATGGGGGTATTACTACGGGGCTCCGCCTTTCGGGGTTGAGGCCAGGTCGGCGCTGGCTGCCGAGTGGGCTTCCACCTATGGCATATTCCATTGGGGGCCGACGGCATGGGCGATTTATTGTCTGCCGACTGTGGCCATAGCCTACCCCTATTACGCCAAGAGAATATCGTTTCTCCGCCTCAGCACGAGTTGCCATTATTTTTTTGGCGGAGAAGCGGAATCGCGCGGCGAAAGGCTCATCGACTGGCTGTTCATGATTGGCTTGCTGGGCGGGGCCGGAACATCACTGGGCTTTTCCACCCCGATGATAGCGGCCTGTGTTGCACGGGTGACCGGGTTGGAAGCGAGTTTCACGATGGAACTGGTCATCGTCATTATCTCGGTGATAATTTTTGGAACCAGTGTATGGCTTGGATTGAAGAAGGGTATCAAGCGCCTGAGTGATTTGAATATGTGGCTCGCTTTTGCCTTGTTGGCGTTCGTGCTTATCGCAGGCCCTACAGTTTTTCTGTTGAAAACATCAGTCAATAGCATCGGCTTGATGGTGCAGAATTTTGTCAGGATGAATTCCTGGACTGATGCCTTCACGGATTCAGGTTTCGTGGAAAGCTGGACCATATTTTACTGGGCCTGGTGGATCGCTTACGCGCCTTTTGTCGGCCTGTTCGTGACTCGAATTTCGCGGGGCCGGACATTGCGTCAGGTGATTTTCGGAATGATTGGATACGGAACGCTGGGGGCCGGTCTTTTTTACATGATATTTGGAAATTATGGCCTGAGCCTGCAATTGAGCGGAGCGGTCGATGTAACCCGGATCATGGCTGAGCAAAATGGTTCGAGTGCCATTGTAGCCATCCTCGACCAGTTACCAGCCGCCTGGCTTGTCATTGTAATTTACGCCTTGATTGCCCTGGTATTTTCCGCCACGACTTACGATTCAGCGTCCTACATTCTTGCATCGGTGGCTACCCGGCGCCTGCCGGCCGGTGAGGATCCCGATCGCTGGCACCGCGTGTTCTGGGCGCTGGCCCTGGCAGTCCTGCCGCTCACTCTGATGTTTATCGGGGGCTTGAAGGTCGTTCAGTCGGCAACACTCATCGTGTCATTGCCACTGATCGCCGTCGGTGGCCTGATGTCGGTGTCACTGGTCAAACAGCTGAGGAAGGACTTCAGCTGATCGTCATCCCTGGCGGCAATCCTGTTCGCCGACAGGGGCCGCATGGACCCAGCCATCAGCGTCGATGTTGACCTTTTTGGCCGTGGTTTTGGAGTTCGCTACGCAAATCAGGAATTCGCCGTCGGGCGAATCACCTTCATTCTTCAGACCGGCGGTGGTGAAGGATGCTCTGGATTGAACCGCGCCCTTTGCCATGATTCGGATTTTCTGTGGGGGGGCTTTGAATGCCCTGATCAGTTCAATATCCTGGACAGCGCCATCGCCATTGCCGTCGGAGTAAACCAGCCAGCCATGGTTCCAGTTGCCGTCCGATCTGCAAGTGTGGCCATTTGAACTGGGGCACAGCCTGACGACCATGCTTCTTGCGTGTGATTCTGTCCTGGCTAGCGAAAGCCCTTGGTGCAGATCATTGGAGGTGCTTCGCAGCTGATATTTTTCTATCATGGCAGATGAACCCGGCACGGCGATCAAAATGACAATCGCCAACGCCGCTAATGCCACCATCAGCTCCACAACTGTGAACCCGGTGCTCAGCTTGCGTTGGCTATGATTTTTCATGGATCCTTTTTTCATCCGTCATTCCCCTTTCCGGACACTCTTTAATTGATATTGATAGTTGAATTCACCGTTTCGTCCAGCCTGGACACGAGCAGCACCTGGCCGGGGCTTTCTACCAGTCCCCTCTGGTCAAACATGAATGAATCCTGATCTGAGATCATTACGAGATCGTCAGGCAGGTTGTAGTCCTGCATTCCTGGAATGTTCTTATGCTCTCCGCGCGACAGCGATGAAAAGCGGATTGTCTGAACGCTACCTTCCCGGGCTATCGGTATGCTGACGGAAATTTTCGATTCTGTCGCCCGCGCCAGGTTCCTGGCCTGCTGGAAAGAATACTGGACGTTTTCGACAGCTGCTTTCAGTTCAGCCCGGCTTGCGGTTTTGCTGGCTGATGGCATGGCAAATGAGATCAGAATGGCCAACAGGCCGAGCACGACCAGAATTTCGATCAGTGTGATCCCCTGGGATCGGTGAATGGGACTTTTCAGGTGTCTGTTTTTCATGTACCGCTGCGGTCTCAGCCCGGATGCTTCCGGAATGTGTCAGTCTCGTTCCCTGCTGATTGCCGGCAGGCAGAAAGGATGATCTGCACGCCGGTCGCTGGTCCGTAGCGAATTGAATTAAATATTCTGAAACCAGTATAGTCAAAGCCCGGTTTGAAGTTAGTGTGGTATCTGACCGCTTATCGGGCCGATAGCACCATTCAGGCGGTTGACCATAAAAAAAGCCGGCGCAAGATGCGCCGGCTTGTCTGATCCTGAAACGTTGCCGATTATTCGATGACGTCTTTTATGGCCTGCTTGCAGGCTGCACTGACAGATTCCGCATTTGCTTCGAGACACTCCAGAATGCGGCCTTCTCCTGCTTGCACGCCCGCGCAGTTACTCTCGATGTCATTCTGGCACTGGCCCGCGATATAGTTGAGTGCCGATACCGCATGTTCCAACTGGGCTGAAGCGTTATACAGAGCGTATTGGCACTGGCCTGAAAGTTTGTCTTCATGGGCATAAAAACACGCCAGCAGGCGCCCTTCACCGGTGGTGACCTGGCTGCAATAATTCTGGATTTCAGTTTCGCAACCGGTGGTTACGGTGCTGACAATATCCTGGGCCAGCACGGATCCCGAGGTGCCCAGCAACATGAAAACGGTGAAGAAGATAGTCGTTCTGATATTCATCAAGGGTTTCTCCTGAAGTTCATTCAATGTGAACCGTATATTTTGAACCATTTCTTACTTTTTTGCCTCATTTAATGCATCCAGTAAAATTTCAGCCCAGCCTTTCAGAATCCGCTGCGCTGCAGCTTTATTGGTTACCGAGTTGGTCCAGGTGTAATAACTTCCCCTGGCGCCGTCGACTCTTCGATCCAGCGCTTTCGCAAGCAGGTCACCGGTGACAGAGTCGTAGATTTCCAGGTAAAGAGTCATCTCCCCGGCAGAGGATGTGAAGGTCATCGAGCGCCCGGCAGTGAGTGTGTCCGGCGCGTTCACATCGAGATTAATGATGGCCGGCCTGACGAGAAGTACATCTTCCGCGAGTTCGTCGACCACATCGTATCCCCCGTCTTGCAGGGTTTGTACAAACACGGCCTGAAATTCCTCGGCGAGCTTGTTCTTGATCTTTTCCACATCAGTCGAAGTCACGCGCAAATGACTTGCCGAACGGGAGCGCTGGTCACGCGCCCAGTTTTTCTTGAATGCCACGTAGGAATCCAGCAACTTGACGCGCTGATACTGGGCGAGGTCAGCGCCGGGTTCGGCATAAACGATGGCCATCTTTGAATCGGGCACCAGGTGCAGGCCATCTTCGCTGACCTGGGGTAGCTCATTTTTACTGGCCATGGCCTGTTGAGTGAAAAGCAACAGAACAATTGGCAAGAGCAGATTGGCTATTTTTAAATTGTGCATGGGCAGAGCTCCTGGTTGATGGCTGGGCCGATTCAATTCAACAGACCAGATATTAGCAGTGAAAATTACAAATCACGATTGCCCCTATCAAATCGATTCTACATCTCAAACGGGTTATTATTCAGACCTGCTTGAGTTTTATACAGTTTTCCCGAGTGGAGTTTCAGATGAAAAGTTTCTTGCTGACGTTGCTGCTTTTTTCCAATCTGGCCATGGCCGACGCCAGGCAGATAAATGAATACCATTGGGAAGGCGTTGAACGCATCGTCGCCATTGGCGATATCCATGGCGACTACACTAATTACATCACCACTTTGCGCGCTGCGGGCCTGATCAACAAGAGAGAAAAGTGGGCCGGGGGAAAAACCCACCTGGTGCAGACAGGTGACCTCCCGGACCGCGGCCCGGACACGCTCAGGATCATTGATCACATCACCGGGCTGGCCAAACAGGCCAAGCGCAAGGGTGGATACGTACACAGCCTGATCGGCAACCATGAGGCGATGAATGTTTATGGCGACCTGAGGTACGTACACGATGGTGAGTTCGAGGCATTCGTCACCCGGAATTCAGGTGCACTGCGCGACCGCGTGTTTGAGTTGCATTTACAACAGATTGAAGCCCAGGCGCCGGAGCAGTTTGCGGCTCTACCGGAAACCTACAGGGAGGACTGGTACACGAAGCACCCACTGGGCTGGGTGGAACACCGCCAGGCCTGGGACCCGGCCTGGAATCCGGAAGGCAAACTTGCGAACTGGGTACTGGAAAGGAAAGTCGCGGTGCGGGTCAATGACACTATTTTCCTGCACGGAGGAATCAGCGGCTTTTATTGCCAGAATTCCCTGGATTCCATTACGGAGAAAGTGGTCGCAAACCTCAAACACTTTGATCCCCGGAACTCAGGAATACTCGAAGACGATTTTGGGCCCCTGTGGTTCCGGGGCCTGTCAGGTGTGGATCCCCAGGCATCGCCGGAGACCGTCGATGCCATCCTGGCGCACCATAAGGCAAAGCACATAGTGGTGGGTCACACCGTAACCAGTGGCATCATCTGGCCGCGTTACGATTCCAGGGTAGTGATGATAGACACCGGGATTTCGAACGCCTACGGTGGCCACATCGGATACCTGGAAATCACCCCGGAAGGACTCTTCGCCGGTTACCCCGCGGGTAAATTGCCGCTGCCGGCCAGCGACGATGAAGCGATTGCCTATCTTGAAAAAGTCATTGTGATGTATCCAGCTAATCCCTATCTGCAGGAACGGCTCGAAAAGCTGAGGCATCCGGCCGTCATCGTGGAACCTGAAGCAAGCGGGGAACCCGTCGATCAAGCAGCGGAGGCTGGGGAAGAAGAGCCGTCAGCTCCAATTCCTATTTGCGGCATTTCTCAATAACTTTTTTGTTGAAATCCTTGTCGTCCCTGAGGATTTTAAAAAACTGGTTCAGGTAATTCTCTGCTTTATTTTTATTCCCTGAAGCAAGCTGGGGTTCTTCATCCAGAACCGCAATGATTGCATCCTCCTGCTCCAGAAAAAGTTCGCGGGCGTCATTCAGCGTGCTGTTATGCCTGCAATAGCCGCGAAATAATCTTTGTCTGACCGACCTGATCGGGAGCCCGACCGCGGGTGCGGCATAGTCCGTGTTCACCAGGCCTGAAGAGTCGAAGTCATAGGGTACAGGGTAAGCGATGTCATCTTTTTGGAACGGCTCCGGCCCGATCAGTTTGACATTATGGCAACACTCTTTTGGGTCAGGGCCACTCAGTGCCGCCCAGTCCGTGTTACCGATCATGAATTGGAACAATGAGAACTCGCTCGATGTTTGAGGATCGAGTTGTGTTGTCCCGACCCGTGGTATTTTAAGTTTTTTCACGCCATTGCGCTTGGCGACATCACTGTCGTCTTCGATCAGGAAAGCAAAGCGGTTGTCGTCCGACCTTCCGGATTCACTGTCGGTGTAGGTCACGTTAAGCGGTCGAATTCGAAAACTTTTTTCGGTGATCAGGTTATACATGCGGTATATCAGCATTTCCATTATGTAGTATTGCTCATAACGCGATGATTTCTGGCAGTGAGTCACTACTTTCAGGGATTTCTGCCCGCGGAACGTGGTGCCTTTCGCCGCGCCTTTTTCGAACCGCAACTTGACCGGCGGATACTTGCAGACTTGCTGCCGGGTTATGCCCCTGCGCTCTGCTGTCATGTCCAGCGTCGTGTTATTGCCCAGTTCATCGGTGTAATTGATTTGTCCCGGATAAGTGCCCTGATAACCTTTTTTTCTCTGGAGATCACTCCAGGGAGCTGTCATCGTCACGGTCAGTGTGTCAGACCTCTGGAACAGCCCCGCGGGCTTGGGTCCACCCTCATTCTTCCCCTCCTGGGCGAGAAGGGGTGTCATGGCGGTCAGGAGTCCAATGAACAACACCAAAGCGCTTACAATGACATTAGTTCGCATGGGTTTTGGTTCTCCGGCAGTGTAAAACAGGGTTACATTATATAGATATAGACCACTTTGAGTACCGCCAGTGGGCGAACCCTGAATATGACAAATAACAATACGACTTTCGCTGACGCCGTTTTGGTATTGCAGAATGCCTGTCCGGGACTCACCGTGAGTACGCAGCCCAATGTGCTCGAAAGCCATGGGCGCGATGCGACCCGTTTCAGGAACCCGGCACCCACGGCCATCGTTTTTCCGGACTCTGCACAACAGGTGCAGGCTATGGTCAGAGCGGCTGCTGATGCCGGAGTTCCACTCGTTCCGTCTGGTGGCCGGACCGGCTTGAGCGGGGGGGCGGTGGCTGCGCAGGGTGAGGTAGTGGTTTCATTTGACCGGATGCGAAAGGTGCTCGATTTCAATGCTGTTGACAGGACTGTGACGGTCGAGCCCGGGGTAGTAACCGCTGCTGTCCAGGAACTGGCAATCCAGAACGGTCTTTATTATCCCGTTTCTTTTGCAGCCGAAGGTTCGAGCCAGATTGGAGGAAACGTCGCTACCAATGCCGGTGGCATCCGGGTTCTGAAATATGGCTTGACCCGGGACCGCGTAACGGGGCTCAAGGTCGTTACGGGGCGCGGGGATTTACTCGATTGCAACAGGGGATTGATAAAAAATGCCAGCGGTTACGATTTGCGCCATCTGTTTATCGCCAGCGAAGGGACACTGGGTCTGATCGTCGAGATAACGCTGAAGCTGATCAACCCACCGTTACCGAGCAGAGTATTAATGCTGGGCATAGAGAGTGTGGATGCGTTGATGAACGTTTTTGGCTCCCTGCGGACAGCGTTGGAATTGACGGCGTTCGAGTTTTTCAGTGACCGGGCCCTCGCACATGTCCGCCGCGCACAAAATCTGCCGCAACCATTCGAGACATCCTGTCCCTTTTACGCGATCACCGAATTTGATTGTGCGGGCGAGGCCGAGGAACAAAAAGCGATGGCCTGTCTCGAAGCGTGCACTGACCGGGGCTGGGTACAGGATGGCGTGATCAGCCAGAATGACCGCCAGATAGAGGAACTTTGGCGTTACCGGGAAGGAATTTCTGAATCCATCAGTCATTTTCCTCCCTATAAGAATGACCTGTCCGTTACGGTCTCCCGGGTGCCTGAATTCCTGCGGCGCATGAACTTGCTGATGAACGATATCTGCCCGAATTTCGAAGTGGTCTGGTATGGACACATAGGTGACGGCAACCTGCATATGAACATCCTGAAACCTGCAGACATGAACCTGCGGGAGTTCGAAGCTAAATCACATGAAATCAGCGCACAAAGCTATGCGCTGACCGAGGAATTGGGTGGCAGTATTTCGGCCGAACACGGCATCGGCTTGTTGAAGCAACCGTGGCTGAAGCGGGCCCGTTCCGAAGCTGAAATTCAGTTGATGCACGGGATCAAGAACCTGTTTGACCCTGCTGGGATTCTGAATCCCGGCAAGGTGCTTCAGGATACGAACCGCATGGAAAAGTCCACTGCATGAAGGCTCTTGGTAATTTCACCAGCCGAGATAAAGTCGACACCGGTTTCTGCAACGCTGCGGACCGTCTGCAGATCAATGCCGCCTGAAGCTTCCAGGCCGATATGGCCTTTGAACCGGGTCACGGCCTCGCGCAATGAATCGAGCTCAAAATTATCCAGCAGAACGCGTTGTGCACCCGCGCGGCACGCTTCTTCCAGTTGCTCAAGCGTTTCCACCTCGACTTCCAGCAGCAGGTCCGGATAAAGCCGCCCGGCTTCCCTGACGGCTGCTGTGATCGAACCGGCAGCGGAAATATGGTTTTCCTTGACCAGGATTGCGTCAAACAAGCCGATCCGGTGATTGCTGGCGCCGCCACAACGCACGGCATATTTTTGCGCCAGGCGCATCCCCGGGATGGTTTTTCGAGTATCCAGGATGATGGCTCCGGTGCCCGCTATGGCTTCTACATAGCGGCGAGCCATTGTTGCGGTTCCCGAGAGTGTCTGCAGGAAATTCAATGCCGTCCTTTCACCACTCAGAATGCTTCTCGCCGGTCCCCGCAGGCGACAGATTTCCTGGTCTGTCTGAACGACAGCACCATCGCCCGCTTGCCAATCGATCTCAATGGAAGCTGGCAACTGGCGGAAAACCTCATCGAACCAGGGGCGTCCGCACAGAATCGCTTTTTCCCTGCATGTCACGCGGGTTTGCAGGGAGTTATTCTCGGGAATCAGCGAAGCGGTGCAATCACCTTGCTTCAAATCCTCATCGATCGCCCGGGAAACATCATTTTCCACGACTTGCTGTGGGGGTGGCCTCAAATCAAAAATCCTGGATTTGTGTCGTGCCGATCCCTCTTTCCTCCAGTAAAATCGGAATCTCGTCCAGCACGGGATAAATCACTTTCGAGTCTTCCGTTACCAGGGCTTCCTGCAGGGGCTCATCCACAATTTCGCCCTGGACATACTGGATGTTTCCGGCTGCGATTTCCCGGTTGAGTGTTTTCAGTCTGCCGGGAGTGAGCCGGATAAGCGGAACCTTGCTCACCGGGCAGCATAGAATCTCGAGTAATTTTCCGTCGATGGTCATAGTGATTTCCAATAATGGCTGAACACGTTTATTGTACTGAAGACTGCATGTGTGCTGCTACAATAGCTGGTTTGAATCTCTAAAATCTGCAGGAATCCTGATCGTGAATGAAAAAGTGCTTGTGGGCATCATCATGGGCTCCCAATCTGACTGGGATACGATGAAAAATGCGGCTGAGACGCTGCAAAAGCTGGGCGTTTCGTTTGAGACGCGTGTGGTTTCCGCCCACCGGACCCCGGACCGGATGTTCGAATACGCGGAGCAGGCGGCGGCAAGGGGTCTGCAGGTGATTATCGCGGGTGCGGGCGGCGCCGCTCATCTACCCGGGATGGTCGCAGCAAAAACGGTAGTTCCGGTGCTGGGTGTTCCGGTTCAGTCCCGGGCGCTGAGCGGAATGGACTCATTGCTTTCCATAGCCCAGATGCCGGCCGGAATTCCGGTTGGCACGCTGGCTATCGGGGTTGCCGGTGCGACCAACGCCGCCCTGCTGGCCGCGGCTATTATAGGCAACTCTTCGCCCGGAATCAGACAGGCGCTCGAAGATTTCCGAGCTGAACGCAGGGACGCCGTTTTGGCCAGGCCGGACCCCAGCCAGGTTTGAACAGATGAGCAACCGGAATAGGCCAGTAGCCGGGGCAGGGTGTCGGATCGGTGTGCTTGGCGGAGGACAGCTGGGCCGAATGCTCGGCATTGCGGGAATTCCGCTGGGATTTCGTTTCGTGTTCCTCGATCCAGCCGCCGATGCTTGCGCTTCTGCGACAGGTGATCTTCTGCAGGCCGGGTTTTCTGATGTTGACGCAGCCAGGGAACTGGCCGGTTTGGTCGATGTGGCCACTTTCGATTTCGAAAACGTGCCGGGTTCATCGGCCGCTGCGCTGGAGGAAATCTGCGCCCTTTACCCCGCTTCGAACGCGCTGGAGGCGGCCCAGGACCGGCTGGTGGAAAAAGACCTGCTGACCAGTCTCGGTATACCGGTTCCCGGGTATCGATGTGTCTCGAGCCGGACTGACTTGCTGGAAGCACTCGACAGCCTGGGTTATCCCGCAGTTCTCAAAACCAGGCGGCTGGGCTACGACGGTAAAGGCCAGGCCGTGTTACGCGACCAGGAGGACCTGGAGCGTGCCTGGCAAAAATTGGCAGGCTCCGAATTGATCCTCGAAGCATTCGTGCCTTTCGAGGCAGAATGCTCATTGATCGCGGTTCGCGCGCGGGATGGAAAAACCCGGGCCTGGCCCCTTACCCGGAATGTACATTCAGATGGAATACTCACCCTGAGCCTGCCTGGCGTATTCGACGAAGATCTGGAGTCCAGGGCCGCAACGATGATGCAGGTTCTGATGGAGCATCTTGATTACTGCGGCGTCCTGACCATGGAATTCTTCCTGCTGGATGGCAAACTGCTGGTCAATGAAATCGCTCCGCGTGTCCACAATTCCGGGCACTGGACTATCGATGGTGCAGTTTGTTCGCAGTTCGAAAACCACCTGCGGGCCATTACCGCCATGCCCCTGGGCAATACGGACATGACCGGCTGCTCACTGATGTTCAACTGGATAGGCCGATTGCCCGACCGGGACAAGGCAATGGCGGTGCCCGGTTTGCATTGGCACGATTACGGCAAGTCGGCACGACCCGGCAGGAAGATCGGCCATGCAACGCTCAATGCTGCATCCATGGAAGAATTAAAGGCCGGTGCAATGCGGCTCGCCAGTGTTGCCGGCGGCGAATTCCCCCGGCTTTTGAAATCTCTGTGGGCTTAACGCCAGCGTCGTTTACCGGTCAGGTCTTCTCAGTCGGTGGTGCTGATTAACTCTATTACCGACTCTACAATCATTTCCGCCTGTTCCCGGTCAATGATCAGGGGCGGGAGCAAGCGAATCACTCTGTCCTGCGTTATGTTGAGCAAAACACCTTTGTCCGCGGCAAGTTGCTTCAGGTGATTTGCATCCTGGTCGAGTTCGATACCGATCATCAATCCGCGGCCGCGAATATCTTTCACCCTGGAGTCCTGTCCCAGCCGGGTGCGGAATTCATCCAGCAGAAACGTGCCGCTTTCATCAGCGCGGGCCGGTATATTCTCCGCTTGCATGATATCCAGCACGGTGCAGGCAGCTCTTGATACCAGCGGATTTCCGCCAAATGTGGAACCATGACGGCCTGGTGTCAATACCTCTGCGGCAACTCCGCTGGCCAGGCAGGCGCCAACCGGCAAGCCGTTTGCCAGAGCTTTCGCCGTGGTCAGGATGTCGGGTTGAACAGCTTCATGCTGATGGGCATACCATTTGCCGCTGCGGCAAAGACCGCATTGGATTTCATCAAATATCAACAACCATCCATTTTCATCGCAAATTGACCTCAGCCTGGCAAGATAGTCCGGAGCAGGGACCCGTATCCCTGCCTCCCCCTGGATGGGTTCCACCAGGACCGCGGTGATTTCATGGCTTTGTTCGGCAATGTTTTCTATGGCGCCGGCGTCTCCGAAAGGCGCACGGATAAAGCCACTGACCAGGGGTTCAAAACCGGCCTGGGCCTTGCGGCTACCCGTTGCGGACAAAGCCGCCATGGTGCGCCCGTGGAAACTGTTCTCCATGACGATCACAGACGAATTTTCCATCCCGTTCTCATGGCCCAAAGCACGGGCGATTTTCAACGCGCACTCGATGGCTTCGGCGCCTGAATTTCCAAAAAACACTTTGTCCAACCCGGTTATGGCGGCCAGCTTGTCAGCGAGTTTCTCCTGCCACGGGATGCGCACCAGGTTTCCCGTGTGAATCAGCCGGGCGGATTGCTCGGCTATTACTTTGCTCAATTCCGGGTGAGCGTGCCCCAGTGAACAGACTCCAAGCCCGCTAATGGCGTCCAGGTAGCGGCGGCCTGATTCATCCCACAGCCAGGCACCTTCGCCGCGCACGAAAGCCAACGGCAGCGGCGCGTAGGTGTTCATCAGATGCGAACTCATTATTCCTCCAGATCAGAATCCGGTCAGTATTTTCCAACGGTTAACGATCGCGCAGAATAGCCCGGCGGTACGTTCGGCATCATAGATGGCAGAGTGCGCCTGGGACTCGTTCCATTCCAGTCCGGCTGCCTGAACTGACCTCGCCAGCACGGTCTGGCCAAATGCCAGTCCCGCCAGGGTGGCTGTATCGAACGAGCTGAATGGGTGGAATGGGCTGCGTTTGAAACCGGTCCGGTCAATGGCGGCATTCAGGAATGACAGATCAAAAAAGGAATTGTGCCCAACCAGGATGGCACGTTGGCAGCCGGTGGCTTTTACTTCCTTGCGCACCGGTTGGGAGATTTGGCTCAAAGCTTCTTTTTCAGGCAGGGCATTGCGCAATGGGTTGTCTACCTGGATGCCCGTTATTTCCAGCGACTTTGGATCAATATTCGCGCCGTCAAATGGTTCGACATTCACCGAGATCGATTCCGCCAGGAACAGGCGGCCAAAGTCATCCATTCGCACGATGCAGGCCGCAATTTCAAGCAGTGCGTCTTTGTTCGCGTCGAACCCGCCGGTTTCAACATCAACGACTATGGGAAGAAATCCCCTGAATCGATCGGCAATGCGCGGCATAATGGACCCCATTGGACAAGCGTTCGAGCATAAGGGATTGGGCCACAAATTGCCATGCAGAAGAACAATGGAATCATGCTGAAAACAGTCAAGCGGAGGCGCCGCTTCGGCCGGGCAGTCACCAGGGTGTTTTTCATCGCCTTGCTGGCACAGGCATTTGCCGGCATGGGTGCAGTGGTTGCGGCCGAAGATACGGCGCTGTACTGGTCGATCCACAAGGATGGCGGGCAAGTGGGTTACCTGCTGGGCACGATTCACAGCGAAGACCCCCGGGTGCTGGATTTTCCTGCCGGGTTCGTCAGTCAGTTGACCAGCAATCAGCTATTCGCGATGGAAATGGTGCCGGACCTGCCCACGCTGAATCGACTCACCGAGTACATGCAGTACCAGGATGGCAAAACACTGGAAAGCCAGGTTGGCCCTGAACGTTTCGCCCTGCTCCAGTCCGAGCTTTCCCTTTACGGCGTGCCGGATGAGTGGATAACCCGCATGAAGGTGTGGGCGGCCATGATGACACTCAGCGTGCCGCCACCCGAGACAGGGTTTTTCATGGATTTTTCACTATCCCTGCGAGCAGCCGGCGGCGGGCTGAAGGTGGTTGGCCTGGAAACCCTGGAGCAACAGCTGTCTTTCCTTGAGGATATGCCGATGGCTCAGCAACTGGCCTTGCTCGACCAGGCATTGGAAGACTATGACAAGGTAGAACAGATTCATCGGCAGATGGTGGAAAACTACCTGAATGGCAACCTCCAGAAGTTGACGTCGGAGGCTGAAGCACAACTGGGCCAGCTGGCGCCCGATGTGCGGCAGTATTTCATGGAGCAGGGTATTGATGCCAGAAACCTGAGAATGCTCGATTCGCTGTTACTGCATTTTGAGTCGGGGCGTGTTTTTATCGCGGTGGGCGCACTGCACTTGCCGGGGGAAAAAGGCCTGATTAATCTCTTGCGTCAGCGGGGCTTCGATTTACAGCCCCGAGAGCTACCGTTCAGCGGCGGAGCACCGGCGACAAACCCGTAATCAGGGCCAGGGCAAGGAAACTGATTCCCCAGAGTGGTTCAATAAATATCGTGGTGATGCCCATGATGGCGAACATCAGAGCGGCGGCAATTCCGTCGCCAATCCGGTCATCAATGCAGCTATCCCGACCTGTCAGCTTGAGCAGTAAATGATCGAGGCTTATTTTTCCGCCGCCGTGGAACAGGAGAGGCAGCAGGATAAGCACGAACAATAGAGGCAGTTTATAATTGCCGGCGCCCTTTGCCGTGATGACATAGCCTTCCCAGAGTGCAGCCAGTGAATTCCACTCGGCGGGCCAGTGCACGGCGGCGGTAGCTACCGCGGTGATGACAATCAGGGACAAGGCCGCGAAACGGGTAAACAACCCCAGCAGAATCAATACGGAGAATACAAGCTCCCCCCAGGTCGCGGCGAGCCAGTTCAGTTCTGAAGGGACCAGATTGAATGGCATGGGGAAACCTTTTTGCCAGTCAGCCCACGGAATGTCAGCGAACCAGTTTTCGCCATTCAGTTTCTTGATTCCCGCTTCCCAGAACTCCCAGAACATGATCAGGCGCAGCAGTAATGGCCAGAGATAGTCACCCGAGACGCGAAGCCGGGCAGTCATATTGTCGTAAGCGTCAAACATCGGGATTCTTCCTGGTACCGAGCAGAACGTCTTTTTTCCTCAGGTCTTCCAGCAATTCCGCTCCTCCTTCGACGACCAGGCCGGGTTCCGGGTGCCGGATGAGTCGTGCAACTTTCTTCAACAGCTCCAACCCGGCTAGTCCCTGGTCTTCCAGCAGCAGTTCGAGCAGGAGACGGCTGACGTCGTTCAACTGCATGAATCTCACGGCATCCTGGCGATTGCGGTAGACAAGAATGTGAGTTGCATCCGCCGGTGGCTGATCTGGCTGGAAATCCGGTTTGATGCGGTGAACCGGGTAACTGTAAGTCAGAGGCCAGGCCAATGGCGAAAGCACCGGAACATCAGTCAGCAGGTCTCCGTCTTCTTTTGCCTCTGTTGCATCCAGTTCTCTTTCATCCAGCGACAGGGCCAGTTCGACCCACTCGTAATGAGCCAGTTCATGCAGAAACCCGGGGTCTTCGGCCCGCGGCTTACGGCCATCCTGCAGGTAACGCAGAAACTCCTTGGCTACTTCCGGAAAAAGGGGGGTCTGGCAACGATGCTCCACGTAGAAATCACGCACCAATTGGCGCCAGTCGCTATCCGTGTAAAGGGCACGCAGTACCGGGAAGTTACTGGAAAGAAGGGACTGGATATTATTGAAGAAAAGTTCGCGGTAGATTTGCATCCGCCGGTTTTCAATATCTGCCGGTGGCGCGACATGCTCGGGATCCCGAATATGGGCCGCGAATGCAGTCTGCTGGCTTATTAGCCGATCAGGCCTGTTTTCTTTCGATTCTGTTTTGTTGGAATGATCCGGCATGGTCCTGCCATTTATCCTGCATAAGTGCAATGAGTTCCACTTCTTCCAGCAACTCTTTAACGGGCGGTATATTAAAATCCCTTTCCAGTAGCGTGGGAAACACGCCAAAGGCCTCGTATGCCATGTCCAGAATGTTCCAGACGCCAGATATGACGTCTGCGCCGTGCGTATCGACAATCAGGTCCTGTGCCTCATTGTAATGCCCGGCAATATGACCGTAAGCGATCCGCTGACCCGGTAGGGCCCGCAGAAACTCGAGGGCATCGTAACGGTGATTGACGCTGTTGACGTAAATATTGTTTACATCCAGGAGCAGGTCACAATCGGCTTCTTGCAGAACGGCCGAAATGAACTCGATTTCGCTCAGCTCCGCCCCTGGCGCTGCATAGTAAGAAACGTTTTCAATGGCGATTCTCCGCTCCAGTATGTCCTGCACCCTGTGAATCCTGCTGGCCACATATTCGACCGCTTCAGCGGTGAAGGGGATCGGCATCAGGTCATAAAGATGGCCGTCATCCGTGCAATAGCTCAGATGTTCGCTGTAACAGCGAACATCGTGCTGATCCAGAAAGTGTCGCAGTCGATGCAGAAACGTTTCGTCCAGCGGCGACGGGCCTCCAATCGACAGGGAGAGCCCGTGGCAGACGAAAGGTACCTCGCTTGTGAATTCACGAAATTCACGGCCGGGACGGCCACCGACGCCCATCCAGTTTTCGGGTGCGGCTTCCAGGAAACTGACGGGCCCCAGGCCGTGAGAACGAAGCGGGCCCAGAAGGGCCCGTCTCAATCCCAGGCCAGCTCCCTGGACCGGATACCTGCCCGCATTCACGGGTAGGTTCCGATGCATGGGGCTGACACTATTATGGCCCTAGCTGTGGCCACCATCACCTTCTTCAGCTTTTTCACCGCCGCATTTGCCTTCGCCGCACTTGCCTTCCTCGCCCTTTTCACCGCCACAGGAACCTTCAGCGCCTTTCTCGCCGCCACAGGAACCTTCAGCGCCTTTCTCGCCGCCGCAGGAACCTTCAGCGCCCTTCTCGCCACCGCATTTGCCTTCACCGCACTTGCCTTCTTCGGTTTTTTCGCCGCCGGCTACCAGGTAGCCAGTATCGAGATCAGCAGCTTCGAATGGATTTTCAGCAGCAATCGCAGTTGCCGATGCTGCCAGTGAAGATACGAATGCCACGCCTACAGCAGCGGCAACGGGCTTGGTATTGATGTATTTGTCAGTCATTTCAAAGAATCTCCATTTAGTTATGTATTCGAGCCCGCAGGCCCATGTCTCAAATCGTTTTCCTGAGCGACGTTTACAAAAATCGTCGTGCCTCGGAGCAGTTGACCGGAGGCAGTGCCGGATTATTACACTTGCGTTTTAAAATTGAAATCACAAATGTCTCTGACGATACACTCCGGGCAGTTGGGTTTTCTGGCCTTGCAGGTATACCGCCCATGCAAAATCAACCAGTGGTGAGCATCCATTTTGTATTCATCAGGCACGACTTTTAGAAGTTTGAGCTCAACCTGAAGCGGAGTTTTACCGGGCGCCAGTCCGGTGCGGTTGGAAACCCGAAAAATATGGGTGTCAACTGCGATGGTGGGTTCTCCGAAAGCGGTATTCAATACTACGTTGGCCGTTTTCCGCCCCACTCCCGGCAGAGCCTCCAAAGACTTACGGTCATGGGGTACCTGGCTATCATGATCGTCGATGAGAATTTGGCATGTCCTGATGATGTTTACTGCTTTCGTGTTGTAGAGGCCGATGGTCCGGATACAGGCTTTCAACTTTTCCTCCCCGAGCTCAAGCAACGACTCCGGTGTATTGGCAATCGCGTAAAGCTTTTGAGTCGCCTTGTTTACGCTCACATCAGTCGCCTGTGCGGAAAGTATTACCGCGACCAGCAATTCAAATGGAGTTTCATATTCCAGCTCGGTTTCCGGCCGGGGTATGACTGATTTCAATCGTTTGAAGAACTCTTTGCGCGCCGCGACCTTCATACCGGCGACTCCTTTCCTGGTTCTTCTCCGGTCATTAAGGAGTCTCGCTTCCCTGCTTTTGCCCCGGGCTCTTTGGCGAGTTGCTCGTTGTCGCCTGAGCGCTTCGCATCCAACCAGTTTCGACCCGCGATCAGCAGGCCCAGTGCAATAAAGGCGCCCGGAGGAAGAATTGCCAGAAGAAAGCCGGGATAGTCCGGAATCAGGGTGAGTTCAAGCGATTCGCCCAGTTGTCCGAACATCAGTCCGGCCTGGCTCATCAAAGTCCCTGATCCAACGATTTCTCTCAGCGCACCCAGTGCAATCAGTGCGAGACAAAAACCAAGACCGGTGGCCAGGCCGTCTATTACGGAAGGCAAGGGCGAGTTCCTGGAAGCGAAGGCTTCCGCCCGCCCGATGATGGCGCAATTGGTCACGATCAACGGTATGAAAATTCCCAGCACGCGGTACAGATCGTGAAACCAGGCTTGCATCAAGAGCTGGATGACGGTAACCACTGACGCGATGATCATCACGTAAGCCGGAATGCGGATTTCCGGTCGCAACAAGCCCCTGGCTAGCGAGACCGAAAGATTGGAAACAACCAGGGTCAGCGTGGTTGCGAGTCCAAGCCCCAGGGCATTGACCACTGTGTTGCTGACAGCCAGCAGGGGGCACAGCCCCAGCAGTACGACCAGCCCGGTATTTTGCTGCCACAATCCGTCCATGAATATCTGCTTGAATTTCACGGGGCAAGTCCTTCCAATGTCTCGGCTGGCTCGGCAAACAGGAACTCACGATTGGAATCGAAAAAGCGCAGAGCCTGGTATACGGCATCGACAATCGCACGCGGGGTAATGGTCGCCCCCGTAAACTGGTCAAAAACGCCCCCATCTCTTTTGACGGCCCATTTTTGGGGTTCAGGGTTCTGCAGGGTTTTGCCGGCAAAACTCAGAATCCAATTACTTCTCCCGGTCTCTATACCGTCACCCAATCCCGGAGTTTCCTTGTGTGAGATGACCCGTACGCCCCTCAAACTGCCGTTAAAATTGATGCCCGCCAGCAGCGTTATATTTCCGTTGTATCCACTGACTGCCTGGAATTTCATAACGACAGCAAGGGGCTCTTCCTGAAGCCTGACCCTGTATGCCGTGACTGTCTGGCCATTTGGAAAGTGCTGTTCGTCCTGGAATGAAATCCGGTCCTGCAGCAGCGGGTTATCATGGTGATCCGGAATGAGCTGGCCCAACTGTTCCAGGATGACTCTTTTTTCCTGCTCGGCGATACGACTGGCGGTTAGCCGATCGACTCCCGCCAGCAGGCTGGTACCCAGTACCGCTACCAGGCCGAGAATGGCTGCGCTGCGCAGTATTTCCTTCATTGGCCAAAAATCCTCGGCCGCGTGAACCGGTCGATGAGCGGAGCCGCCATGTTCATCAGCAAAACAGCGAAAGCAACCCCATCCGGGTAGCCACCCCAGCGTCTGATGACCAGCGTGATGATGCCGACCCCAGCACCGAAAATCAGGCGGCCGCGATTGCTGACGCAACCGCTGACAGGGTCTGTAGCAATGAAAAAGGCACCGATCATCAACGCGCCGGAAAATACGTGTTGCAAGGGCGCCGGATTGCTTCCGGAATCCAGCAGAAACGCCATCGTGCCCAACATCAGTACGCTGCCGATCATGGTGACCGGAACATGCCAGCTGATGATGCGCTTCCACAGCAGCCACAGGCCACCAATTGCATACCAATTCGCAATCCATTCCCAGCCCAGTCCGCCGAAATCACCGAAGACGGGCGATCGACGCGCTTCAGAGGCCATTTCTCCGGCGGCGATGCTGTTGCGGATGGTGTCCAGCGGCGTGGCCTCGGTGATCGCGTCCCAGGCCAGTCCGCCCGGTGGCTGTCCATTGGCAATGGTGATCAATACATCGCCCAGCCCAAGGTGTTCCGTCGCGATCGGGGAAGGGGGCAGCCAGGCCGTCATGGCCTGCGGAAAACTGATCAGGGCCACGACGTAACCCACCATCGCCGGATTGAACAGGTTGTGTCCCAATCCACCGTAAAGGTGTTTGGCGATAACCACGGCGAAAAACATTCCGGTCAGTGCAATCCACCAGGGTGCCAATGGTGGAACACAAAGGGCGAACAGTATAGCGGTCAGTATCACGCTGAAATCACCCAGGAATAACTTCATCGGTTGCTTGCGGACTTTGAGCATGAGTGCTTCAAAAATCAGGGCAAAACCGCTTGCCAGTATTATCTGCACCAGGATACCGGGCCCAAAATACCAGACATGCGCCACAATGGCGGGAGTCAGGGCAAATATGACTTGCAGCATCACGCCGGAAATTGTGGAATGGGGCTGAAAATGAGGGGCGCCGCCGGTTTTAAAACTACGGCTCACGACTCTCTGTCCTTCCGCGAGCGAACACGTTCAATGGCAGCCTCGATATTTTCCTGTTTATGCCGGGCGTCGCTTAGTGCCCGTTTCTTTTCTGCAATTCGATTTTTTCGATCGCGCTTCTGTCTTGCCAGTCGTTCCTCTCGTGCTTCGAATCTTTGCCTGGCAAGGCCCGCTCTTTCCTGATCCCTGGCCAGTATTTGAAGTTCGGTCTTGCCAAACCGGAACCACTCCACCAGGGGTATATGGCTGGGACAGACAAAGTCACAACAGCCGCACTCAATGCAGTCAGCGAGGCCATACTCCTCAGCGTCCTCCCAAAGGCCATTCCTGACAGACCAGTTCAATTGCTGAGGCAGCAAAATAGCCGGGCAAACCCGGGCACATTCCCCACACCTGATGCAAGGCATTTCAGCTTGCCGGGGACGGATGTCCTCTTCTGTCAGGACGAGTATGCAATTGGCAGCCTTGATGACCGGGTTGCTGTCTGAGTTGAGAGAGTAGCCCATCATGGGCCCGCCAAGAATCAGCCGGGCTGCCCCGGCTGCATAGCCACCGCACTGATCGACCAGGTTGGAAATCGGGGTCCCGATGGGCGCCAGCAGGTTGCGGGGCTGACGCACTCCGTTTCCCGTCACCGTCACGATTCGCTCTATCAGTGGTTTGCCTTCAGTCACCGCTCTGGCAACTGCCGTTGCGGTTGCCACGTTCTGACAGAGCAGGCCGAGGTCCGTTGGCCGGCCGCCCGACGGAACCTCGATGCCGGTCAGCACCTGGATTAACTGTTTTTCTCCACCTTCCGGATAAATCGTCGTGACTTTTACGATCTCTATGGCGTTTGCGCCTGAGCGCTGAACCGCTTCGTTCAAAACCTGGTTCACGACGCCCATCTGATCTTCGATCGCAATCACGGTACGATCGGCGCCAATGGCTTTCTGGAGAATGCGCGCGCCCAGGATGATGGAATCCGGATTTTCCCGCATCAACATCTCGTCGCAGCTGATATAGGGCTCGCATTCAGACCCGTTGAGGATCAATGTATGAATCCCGCGGTCATTGGCTTCATTCACCTTGTATCCGGTGGGAAATACGGCACCTCCCAATCCGACAATGCCTGATTCCCTTATTTTCTGCCGGATTTCCTGCGGCGGTGCTTGCTCCCAGCCATTAATGGGCGCCAGGTCCCGCCAGCGATCCAGGCCGTCCGGCTTGATGACAATGCAGCGACCTTCCGCCCCTGATGGGTGGCTGATCGGATGCTTTGCAATCGCCATGACCGTACCGGATGTCGGGGCATGGATACAGCCGCTGCCCAGGTCACTGAAACAACCTATCTGGTCGCCCTTGAGGACTTTTTGCCCTGCGCTAACCGTGGCGTCCCCTTCCCGTCCTGTGTGCTGTAGCAGGGGAACAAAATAACGGGTGGCCAACGGTGCTTTCTCAACCGGGTTTTCACAGGATATTTTCTTGTTGTGGCGTAATCTCAGGCCACCGTGGAAATGGTGCAGGCGTTGTCCGGCGAGCCTGGCCTGGGCCGTTGGGTCGGGGTTCATCAGGCAGGTCTCGGCCAGGACCATTGGTCCGGGGTGACAACCATTTCGATGCAATCAACCGGGCAGGGCGGCAGGCACAGGTCGCAGCCGGTGCACTCAGATTCGATAACAGTGTGCATTTGCCTGGTGGCGCCGAGTATCGCGTCCACCGGGCAGGCCTGGATGCAGAGTGTGCAACCGATACAGGTTTGCTCATCGATAAGCGCGACTGATCGGGGCTTTTCCTCACCGTTATCCGGATTGAGCGGTTTTGCTTCCACACCGAGCAAGCCGGCGAGTGCCTGGATTCCGGCCTCGCCCCCCGGTGGGCATTGGTTGATTCCCGCTGCGCCCGCAGCAATGGCCTCGGCGTATGGCCGGCAACCAGGGTAATCACATTGTCCACATTGGGTTTGTGGAAGTATGGCGTCGATCTGATCTACTACGGGATCGGTTTCAACTCTGAATTTCCGTGCCGCCCAGCCCAGCCCCAGTCCGAACAGGCTTCCCAGGATGGTTATCAATAGGATCGCTGTCATCACGACAATATTCAGAGCCTGGCCAGGCCGGTAAAACCCATGAACGCCAGTGCCATTAAACCGGCAGTGATCAGGCCGATGGGGGTCCCCCGGAAATGCAGGGGGACATCGGCATGCGCCATGCGTTCCCGCATTGCGGAAAACATGATCAGTACCAAGCCGAATCCTGTCGCGGCGCCAAAGCCATACAGAGCCGATTGCAAAAGGTTATGTTGCTCCTGAACATTGAGTAAGGCGACACCCAGCACCGCGCAGTTGCTGGTAATCAACGGCAGGAATATTCCGAGGATACGATACAGCAGGGGGCTGCTTTTTCGCATGACCATCTCGGTGAGCTGCACAACCGTGGCGATAACGAGAATAAAACTGAGGGTGGATAAATATTCCAGGCCCAGTGGCTGGAGCAGGTATGCACTCAGAAGATAGCTGGTCATGGAGGAAAGAGTCAGCACGAACATCGTGGCCACCGACATGCCGATGGCGCCTTCAAGCTTGTTCGATACTCCCATGAAAGGACACAGTCCCAAAAAACGTACTAACACAAAATTGTTGGCCAGTACCGTGGATACCAGGATGAGAAAGTAACTTGTCACGTTACCCGCATACCCGGCGTTGCCCCATCGCCAGGTTCGAGAATGTAGAGGTCGGTGCCACCGGGACCCGCAGCCAGCACCATGCCTTCGGAGGTTCCGAAACGCATTTTCCGGGGCTTGAGGTTGGCGACCATCACCGTCAGCCGTCCTTCCAACTCAGCCGGATCGTATGCCGATTTGATGCCGGCGAATACGGTTCGCGTCTCCGATCCAATGTCCAGGGTCAGTTTCAGTAACTTGTTGGCCTCCGGTATGGATTCGGCCGCGACAATCCTTGCAATACGCAGGTCGACCTTGCTGAAGTCATCGATAGTGATTTCATCAGCCAGGGCCTCGATGGATGTTTTGGAATCCGCACCCTCTTCCGAATCCGCGGGCTGCAACGACTCCTTCGAGTCCTCGATGACCCGATTTACCTTGAGTGGATCGACCCGGGTCAGCAATGGCTGGAAGGCATTGATGGATACGTCCAGCATGGGCATATCGATCGTTCGCCAGTCACTCACGTCCAGCCGCAGGAATGCCCCGGTCCGTTCCGCGGTAAACGGTAATACAGGCGCGAGATACGTCATCAGCACGCGAAACAGGTTGATTCCCTGGGTGCATACATCGTGGACATGGGTTTCCCGGCCCTCCTCCTTGATCTGTTGCCAGGGTTTTTCTTCATCAATATATCGGTTGGCTTCATCGGCAAGAGTCATGATCCGCCGGATTGCAGATTGGTAATTACGCCCCTCAAAATCGGCCGCAATGTCAACGCGTGCAGATATGAAACTGTCATACAGGTCGGGCCGGGGGAGTGTGCCGGAAAGCTTTCCTTCGAAACGGCGTTGAATAAAGCCCGCGCAGCGGCTGGCGATATTGACCACCTTGCCCACCACGTCGGAATTCACCCGTTGCACAAAGTCCTCGAGATTCAGGTCGATATCGGCTGTTCCGGGTCCGAGCCTGGCGGCGAAGTAATACCGGATATAGTCCGGATGGAGATGGTCCAGGTAAGTGCGCGCGCGAATGAAAGTGCCCCTTGATTTGGACATCTTTGCACCGTCCACGGTTAAAAAACCGTGAGCATAGACGGCGGTAGGTGTTCTGAGCCCCGCTCCCATCAACATGGCCGGCCAGAACAACGTGTGAAAATACACAATATCCTTGCCGATGAAATGATGAATTTCGGTGGTCGAGTCCTTATCCCACCAGGCATTGAAATCCAGGCCCTCGCGTTCACACAGTTCCCGGAAACTGGCCATGTAGCCCACGGGTGCGTCAACCCAGACATAGAAGTACTTGTCCTCTGTGCCGGGAATGCGGAAACCGAAATAGGGTGCGTCCCGGGATATGTCCCAGTCGCGCAGGCCATCGGTGAACCACTCCTGCAACTTGTTCTGGATTTCCGGCTGAAGTGCTCCGGATGCCATCCAGTCTTTCAGAGCATCTTCAAAATCCACCAGGCGAACGAAATAATGTTCCGATTCCTTGATGATGGGCGCACTGCCGGTGACGGCTGAGCGCGGGTCGATCAGGTCGGTTGGTGAGTAGGTGCTGCCACAGGCCTCGCAGCTGTCTCCGTACTGGTCTTCCGTCCGGCACTTGGGGCAGGTACCGCGAATGAAGCGGTCCGGCAGGAACATGCCTTCTTCCTGATCATAGAGTTGATTGATATTACGGCGCTCGATATAACCATTTTCATCCAGGCGCGTGTAAATTTTTTCCACCAGCTCCCGGTTGTAATCGCTGTGGGTCGAAGAATAGTTGTCAAAGCTGATGCCGAAATCACGGAAATCCTTCTTGTGTTCCTCGTTCATCATATCGATGAGTTCTTCCGGTGATTTACCTTCTGCGCGGGCCCACAACATGACGGGTGTTCCATGAGCGTCATCCGCCCAGGCAAAATAGCATTCATGACCATTTGAACGTTGAAATCTGGCCCAGATGTCTGTCTGAATATATTCCAGCATATGGCCCAGGTGGATCGCCCCGTTAGCGTAGGGCAGGGCGCTGGTAACCAGGATTTGCCTGTTTTTGTCCGTCATTTGTTCCTGCCTCTGTGAAGACCGCCCACGGTCATTCGCGAATAATCGCAAATTATCTCATGACCACGGTTCCCGATCGAGAGAGAAAAAATATACAATGGGCCGCTTTATGAACCCAAAACCCTACAGGTCTTTATAAACATGGCAAATCTATCGGAACAATATGTACGAGACCTGCTTGCAGGTATCGAGGATTCTCATTCGGGGTCTGACCTGGTCAGCCTTGGCTGGCTTCGCGCCATCGGCATCGACGGCAACCGCGTTTCGGTTGAACTCAGGGCCGGCTATCCCATCGAAGGAATGCGTGAATCACTGGCCGAAAACATCACCCGCTCCCTGCAATCAGACCCGTGCATCGAGAAAGCCACGGTAAACCTCGATTGGAAAGTCGTCCCCCATGCTGTTCAGGGTGAATTGAAACCCCAGCCGCAAATCAAGAACATCATCGCGGTAGCTTCCGGTAAAGGCGGCGTAGGAAAATCGTCCACATCGGTCAACCTCGCCCTGGCGCTGCGTGCGGACGGTGCCCGGGTCGGTGTCCTGGATGCGGATATTTACGGCCCAAGCATACCCCGCATGCTGGGCGTATCCGGAAATCCACAGACCGAAGGCAACCGGATAATACCTCAGCGCGCACACGGCTTGCAGGTGATGTCCATCGGGTTCATGGTGGAAGAAGATACGCCGATGATCTGGCGCGGCCCGATGGTGACATCGGCCCTGCAGCAGCTTTTGACTGAAACGAATTGGGAAGGGCTCGATTACCTGGTGGCCGATCTCCCCCCCGGGACCGGAGATATCCAGCTGACCCTGGCGCAGAAAGTGCCCGTAAGCGGTTGCGTGATTGTAACCACGCCGCAGGACATTGCCCTGGCGGACGCGCGCAAGGCGGTGCAGATGTTCCGCAAAATGGAAATGTCCGTTCTAGGTATCGTGGAAAACATGAGCACCCATATTTGCAGCCAGTGCGGTCACGAGGAATCGATCTTCGGTTCGGGGGGCGGCGACCGCATGGCTGAAGAGTACGAGGTTCCGCTGCTCGGTAAACTACCGCTCGCCCTAAGAATTCGTGAGGATCTCGATCGAGGCATGCCGACGGTGGTAAGCGATCCTGATTCCGCGTTAACGGCAAGTTACCGTGAGTTGGCACGTAACACGGCGGCCCGGTTGGCGATGACCCCCCGCAGCCTGGAACTGAATCTGCCGCAAATCAACATCCTTAACAGCTGAACCAGACACAGAGCATTCAGACAATCCCGGGAAAACCAAATTGAGCATTAAATCTGATCGCTGGATTCGCCGGATGGCCGAATCCCATCAAATGATCGAACCGTTCGAATCCGGTCAAGTGCGAACCTGTAAAAATGGCGAACGCAGTATTTCGTATGGGACTTCCAGTTATGGCTATGACGTCCGCTGCGCCCGCGATTTCAAGATCTTTACCAACATTAATTCCGCTATCGTTGATCCGAAGCGTTTCGATGAAAACAGTTTTGTCGATTTTAGCGGAGACGTTTGTATCATTCCGCCCAACTCCTTCGCCCTGGCACATACGATTGAGTATTTCCGCATACCGCGGAACGTGTTGACGATCTGCCTTGGAAAATCGACCTATGCACGCTGCGGCATCATCGTCAACGTCACCCCGCTGGAGCCGGAATGGGAAGGCCATGTAACGCTTGAGTTTTCAAATACGACGCCGCTTCCAGCGAGAATTTATGCCAATGAGGGCGTGGCCCAGTTTCTGTTTTTCGAATCTGATGAAGTTTGCGAGCAGTCCTACGCAGACCGTGCCGGTAAATACCAGGGCCAGACTGGAGTTACCCTGCCCAAGGCCTAGATTGCCCCGGCCTACTGGATCGGCGGTTGCTGAATCAGGGTTGCATACGTTTCGAACGTCTCATCCCCGCGCGAAACCTGGATTTCAACCTGGTTGCCGGGTTGGCGCTGGGAAACGGCCAGCAGAAACTGATTGGCATCTACCACCGGCTCTCCGTCCAGTCTCAGAATCACATCCCCCTGCCGAATGCCTGCGTCCCAGGCTGGCCCTCCGGAAGCAACTTCCCGTACGCTGATACCGCGCCGGGCCAGGCTGCCGTCACCCACCGGAGACGGGCGTATGTCACTGAAGATTGCCCCCAGCCAGCCACGCTGCACTGATCCGGACCCGATAATTTGCTGCATCACATTTCTGGCCAATCCGATCGGAATGGCAAAACCGATATTCTGGGCCCCCCCGCGGGAATCGAGGTTACGGGTGTTGATGCCGATTACATCCCCGCGAGCATTGATCAGCGGCCCGCCGCTGTTTCCGGAATTTATGGCTGCATCGGTCTGGATGAAGTCCTGAAACAGTAACGACCCGAGATCATTTCTACCGGTCGCGCTGACGATACCCATGGTAACGGTATGGCTCAAACCCAATGCGTTGCCGATGGCCAGGACGACGTCACCCACCCGCACTTGCGGGTTCTCAGCGATAGGAGCCACTGGCAATTCTGAGAGATCGATCTTGAGGACTGCCAGATCGGTCGCGGGGTCAGAGCCTACAATGCGTGCGGGGACCACTCTTCCATCCCATAAAAATATCTGGATTCCCTGGACCCGATTGATCACGTGATGGTTGGTCAGGATATACCCATCATCACTGAGTAGAACCCCCGAAGCCACATCCAGCCGTTGCCTCATCCGGTAAAGGGCATTGGATTTCGCTGATTGCTCAATCTGGGTTGACCTGGTTGTGATACTGACGACCGCCGGTGCTGTTCGGTTTACTGCTTCGGCATACGAAACCGGGATTGATTCTGCAGGCGGTGGGGCTGGATCTTCCTGCCTGGCCAGGCGCTCTGACAGCGATGGCCATAAGTAAACGAGCACAAAAGCCAGCGCCAGCCCTGCAATTGCCGCTTTGGCGAGAAAGCCCAATAATTCGATTGCTTTCGACATTTGTCCATTCTATCGGTAAATTCATTGTTTCACATGGCACGTTTCCTATAAAATAGGCCTTTTGCAATGGTCAGGGTCTGGTACAGGATGGGTTTCCCGCAACAGGCGACCTATCGTCACAGCCCAAAGCCCGGGTAATTCTAAACAAACAGTCCCTGCAGGGGTCTTATCCAGCTGGAGAAACAGATGCCAACTGATGGCGTGAACAAGAAAAGGCGCCGGTTTCTCGTCGCCACAACTTCGGTCGTGGGCGCGGTAGGTGCGGGTTTTGTCGCTGTCCCATTCATCAAGTCCTGGAAGCCCAGCGCCCGGGCTCAGGCGGTGGGTGCGCCTGTTCAAGTCACGCTGGACGGCCTGGAACCGGGCCAGATCCTCAAGGTGCAGTGGCGCGGGCAGACCATCGGGATTTTGCGCAGGACGCGGGAGACCCTGGATTTGCTGCCAGAAATTGACGCAGACCTGCGGGATCCGGAATCGCAGGAGTCAGAGCAGCCCTCTTTTGCCCTGAATGAAGCTCGTGCTCTGAAAGAAGAATACCTCGTGGTTAACATGCATTGCACTCACCTTGGTTGTGTTCCGCAGGTGTTGCCGCAGGTTGGCGCCCAGCCATTCGAAGAAAACTGGAAAGGCGGGTTCTTCTGCCCCTGTCATAAATCCAAATTCGACCTGGCGGGTCGGGTATACAAAGGTGTTCCTGCTCCAACAAATCTGACAATTCCCCCATACAGTTTCATCGATGACACCACCCTGGTCATCGGCGTTAATCCCGAAGGAGCCGCATGATGGCCAAACCAGCCAGTAATCTCGCACGGCGCGCTGACGCACTCTGGAACTGGGTCGATACGCGGTTGCCTGTCTCGGCTTTCTGGAAAGCAACAATGACGGGCTATCAAGCCCCCAAGAACTTCAATTTCTGGTACTACATGGGGTCGCTGGCATTGCTTGTGCTGGTGATTCAGATACTCTCCGGTATCTTCCTCACCATGCACTATAAGCCTTCAGCCGATCTGGCCTTCGCCTCAGTCGAGTACATCATGCGAGACGTGGAATGGGGCTGGTTTATCCGATATCTGCACTCTACTGGTGCTTCGTTCTTCTTTATCCTGGTGTACCTGCACATGTTTCGCAGCCTGCTGTACGGTTCGCACCGCTCACCCCGTGAACTGGTTTGGATATTCGGAATGCTGATTTACCTGGCGCTGATGGCCGAAGCTTTCATGGGTTATGTTCTTCCATGGGGTCAGATGTCTTACTGGGGTGCCCAGGTAATTATTAATCTGTTCGGCGCCATTCCCACTATCGGTGAGCCACTGACCGAATGGATCAGGGGCGACTTCTTCATTTCAGACGCGACGCTTAACCGTTTCTTCGCTTTGCACGTCATAGCGCTGCCGCTTGCTCTGCTGGGCCTGGTCCTGATGCACCTGGTCGCCTTGAGGGAAAACGGCTCAAATAATCCGGACGGCATTGAAATCAAGGCTAACAAAGACGAAAACGGCCTGCCGGTAGATGGAATTCCGTTCCACCCCTATTACACGGTCAAGGACATCTTCGGTGTTGCCATGTTCTTGCTGTTGTTCGCTTTCATCCTGTTTTTCTGGCCGGAAGCAGGCGGCCTTTTCCTGGAACATGATAACTTCATCCCGGCGAATCCCCTGGTCACGCCTGAGCATATCAAGCCGGTCTGGTATTTCACGCCTTACTACGCGATTCTCAAGGCCGTGCCGGACAAGCTGATGGGGGTCATCCTGATGGGGTTGTCCGTGGTGGTCCTCTTCTTCCTGCCCTGGCTGGACCGTTCGCCGGTCAAGTCAATCAGGTACAAGGGGCTTTGGTACAAAATCATGGTTGGTGTCTTTGCAGTCGCCTTTGTGCGTCTTGGCATGCTTGGCATGTCGGAAGGAACACCGGCTCAGACCATAGAAATGCGGGTCTGGACTTTTGTTTATTTTGCATTTTTCATCCTGTTATATTTCCTGAGCCCAGGCGGCAAAACCAAGCCGCTACCAGAGAGGTTGACACACTGATGAATACAAAACCTTTCTCAACCGTATTGGGCCTGGTTGCGTTGCTCACATTTGCTGCACCTGCGTTTTCCGCCGGGGGCGGGGCTCTTCAGCACGCGGATGTCAACATTCGCGATATTGCCGCCATCCAGCGAGGAGCCAAGCTGTTCGTCAACTATTGTTTCTCCTGTCACAGCGCGAGCTTCATGCGTTATAACCGCCTCGCTGAAGATCTCAACCTGGATGAAGATCTCGTTATGGAAAACCTGGTTTTTGCTGATGTCAAAATCGGAGAAACCATGGAAATCGCGATGCGCCCCGATGACGCAGGAAACTGGTTGGGCAAAGTGCCGCCCGATCTGTCGCTGGCTTCCCGGTCGCGTGGCGCGGACTGGCTGTACACTTACCTGTTGACTTTTTACCAGGATGAATCTGGTGGCTGGAACAACCAGCTGCTGGAGAATGCTTCCATGCCGAATGTGTTTTGGCAACTGCAGGGAATCCAAAAACCGGTTTATGCAACGCATGATGGTCACGAAGTCATTGATCACCTGACCCTTGCTGAACCGGGATTGCAGTCGCCCGAGGAATTCGAGAGCTCTGTTCGCGACCTCGTGACATTCATGGAATACCTGGGCGAACCGGCAAAAGTTAAACGCAAGAACATTGGTGTCTGGGTTCTGCTGTTCCTGGCTCTGTTCGCCTTGGTCAGCTATGCGCTCAAGGCGGAATACTGGCGGGACGTACACTGAGTACGGCTGCTTTAATGATTAAATTAGGAGAATAGAGTGGCTGTTTCAGTTCGCGGTCGGTCGACCATGGCTTTGTACTCATCGGAGACGTCCCTGGATTGCCATAGGGTGAGGTTCGTTCTCGCCGAGAAAGGCATCAATGTAGATATTGTCAACGTGACGGTGGATGAGTCCGCTGCTGCAGACCTGGCTGAGCTCAATCCGTACAACCGCGCGCCAACCCTGGTTGACCGCGACCTGGTGCTTTACGATGCCGGGGTAATTAATGATTATCTCGATGAGCGATATCCGCATCCACCTTTGATGCCGGTTGATCCGGTTTCGCGAGCCCAGTTAAGGCTGGTTCATTTCCGCGTCCTGAAAGACTGGTATTCCCTGGCGCATGAGATTGAAAGTACAACGGGTAAAGCAAGGGAACAGGCTGGCAAGCAGTTGAAAGAGGGAATTATTGCTGCCAACGAATTATTCCGGATGTCGGATTATGTTCTCGCTGATGAGTTAAGCCTTGTGGATTGTACGCTTGGGCCGCTCATGTGGCGCCTCCCGCATTACGGCGTGAAACTCGGTAAGCCGGGTGCATCGGTTGATGCCTATGCACATCGCATTTTTTCAAGGGCTTCATTCAAGAGTAGCCTGACCCAGGCAGAGCGTGATCTGATCCTGGACGTCTGAGCGGGTCTGGCCATGTCAGGAGATATGTCATCCAACAGGCCTTATCTTCTGAGGGCTCTTTACCAGTGGATCGGCGACAACCACATGACCCCGCATATCCTGGTTGAAGCGGAAATGGACGGGGTGGATGTTCCTGACCAGGCTGTTCAGAAGGGCAAGGTGATTCTCAACATCGACAACGCCGCCGTGCGTGAAATTGACCTGGGCAACGATTGGCTGACATTCAAAGCCCGTTTTTCCGGCAGGGAACACAGCGTAACCGTGCCGATCGAAGCAGTGCTTGCGATCTATGCCAAGGAAAACGGGCAGGGTATGATGTTTTCCCAGGACGATGAAACACTACCGCCGGATGACCCGGATTCCGACCCCGATCCAATGCCCGCAAAAAGGCCCCACCTGAAAATCGTAAAGTAGGAAAGGGCCCTTGCTTATTTGAGCCGTTCGATGATCTGTCCGTTGTCAGTTTCGATGATGACAGTGGGTTGGCGCCCCGGGGCGATTAACACGATGCCGCCCTTTCGTAGGACCCCGTTCCTGGCGAAATCAAATGTGTATTTCAAGCCCCAGGCACGGACCGGATCTTCGCGTCTCAGCTGGACCGAATCCAGTATGACGGTGTCGTCCATCAATACCAGGCCGTGCTCGCGACAGGTGAGTGCAGCAGCCCGCCTGGCCAGTTCCTTGCCATTCAGAAGCCTCCACCAGACGATGATGGCGAAGCCTGCGATAAGCAGAATGAGAAGTCCGGTCATCGGGTTTTTACAGGTTTGGCGGAAAGCAAAATATCCGTTGCACCGGTGCCGCCCGAAACGGGTCTGCTCGAGGCGAAAGCGACCACCAGCGCGTGATTGCGCAGAACCTTGTTTGTCATCATTTTGAGTCGTGGCAGGTTGCGGGAGCGCAGTCCTTTGCCGTGAATCACGCGGACACAACCGAACTGCCGCTGGCTGGCACGTTCGAGAAAGTCGCGCAATACCTGCTTGGCCGTTGGCACGTCCATGTAGTGCAGGTCAATGGTGTCCTCCACACTGTAATAACCCCGGCGGAGTCGCCTGAGGACACGTTTCTGGTATCCTGGTTTGAGATAAAGCAGTTCCTCACCGTTCTCCAACTCAACCGTATCTTCGTCGCCCGCAAGCAATTTATCCATGACTGCCTGGTCATCTTTTTCAAGCTGAAGCTCCCTTGGGAAAGTCTTTTTGCTGGGCGGATCAATGCGATTCGTCGATTTCAAAGGGGTTACATCCGACATGGCCCGCCGAAACATTTCCTTTTCCCTGTTTTTATTTTCTGATTTCATTTCAGTCCGCGGGCCGAGGCCTTACAATAGCAACTTCCATTTCGGAATTGGCATGCATTTACTGATCAGTAATGACGATGGGATCACGGCGAGGGGTATTCAAGTCCTGTCGAGCCGGATGAGTTCCCTGGCAAAGGTTACCATTGTGGCACCGGATCAAAACCGGAGCGGTGCCAGCAATTCGCTCACCCTCGATTCACCGGTCCGGATCAGGGAAATTGATGAACATACTTTTAGCGTGAAAGGAACTCCCACAGACTGCGTACACATTGCGCTGACCGGGTTGCTCGACAAAGATCCCGACATGGTTGTTTCGGGTATCAACGCGGGCGCCAATCTTGGCGACGACGTGATTTATTCCGGTACGGTGGCCGCGGCGATGGAGGGGCGATTCCTGGGCTTACCCGCAATCGCCGTATCGCTGGTTTTCAGCGACCGGCCGGAAAACTATGAAACAGCGGCTGATGCTGTGGCCTTGCTGGTTGAGCGTTTGAGAAAGGATCCCTTGCCTGCCGATACCATCCTCAACATTAACGTTCCGGATCTGCCCTGGAAAGAAATCAAGGGCTTTGAAGTTACCCGGTTGGGACACCGGCACCGGGCCGAACCGGTTGTCAGGACATTGGATCCCAGGGGCCGGCCCATGTACTGGATAGGGCCTGCAGGCGCGGAACAGGATGCCGGGCCCGGGACGGATTTTGACGCCCTGCGCAGGGGCTTTGTCTCGATCACTCCGATCCATGTTGATTTGACCCGGTACCAGGCGCTGGATCAGGTGGCGGGCTGGGTATCTGAAATCTCAATTGATGAGGTCGATATTCCGGAGACGGCCGCATGATTCATCAGCGTAAATTGAAATCGGTTCCCAAGGGAATCGGCATGACTTCGCAGGGAACACGTGATCGCCTGGTTCGCCGCCTGCGTGACAACGGCATCCGCGACGAACGGGTCCTGAAGGCAATCGCCACCACTCCGCGCCATGAGTTCGTTGACGAAGCGCTTTCCAGCAGAGCCTATGAAGACACGGCACTGCCTATTGGTCTGAGCCAGACCATTTCTCAACCCTGGGTGGTCGCAAAGATGACCGAAGCTTTACTCGATGGAGGGTCGCCACAGAAAGTCCTCGAAGTAGGCACAGGATCCGGCTACCAGGCCGCGATACTGGCAAGCCTGATTCCGAAAGTTTTTACGGTTGAAAGAATTGAAGAACTGTTGAAACTGGCGCGGCGCCGGTTTCACAAGCTGGGGTTGCATCACATCTATACACGTTACGCGGATGGGCATATCGGCTGGCCCAGCCAGGCGCCGTTTGACGGAATCATTGTGACTGCCGCCGCCATCGAACTTCCGGAAGAGCTTTTACTCCAACTCCGCATCGGTGGCGTATTGGTCGCCCCGGTGGAAAAAGGAGGAATGCAGCGCCTGCTGGCCATTCGCAGAACCGAAGAGGGTTTCGAGGAAAAGGATCTCGGCGGCGTTATCTTTGTACCCATGCTGAGCGGGCTTTCCTGAGCCGTGCGGGTTCTTGCCGTGGATTCCGGGCAGGTATGACGGTTCGATCACCTTCCTTGTTCAAACGATTGTATGACCAGGTGCTGGCGTGGTCGTCTCATCCACGCGCGCCGGCCATCTTGTCCGGACTCAGCTTTGCGGAGTCCAGTTTTTTCCCGGTGCCACCCGATGTGATGCTGGGGCCAATGTGCCTGGCCCGGCCCGCCAGGGCCTGGTTTTTTGCCTCATTGTGCACACTCAGCTCCGTTGCGGGTGGATTGCTCGGTTACCTGATCGGCAGGTTGGCTTTCCATTGGATAGAGCCCTGGTTGATGTCGTCATCCTACGCCGATGTTTTTCTTTCGGCGGTCGCTTCATTTGAGCGTTGGGGTGCGATATATATCCTGGTTGCCGGATTTACTCCCATTCCTTACAAAATTTTCACCATCGGCGCGGGTGTGGTAGGCATGCCCATATTGCCTTTCATGCTGGGTTCGGTGGTCGGGCGCGGCGCGAGATTTTTTCTGGTGGCGGGGTTGATCCGTTTGATGGGTGACAAAGCCGCAGACCGGTTGAGGGCCTGGGTGGATACGATTGGGTGGGTTGTATTACTACTGGCCGGCATCGGTCTCGCGGCCTGGGCCTTGCTGAGGTCGGCGCATTGACCCGGCAACTCGTCATATTGCCGTTGCTCCTGGCCGGCCTGTTGGTGGGGTGCAACAAGACCTGGGCTCCGGTAGAGGAACGTTCGGGCCAGAAGAGTTCCTACACATTGACCTCCGACGGCAGTTACCGGGTCAGGCGCGGGGATACCCTGCATGCCATTGCATTCAATTTCGGTCTGGACTGGCGGGACATCGCTGCCTGGAACGGTATCAATTCACCTTACGTTATCTATCCTGACCAGGAGTTGAGACTCACTCCGACGAAAGGCCAGTCCCGTCAGGCGCAGGTAGCGAAGCCGTCTTCACCGCCTGCCAAGAGCAGCCGCAGTCAAACATCGACGGGCGGAACCACTATCAAGGCGGCGCCGGCAAAAACTGCATCGAGTACAAGTTACAAGAGCACGACACCTTCCGCACCGAAAACATCAGTACCCGCGGCAGATCCGGGCAGTTGGCTGTGGCCGGCTGAAGGACGCATCCTGAGCAATTTCAAAGCCAACGACCCCGCACGTAATGGAATCGATATCAGCGGCAAGGAGGGCCAGGCGGTGAAGGCTACTGCATCCGGTGAAGTTGTGTACAGCGGAAATGGCCTGATCGGCTACGGCGAATTGATTATCATAAAACACAGTGACCGCATGCTGAGTGCTTACGCTCACAATCAAAGACGCCTGGTCGGTGAGGGCCAGAAGGTTAAGCAGGGAGAACGCATTGCCGACATGGGAAGAAACGACCGTAACCAGGCCATGCTGCACTTTGAAATCCGGCTGAATGGCAAGCCGCAGGATCCATTGAATTACCTCAAGGCGCCCTGAATTTCTTAGTCTACAGCAGATGTAAGGGCCATGACACAGGTCAATTAATCAAGACATTTATAGTCTTTTGTGCTAGCGTAGTTAATCCACCTTGTGGCTTTTTTTCAGTCTTCCGAGGACATCCAGGGTTGGTGATTCAACGGGGTGGGCTGGAGGTCCTGCGCAACTAACGCGTAAGGAGGGGGGGGATGTATGATGGCCAAACCGGGCACGGGGATGTGTCTGCTGCCGACCCACCGGCTGCTGAAATGCTGAAAAAATCAGCAAAACGTCCGATCGCTAACCGCACTGGGAAGTCTGCCCAAAGCCACGATGTCACACGAATTTATTTAAGCGAAATCGGCCGTGCGCGCCTGCTTACGGCCGACGAAGAAAAATCACTCACGCGAGCCGCCAGAAAAGGCTGTATGGCCAGCAGGCAACGGATGATCGAATCCAATCTGAGACTGGTGGTCAACGTCGCTCGTGGATATATCAAGCGAGGCCTGCCGTTGCTGGACCTGGTCGAAGAAGGAAACCTGGGGCTGATCCGGGCGGTTGAAAAGTTTGACCCTGACCGCGGTTGCCGGTTTTCCACCTACGCCACCTGGTGGATTCGCCAGTCCATTGAACGGGCGATCATGAACCAGTGCCGGACGGTCCGGTTGCCGATACATGTCATCCGGGAATTGACCCTTTACCTTCGTACTTCGCGGGAACTCGAACAAAAACTTAGCCGCCGGCCCACGGTTGAAGAAGTAGCCAGGGAGCTCGATATCGCACCGGCAAACGTGGAACGTCTTTTCGGCATGAATGAGCCAACATCTTCTGCCGATGATCCTGCACACATGGGTAAGGCGCGTGCCACGCTGGACTCCATTGCAGACGAAAAGGTCAGCAACCCCGAATCCAGTTATGCAGACTTCGCCGCGGAGCGGTTGCTTGGCGGCTGGTTGAACCAGCTTTCCCGTCAACAAAGGGACGTGGTCGAACATCGCTACGGCCTGCATGGCCATGGCAGGCGAACTCTGGAAGAAGTTGGCAATCTGCTGGGTGTGACGCGGGAGCGCGTCAGGCAGGTTCAAATGACGGCGTTATCCAGGCTCAGGGATATATCCAGCAGGGAAGGGTTCAGGGAATTGCCCTTTATGGACTAAAGCCCGGGAAGAAGAGCCGCCACGACTTTTCGCGATTCCGAGACCAGCACATTGAACGTACGGCACGCCGCTTCAGTGTTCATGACTTCCACTCCGACGTTCCGGCTGTAGAAATACATCATCCGTTCAGGTGGTAAAAATACCTGGCTGGCGCCGGTTCCAAGCAAAACAATTTCAGGATTAAAAGCCAGAATTTTGTCCAGGTCGCGTTCAGCGAAGTCAATGGCCTGGTTGCTTGTCCAGTCCTCGACAATATGGGTAGCGGAAAGGATGATCGGCCCGGTGTAATGAACATCGGCAACCTGAATACCGGCCTCGGAAACGGAACGGATGTACAGGTGGTCTCCGGGTTTATCCAGGGTCAGATCCATGTCGGGGCGCGCTATTTGGGGAGATTGATAATGGGCTTCTCCGGGTTTCTCCGAAAAAAACACGCAACTTGGCCGATGGAATGAACGTGTTCCGCGCCACATCTGCTCTTGATGGTCTCCTGCCATGCGGCGCGTGTTTCCCGGTCACCCCGTAACTTGATTTTTACCAGTTCATGATGATCAAGTGCGGATTCAATTTCAGCCATGACATTTTCGTTCAAGCCTTTATCACCGACCATGACAACAGGCTTGATGTGGTGTGTCAGTCCGCGAAGATGGCGGACCTGCCGGTTACTGAGAGACATGTCATGCTTCCTGATGGCGTAAACTGGAGTCCAAATTGAGGCAGGCATTCTACCACGCAGGCAGGGACCGGGGATGGCCAGAAGCAAAAGCAGCAGAAAGTGGCTGGCAGAACATTTTGATGACCATTACGTCAGGCTGGCACAGCAGAAAGGTCTGCGCTCACGATCCGCGTTTAAATTATTGGAACTGCAGGAGAAGTACAAACTCGTCAAACCGGGAATGGTGGTCGTCGATCTCGGTGCAGCCCCCGGAGGCTGGTGTCAGGTTGTGCGGCCCCTGACAGGGGACAAAGGCAGGGTTTTCGCACTTGACATCCTCGATATGGACCCGATTCACGGCGTTGAGTTTATTCATGGGGATTTCACCGAGGACAAAGCGCTCGAGGAACTCGAGGCTGCCCTGGATGGGCGGGAAGTTGATCTTGTGTTGTCGGACATGGCCCCCAATATGAGTGGAATGACCACGATCGACCAGGCCAAGGCAATGTACCTGGCTGAATTGGCGCTGGAATTCGTGAAATCGCATTTGAAACCCGGCGGCGATTTCGTGGTCAAGTTATTCCAGGGAACGGATTTTGACCGATATGTTCGCGAAGTCCGGTCTCTGTTCAATAAGGTGCGGGTGAGAAAGCCTAAAGCGTCCCGGCCAAGGAGCCGGGAAGTCTATTTGCTGGCCCGCGGCCGCCAAGTCAAGTAAATTGGTGGTGTGGAAACGTTGAAAATTCTTAAAAAATACGAGGATGTGATTTGAACGACCTAGCTAAAAACCTGCTGACCTGGGCGATCATTGCAATCGTACTGGTGTCGATATTCAACCACTATGCAAGTGTCGGTACCGTTCCGGACTCTTTTTCGTACTCAGAATTTCTCAGCAATGTGCGCAATGGACAGGTTGCTCAAGTACACATTCAAAGCAATGACAGCGGTAACAACATCACCGGGCGTGGAGTTGATGGTGGAGAATTCCAGACCTTCGGCCCCCCGGACCCAAAGCTCGTTGACGATCTGGTGGAAAACAAGGTCGAGATCACCGCGGAGCCTCCCGCAGAAAGGTCTGTTTTCGTAGATTTGATCCTCGGTGTTGCTCCCATCCTGTTGCTCATCGGTGTGTGGGTATATTTTATGCGCCAGATGCAGGGCGGCGGAGCGGGTCGTGGCGCCATGTCATTTGGCAAAAGCCGGGCGAAGCTGCAGGGTGAAGACCAGGTCAAGGTTACGTTCGAGGACGTGGCTGGCGTTGAGGAGGCCAAGGAAGAAGTAAGCGAGTTGGTGGAATTCCTGAGAAATCCCGGAAAATTTCAGAAATTGGGAGGGCACATACCCCGCGGCGTGCTCATGGTGGGTTCACCCGGCACCGGTAAGACCTTGCTCGCCAGGGCGATTGCAGGCGAGGCGAAAGTGCCGTTTTTTTCCATATCCGGTTCAGACTTCGTTGAGATGTTCGTCGGTGTGGGCGCTTCGCGCGTGCGCGACATGTTCGACCAGGCCAAGAAGCATGCCCCCTGCATCATTTTTATCGATGAAATCGATGCAGTCGGAAGGCACCGGGGAGCAGGCCTTGGTGGTGGTCACGACGAACGTGAACAGACACTCAATCAATTGCTGGTGGAGATGGATGGTTTTGAGGGAGGCGAAGGCGTTATCGTGATCGCAGCCACCAATCGCCCTGATGTACTCGACCCGGCACTGCTGCGCCCAGGGCGTTTCGATCGCCAGGTGGTTGTGCCTTTACCGGATATTCTTGGCCGCGAAGCCATCCTCAAGGTTCATATGCGCAAAGTTCCCATCGACGATGACGTAAATGCAAAGGTCATCGCCAGGGGCACACCCGGATTTTCGGGCGCGGACCTGGCGAACCTGGTCAATGAAGCGGCGCTTTTCGCCGCACGGGAAAACGCAAAATTGGTGACGATGGATCATCTCGACCGCGCCAAGGACAAAATCATGATGGGCACGGAGCGCCGGTCCATGGTGATGTCAGAAAAAGAAAAGAAACTCACGGCATTTCACGAAGCAGGGCATGCCATCGTGGGGCGGCTTGTTCCCGAACACGATCCTGTATACAAAGTGACGATTATTCCGCGTGGCCGGGCGCTGGGTGTCACCATGTTTCTTCCCGAGCAGGACAAGTACAGTATTTCCAAGCTGCAACTGGAGAGCCAATTGGCCAGCCTTTTTGGGGGCCGTGTCGCAGAAGAAATCGTATTCGGAGCCGAAAACGTCACCACCGGTGCTTCGAACGACATCGAACGCGCTACTTCGATCGCCCGCAATATGGTGACAAAGTGGGGCCTTACCGAGGCAATGGGTCCGCTGGTCTACTCTGAAGACGAAGATGAGGTGTTCCTGGGACGATCTATCACCCAACACAAGCATGTGTCGGATGACACGGCCCGTCGAATCGACGCGCAGGTGCGCGAAATTATCGACACCGCTCACGAGCAAGCCAAAAGTCTGCTGGACTCCCACCTCGAAAACCTGCATTTGATGGCGGATGCATTGATCAAGTACGAGACGATCAACGGCGAACAGATCGACCAGATCATGGAAGGCCGGGAGCCGGATCCCCCGGCTGATTGGCAGGACAGCGAACCCGGGGTTTCCGACAGCAAAGATGATGCCAGTGACACCGGTGACCGGACCTCCATCGGCGGACCCGCAGAACAGGTCTAATCAGCCATGACCCGGGTGATGGGTATCCTCAACACCACGCCCGATTCCTTCTCCGACGGCGGTTGCTGGTCCGATCATGAGCGCGCGCTCCGGCATGCGGTCAGTATGGTTGCAGGGGGCGCAGATATTATCGATGTAGGGGGCGAGTCAACACGCCCCGGTGCGACCGCTGTATCCGTCCATGAAGAAATTGACCGCGTTGCCGGCGTTATCGAGTCCCTCGTTGCCGAGACCGATGCCCTCGTTTCGATCGATACCAGCAAACCGGAGGTGATGGAAGCCGCCGTCAGTGCTGGTGCCGGCATGGTGAATGATGTTTATGCGTTACGGCGTGACGGTGCCATGGAAATGGCCGTGAAACTCGGTGTGCCAGTCTGCCTGATGCACATGCAGGGTGAGCCGCGCGATATGCAGCATCATCCGGTTTACACCGATGTCGTCAGGGAAGTGATTGATTTCCTGCTTGAGCGGGCACGAGCTTGCGAGTTGGCGGGAATTCCGGCAGCGCAGCTTGTGATTGATCCCGGGTTCGGATTTGGCAAGACACTGGAACACAACCTTGAGCTGTTTCATGCTCTTGGGCAACTGACCGATATGGCCTACCCCGTGCTGGTCGGTGTTTCACGCAAGGCCATGCTGGGCAGCCTGACCGGGAAACCGGCCGGAGACAGAGTCATGGCGTCAGTGACTGCGGCCGTTCTGGCTGCACAATCCGGCGCCGCAATCGTTCGCGTTCATGATGTTGCAGAGACAGTTGAAGCATTGGCCGTGGCCAGTGCGCTGTCACATTTGCAGGCAGAGTGCCGGCACAACGGTTAAAATCAAGCTATGAACCGACAGTATTTTGGAACCGATGGTGTACGTGGGCGGGTTGGTCAACACCCGATTACCGCTGACTGGATGTTGCGCCTGGGCCGGGCAGCAGGAATTGTTTTGGCGGGAAACGATAAACGGGGTGTCGTCATTGGCAAGGACACGCGAATTTCCGGGTACATGTTCGAATCCGCATTGGAGGCCGGCCTGGCGGCCGCCGGCACCGATGTGCTGTTGCTCGGACCAATGCCAACACCTGCAGTTGCCTACCTGACCCGTACTTTGTACGCCTGTGCGGGGATCGTGATTTCCGCTTCCCATAACCCTTATGAGGACAATGGAATCAAGTTTTTCTCCGCAGATGGCGAAAAACTCCCGGACGAAATCGAGCATGCCATCGAGAGAGAGCTGGATCAGCCGTTTGTCACCATCGATTCAGCCCATATGGGAAAAGCTTCCCGGGTGGACGATGCTGCCGGCCGTTACATCGAATTCTGCAAGGGCACCATGCCATTCGGAACACTGCTGAATGGATTACGAGTCGCGTTGGATTGCGCGCATGGATCAACCTACAAGGTAGCACCGGCCGTTTTGCGGGAACTCGGCGCGAAAGTACATGTTATCGGCGACCAGCCGGATGGCATGAACATTAATGATCGTTGCGGATCAACCCAGCCGGAAGCCATGCAGGAACACGTTGTCCGCAGCGGCGCCGACCTGGGAATCGCCCTCGATGGTGATGGTGACCGCCTGGTCATGGCCGACGCAAACGGTGTTCTGCTCGATGGAGATGAGTTGTTGTATATCATTGCCAGCGCCCGTAAAGCCGAAGGAAAAATGATAGGCGGAGTCGTTGGAACCGTGATGACCAATTTTGGACTCGAGATGGCGTTTGAGGATCTGGATATTCCATTCATCCGAACGGCTGTGGGAGACCGGCATATTCACAAGGCTTTGAGAGAAAATGGCTGGACCCTGGGTGGAGAAACATCCGGTCACCTGCTCTCGCTGGACCGGACCAGTACCGGTGACGGTATTATCAGCGCTCTCCAGGTTCTGGAGATCATGGTCCGCAGCGGCAAATCGTTGCAGGAACTCAGGCAGGGTATGCAAAAATTCCCCCAGATCATGATTAATGTGCCGGTTTCGGCGGACGCTCAGCAGAATCTGGCGAATTCAGATTCCATTAACGATGCCGTAACAGAGGTAGAGGCGGAACTCAATGGAAAAGGCCGCGTCATCCTCAGACCCTCGGGCACCGAACCTCTGATTCGGGTTACTCTGGAAGGTGCTGATCCTGACCAGGTTGAACGCCTGGCGAAGCAACTGGCCGACACGGTTCGATCCGAGTTCGGTGACTGAATAAACGACTATGGCCCATCAGGTTCCTGTTCTGGATCTCGGGCGTTTCTCATCCGATCGCCGGAACCTGGTGATTGAGGCAGGTTCTGCCTACCGGGAGTATGGTTTTTGCGGTTTTTACAATCACGGTATCCCGGCTGGGATCATCGCGGATGCCTACGATGTTTTCAGTCGCCTTTTCGCTTTGCCGGAAGATGTCAAAATGCGCTACAAATCGGCAGCAGGGGGACAACGGGGTTACACACCGTTTGGCGTAGAGCAGGCCAGAGATCAAGCGGTGCCCGACCTCAAGGAATTCTGGCATGTGGGTCGTGAGTTAACAGGGGAAAATCCCTGGCCCGACATACTCGAACCGAATACCTGGCCCCTTGAAATCCCTGATTTTCAGGAAAAGTCGCTGGCACTGTTCGCAGCCCTGGACGGCCTGGGTACCCGGGTGCTTCAAATCATCGGCCTTTCACTCGGCTTGCCTCAAGATTGGTTCCGGGACCATGTGAACCTGGGCAACAGCATATTGCGGGCCATTCATTATCCGCCCATTGTTGACCGGGACACTCCCGCGGTTCGGGCGGCACGGCATGAAGATATCAACTTGATTACCTTATTGGCGGGTTCGAAGGAACAGGGCCTCGAGATCCTGGCTCGCGATGGAAGCTGGGTTCCTGTGAGCAGCATCCCCGGGACGATTGTCGTTAATATTGGCGACATGATGAAAAGGCTGACCAACCACGTTTTGCCTTCCACTCCACATCGCGTGACCAATCCACCCGGCGCCCGGGCGGACCGGCCACGTTACTCCATCCCATTTTTCATGCATCCCAACCCCGATTTTGTCATCAAGACCCTCGATGGTTGCATTTCTGAAGATAATCCGGACCGTTATCCCTGCTCGATCACAGCGAATGATTTCCTGATGGAACGGCTGAGGGAGATCAAGCTGCTGTAGGCAAATGAAGCCGCCTTCCGCCAAAGGCGGGAGCGCGACTGCAGGGAGAAGGTGAGGCCGGGAACCGGTTGAGAGACCGGCCGGGGCGCCGCAGGAGGTACAGCAACGCCGGGAGCAATTGACCGGCGGGGTGCAGGTACGGGGCTTAAGCAGGAATGGAAGCTTTGCCGAGTGAAGCGAGACTCTTCAGCTCAGGACGTTGAGCTCCTTGCCGATTTTCGCAAAAGCTCCGATTGCCCGATCCAGTTGCTCTTTTTCATGTGCGGCTGAAATCTGGACGCGAATCCGGGCCTCACCCTGGGGTACGACCGGGTAGAAAAAGCCGATGACGTAGATACCTTCGGCAAGCAGCCTGGCGGCGAATTCCTGGGCCAGGGGGGCATCGTAAAGCATGACGGGAACAATCGGGTGCTGGCCCGGCTTGATGTCAAATCCGGTCTCATTCATCGCTAACCGGAAGTATCGCGTGTTTTTCTCCAGGCGATCCCTGAGTTCGGTGGTCGATGAGAGCATTTCGAACACCCGGATGGCGGCTGCAACCAGCGGCGGCGGTAGTGTATTCGAAAAGAGGTAAGGCCTGGAACGCTGCCTGAGCAGATCGACAATTTCCTGCCTGGCCGTCGTAAATCCGCCGGAACCGCCGCCCAGCGCCTTGCCCAGCGTCGAGGTGAAGATATCCACCTTGTTCATCACTCCATGATGTTCCGCTGACCCGCGGCCCGTTGGGCCCAGGAATCCGGTCGCGTGGCTGTCATCCACCATCACCATGGCGTCATACTGCTCCGCCAATTGTGTGATCTCATCCAGCTTTGCTATGTAGCCATCCATGCTGAATGCGCCATCGGTTGCGATCAGTCTGCTCCGGCAGTCCCGGGTCGATTGCAGAATCTGCTCCAGGGCCCGCATGTCGCTATTGGGGTAACGATGGCGCTGCGCCTTACACAAGCGAATGCCGTCGATAATGGACGCATGGTTCAGTGCGTCGGAAATCACGGCATCTTCGGCTCCCAGCAAAGTCTCAAAGAGTCCGCCATTGGCATCGAAGCAGGATGTGTAGAGGATGGTGTCGTCGGTCCCGAAAAAACGGGAGATGGATTGCTCCAGTTGCTTGTGCAGGTCTTGCGTTCCGCAGATAAAACGAACCGAAGCGAGGCCGAATCCGTGATCGTCAAGAGCCTTGTGCGCCGCAGCGATCACCTCGGGATTGTCAGCCAGGCCGAGGTAGTTGTTGGCGCAGAAATTCAAAACTTCGCTGCCATCCTGCACTTTGATCGAGACACCCTGGGGCGTGGTAATGATACGTTCAGTCTTGTACAGGCCGGCTTCCCGAATTTCTTCGAGCGTGCCCTCAAATCGCTTCCTCGAACTCATGCCAGTCTCCATACTGCCGCTCAGATTACGCCGGTCCAGTCGCAAACCACTTTGCCGCACTCACCGTCTTTCATCAGTTCAAATCCATGTTCGTAGTTTTCTATTGGGATATGGTGTGTCAATGCCCGCCTGAGTGGAAAGCCGGTGAGTACCATCTGGGTCATTTTGTACCAGGTTTCGTACATCCGGCGACCGTAGATTCCATGCAGTTCCAGACCTTTGAAAATTATCTGTTCCCAGTCACAACCGGTGCCGTCCGGGAGCAATCCCAGCAGAGCCACCTTGCCGCCGTGGTACATGTGGTGGAGGAGGTCATTGAAGGCCGTTGCATTGCCTGACATTTCAAGGCCGATATCGAAGCCGTCCAGCCCCAGTTCTTCCACCACGTGAGCGATGGAATCCCTTTTTACATTGATTGTTCGGGTTGCGCCCATGTTGCGGGCAAGGTTGAGCCGGTAGTCGTTGACATCGGTGATAATGACATGGCGCGCTCCGACGTGACGGCAGATTCCAGCGGCAATGATGCCGATGGGCCCTGCGCCCGTGATGAGCACGTCTTCACCGACCAGGTCGAACTGCAATGCGCAATGTGCGGCGTTGCCGAACGGATCGAAAAACGCAGCGAGTTCCGGTGCGATCTCGTCCGGGATTGGCCAGAGATTGCTGGCTGGCGTTACGACATATTCCGCAAAAGCACCGTCCCGGTTGACGCCAATTCCGATGGTATTGGCGCAAACATGAGGCTGACCTGCCCGGCAGTTCCGGCAATGACCGCAAACAATGTGTCCTTCTGCGGACACCCTGTCTCCCACCTCGTAGCCGGTTACGCCGTCACCGAGCTGTTCGATGCAGCCAACGAATTCATGTCCAATGACTCGCCCAGGCTCAATGTTCCGCTGCGACCATTCGTCCCAAAGATAGATATGCAGGTCAGTACCGCAAATGGCCGTTTTTTCGACCTTTATCAGTACTTCATTGGTGCCGGGAGAGGGAGTTGGTACCTCTTCCATCCAGATACCTTCGGCGGCTTCGCGCTTCACCAGTGCACGCATTGTCTGGCTCATCGTTTCTCCTGAGGTTTCCTGTATTGCAGGGATTGCGAATAGATCAGGAAATTATCGTACAAATTATAGACGAGGTCGTTGATCGAGGTCTTTTTTTGAAGCCCTCAATTGTGCGAGCAGTGCAGGAAGGACTTCAGCGGCGGTTCCCCTGAGACACTGCCCGGCATGCGGACTGAGAGGAGTCTCCCTCGGATTTATCTCAAGCAGGCTGGCGCCATGCTCGAGCGCCATCAGCGGCAGGCTGGCGGCTGGCTGCACCAGTGACGTCGTGCCGACAGAAATGCAGAAGTCGCAACGCAGGGCCGAGTCCATCGCCGCCTGGAGTACATTTTGGGGAAGTACTTCGCCGAACCAGACAACATCCGGTCTGGCCAGCCCCTTGCTGACATAGGGTGATCGGGGTGGGCTGTGGGAGGAATCCGAAAGCCATTCCGCGCTGATTGGCCGGTGGGAGATACTGCATTTCGACCGCATGATATTTCCATGCAATTCCGCAACGTTATCCGAGCCTGCAAGCTGGTGCAGGCCGTCTACGTTTTGCGTGACGATGGTGAGCTCAGGAACCAGTGACGCGATTGCCGCCAGAGCCCGGTGTCCGGCGTGTGGCCGGACGGTTAGAACCTTGGAGCGTCGTTCCTGGTACCATTCCCATACCCGGGATGGATTGGCTTCGAATGCTTCTGGCGTCGCCAGATCTTCGGGTCTGAATTTCCCCCAGATTCCGCTTTGTGCATCCCTGAAAGTCGGAATTCCGCTTTCCGCGGACATTCCTGCCCCGGTCAGCACCAATACGTGCCTGGCTTCGGTGAGCTGTGCAAGCAACTGGCTGGACAGAAGATTTCCGTTTGTTTCCTTCAATGAAAGATGCCTGTTATCGTGGCAGGAAAATGGTCATGGGTGTATTCTACGCGGTTCTTTTTGAAGACTTGATAATTTAGATGAAAGGCAAGCTGTATATCAAAACTCACGGGTGCCAGATGAATGAGTACGATTCCGAGAAAATGGCGGACGTGCTGGCGGTTTCACATGGCCTGGAATTGACCGATCGTGAAGATGAAGCCGATGTAATTCTCGTCAATACCTGCTCCATTCGGGAAAAGGCACAGGAGAAAGTGTTTTCGCAACTTGGGCGATGGAAGCAACTGAAACGGAATAATCCATCTGTCGTGATTGGCGTCGGTGGCTGTGTCGCAAGCCAGGAAGGCAAATCCATCATTGACCGGGCGCCGATCGTGGACATGGTGTTTGGCCCCCAGACCCTGCATCGTTTGCCTGTTATGCTCGAATCGGTCCGGAAAACCGGAACGTCCTCGATTGACATTTCCTTTCCCGAGGTTGAGAAATTCGACAACCTGCCTGAACCGGGATGCCAGGGCCCGAGTGCCTTCGTATCCGTGATGGAAGGCTGCAGTAAGTACTGTACTTTTTGTGTCGTGCCTTACACACGCGGCGAGGAGATCAGCCGGCCATTAGACGATGTCGTCGCAGAGTGTGCCATCCTTGCCGAAAAAGGTGCGAAAGAAATCAACCTGCTGGGACAGAACGTCAACGCGTACCGTGGGCCGATGCACGATGGAACCGTTGCCGATCTCGCGTTGCTGATTCACTATGTGGCGGCGATAGGCGGCATTGAACGGGTACGATTCACGACTTCCCACCCGGTAGAGTTCTCTCAAAATTTGATTGACGCATATGGCGAGGTCCCGGAATTGGCCAATTACCTGCATTTGCCTGTTCAGTGCGGTTCCGATCGCGTGCTGTCGCTGATGAAACGTGGGCACACGGTGCTCGAATACAAGCAAAAAATCCGGCGCTTGAGGGAAAAACGACCGGATATCAGCCTTTCATCCGATTTTATCGTTGGCTTTCCCGGCGAATCCGACAAGGATTTCGAGGATACGCTCCAGCTGATCAGGGACCTCGAGTTCGACCAGAGTTTCAGTTTCATATTCTCTGCACGTCCCGGAACGCCGGCGGCAAGCCTGCCCGATGACTTACCGCTCCAGGTCAAAAAAGAACGCCTTGCGCGCCTGCAGGAATTGGTGAATACACAAGCCGCACGCATCAGCGGCTCAATGGTAGGCAGCACGCAGCGCATCCTGGTAGAAGGTGAGAGCAGGAAGCGTTCAGATCAGCTGGCGGGTAGAACGGAGAACAATCGTATCGTTAACTTTGATGGTCACCGCCGCTTGATCGGTCAGTTCACGGATGTGGTGATAACCGAAGCCCTGAGCCATTCGCTGAGGGGGCGCGTCGCACTCAGTTCACAAGATTCAGCAGATGCAGCATGAGCGACCGCCTGACGCTCGAACTTGAACCCGCGGACACGCTGAGACTGGCCAATCTTTGCGGCCAGTTCGACGAGCATCTCAAACAGATAGAAGCCCGCCTTGGCGTGGAGTTGTTTTGCCGCGGAAACCTGTTCACCATCGAGGGACCAGAGCGCGTTTCCATTGCCGCACGGCGACTTCTGCAACGGCTGTACCGCTTGTCTGCGAACGAAGTATTGACTCCCGAGGTGATCAACCTGCATTTACAGGAATCCGGGATTACCGAGCTGGAAAGCGAGTCTGGCGAGCATGAAGAAGATGAAAATATTACGGTAAAAACCAAGAGGGGCATCATTCGCGGCCGCGGGCCCAATCAGCGGAATTACCTGACTAACATCACCCGTCATGCTATTAATTTCGGTGTTGGCCCGGCCGGCACCGGTAAGACTTACCTCGCAGTCGCCTGTGCGGTAGCGGCACTTGGGGCAGACCAGGTTCAGCGTATCGTGCTGGTCAGGCCCGCAGTTGAAGCGGGCGAGCGATTGGGGTTTCTCCCGGGGGACATGGCCCAGAAAGTGGATCCTTACCTGCGTCCTCTCTACGACGCTCTTTACGAGATGCTTGGTTTCGAACGGGTCGCGACCCTGATTGATCGCAATGTAATCGAAGTGGCGCCGCTGGCTTTCATGCGCGGCCGTACCCTGAATGACGCTTTCGTCATTCTCGACGAAGCGCAAAACTCAACCCGGGAACAGATGAAAATGTTCCTGACCCGGATAGGGTTCGGGTCGACGGCGGTGGTTACCGGCGACATCACCCAGATAGACCTGCCCAGTAAGGCCATGTCCGGCCTGAAACACGCCTTGCAAATACTTGCTGATGTAAAAGGCGTGAGTTTCAGTTATTTTTCAGCCCGCGACGTGGTACGCCATCCCATGGTGCAACACATCGTCGAAGCGTATGAACGCGAGTCCAGTGACGATTGAATTGGAAATCCAGAACGTGACTTCATTCCGCCCCGTTCCCGGTGATGAGCAGTTCCGACTCTGGGTTGAGGCTGCTCTGCAGGGGGCCACTGAGGCGGTACTGACTCTCAGATTGGTGGACGATGGGGAAAGCCGGAAACTCAATGAGCGCTACCGGGGAAAGAATAGACCCACCAATGTCCTGTCCTTTCCCGCAGACCTGCCGGAGGAACTCGGCATTCCCTTGCTGGGTGATATTGTGATCTGCGCACCGCTGGTCGGTGCGGAAGCAGAGGCCCAGCAAAAACCTGTTCAGTCTCACTGGGCGCATCTGACGATTCACGGTGTGCTTCACTTGCTTGGCTATGACCACCAGGAAAAGAAGGCAGCTGAAGAGATGGAAGCGCTCGAGGCCGATCTGCTTCATTCACTGGGTATCCGGAATCCTTACCACTGACGTTTCGCTGAGCAGTAAATGTTCGTTTTTACAAAAAATACTGGATTAGCAGACTTCGCGGCCCTATATTCGGGGTGACGCGAGCGGCGTTGCCAAAATCATCAATATGAACGAAGACCAATCGAGTGAGGCTTCCGGGAAAAAGACCTGGGTCGAAAAAATCGGCGCAGCCTTTTCACACCAGCCCAAGGATCGTGAACATCTGCTTGAGCTTCTCAACGAAGCCTGCGAGCAGGGCATCGTCGATGCTGACGCGTTGGCCATGATGGAAGGCGCCCTGGAAGTTTCGGAAACCCAGGTTCGCGACGCCATGATTCCACGCTCCCAGATGGTGGTTGTGAACAACGATTCCGAACTCGAGGAATTCCTGCCGGGCATCCTGGAATCGGGGCATTCGCGCTTTCCGGTTATCGGCGAAGACAAGGACGAAGTCATGGGAATCCTGATGGCCAAGGATCTGTTACCCCATCTTGCCTCCGGTGGCGAAGAATTTGATTTGGAGGCCACCATCAGGCCTGCCGTGGTCATTCCTGAGAGCAAAAGACTCAATGTATTGCTTCGTGACTTTCGCGTTTCCCGTAACCACATGGCGATTGTAGTTGATGAATACGGAGGCGTATCCGGCCTGATAACGATCGAAGACGTACTGGAAGAAATCGTCGGCGAAATCGATGACGAGTACGATGAGGAAGAGGAAGCGCTCATCCTGTCGCTCGGGGAAAACAGGTACCAGGTGCAGGCGCTAACGCCTATCGACGATCTGAATGACATGTTCGACAGCGCCCTGAGCGACGATGATTACGGAACGGTAGGCGGTCTCTTACTGGCTGAGTTTGGCCGGGTTCCGGAATATGACGACGTGGTAACGCTGGCGGACAAGTTTGAATTTCGTGTCATCAAAGCTGATAACCGGCGCATTATCACGCTGGAAATGAATGTTCTGCCTTTGTAACCACGATAAGCCGGGTCGAAGTCTGATTGGAAGAGCGGGAATTTTTCTGCTCCTGCTGTTTGCATCCTCATTATTCGCTGAGTCGTCCATAGAAAACCAGGATGCGGAAGCCTGGTTGGTTACCTACGGGCCCGGTGAAATTTACTGGCAACGATTCGGTCACAACGCGATCTGGATCAGGGATCGTGAACTGCGATTGGATCATGTATTCAATTTTGGGTTTTTCGATTTTGAACAGGAGAATTTTTTCCTTCGCTTTCTGCAGGGCCGGATGTTGTATTTCTCCGCTGCCCGTCCGGCCCGCGAAGAGTTCGCCGGATATATTGATGAAAACCGCTCGATACGCGCACAGCGGCTGGATTTGTCTGCTGACCAAGTCGATCGCCTGAGCAGGTTTCTGCTGCATGAGGTCAGGCCGGAGAACCGGGAATATCTTTACGATTACTATCGGAATAACTGCTCAACCCGGGTCCGCGATGCGCTGGATTTTGCCCTGGACGGGCTTCTGAAGGCGCAAACGTTGCCGATTCCTGCGAGGCAGAACTGGCGCGATCATACCCGCCGGTTGACGGTCGATGATTTCTGGCTCTACCTCGGACTTGAAACGGGGCTTGGCGCAACGGTTGATCAGGATATCAACCGCTGGGACGAGATGTTCATTCCGGCTGAACTGGCTGAATCCGTTGGTACCGTCAGCATATCCGATGCAGGGCGGGTGCGTCCGCTGGTACTCGAAGACGTCCTGCTCTACGAGTCTTCTTTCCAATCTCCGGCAGCTTTTCCGGTTTCCAGTTGGTTGCGTTATCTGTTGTTTTCCCTGGCTGTCATTATGGCAACCTGGCTACTTTGCCGCGTGGCGCCCGCCGGGGCCATCCGGGCTGTGTCCAGGACCTGGCTGGTGATGGCCGGTGTTTTTGGCTGCATCCTGCTGTTTTTCTGGTTCGGAACCGACCACCTGGTGGCCAGGGTCAACCTTAACCTGCTGGTTTTCAACCCGCTGTATATTTTTATCGCGTTTTGGAAAGGCCAGGAAAAAATTCAATTTTCAATCATCTCAGGATTTGCTGTTCTGGCGCTGCTGATGACCATGCTGCCGCCTGGGCAGTACAACCTAGATGTCATTGCTGCGTTTCTTCCGCTTAATCTCGCGGCCGCCTGGAGCCTGGTCAGAGCCGCAGGCGACCCACGGCCTGGCGTCATTGCCTAATGGCCTCTCAGATGCCTGTCTCGGCGAGCAGATCCGCCTGTTGCTGCTGTAACAGTGGATCGATAATCATGTCGAGATTTCCGGACATGATTTCATCCAGTTTGTACAGGGTCAGGTTGATGCGGTGATCGCTGACTCTGCCCTGCGGAAAATTGTAGGTCCTGATGCGTTGAGAGCGGTCACCGCTTCCCACCTGAATGCGGCGCGATTCTGCAATTTCTGTTTGCTGGCGTGATTGCTCCTGTTCGAGCAAGCGCGCCCGTAGCAGCGACATGGCTCGAGCCCGGTTCTTGTGCTGTGAGCGTTCATCCTGGCATTCGACCACGATCCCGCTGGGTTGGTGGGTTAGACGGATGGCTGAATCGGTTTTGTTGACGTGCTGCCCGCCGGCACCTGATGCGCGAAAGGTATCCACCCTCAGGTCCGCCGGGTTGATGTCCACTTCCTCCACGTTGTCGACTTCCGGCAGAATCGCGACCGTGCAGGCCGATGTATGAATCCGCCCCTGGGATTCAGTTTCCGGAACCCGCTGGACCCGGTGAGTTCCGGATTCGAACTTGAATCGCGAAAAGGCCCCCTGTCCGGCAACTCTTGCTATGATTTCCTTGAACCCGCCATGTTCACCATGGCTCTGGCTGAGTACCTCCAGAGGCCAGTTACGGCTCTCGGCATACTTCTGGTACATGCGAAACAGATCGCCGGAAAATATGGCTGCCTCGTCTCCTCCGGTTCCTGCCCTGATTTCAATGAAAATGTTATTGTTGTCATTCGGGTCCTTGGGCAGTAGCAGCAACCGGATCTCGCGTTCGATGGTCTCCCGGCGTTTACCAGCCTCCTCCAATTCATCCTCCGCCATCTGCCTCATTTCGGGGTCGGCTTCACTGAGCATCTGCCTGGCCTCTTCGATGGAAACCTGCAGCTCGCGCAGCCTCTCCCACGATTTGACCAGGGGCTCCAGCTGTGAATACTCGACCGACAGGTCGCGAAAACGGTTTTGGTCCGAGAATACTTCAGGTTGTGACAACAACAGACCGATTTCTTCATAGCGCGAAGAAACCTGCTCCAGCCTGTCCTGAATTGAAGATTTCATTCGTCTTCGGCCTCAGCTTCTTTTCTGAAAATGCGATCCGCCGCTTTCAGTACTTCATAATCCTGATTTTCCGCCGCTTCGCGCAGTCGCTTGCTGGGTAAGTGGAGAATCTTGTTGGTCAGCGTGCTGGTTAACTGCTCCAACACTTCCGTTGCGTCCTGCCCCGCTTCCAGTCGCCTGACCGCCCGCTCGATGAGGCCTTGCTCGAACTGGTGGGATTGTTCGCGTATGCGTTTCAGTGTGCGGGCGGCACGAATTCCGTACAACCAGCGCATGAACCCTGTCACGGCTTCATCGATATCAATTCCCGCTGACTCCGCGGCCTTGTTGCGTTGTTGTATGTTTTCATCAACCACCTGCTGCAGATCGTCGATGGTATAAAGGTAGACATCCTTTAATTTTGAGACCGCCGGTTCGATATCCCTGGGTACGGCAATATCGACCAGGAACATCGGTCGATGGCGGCGTTTCCTGAGGGCGGCCTTGACGTCTTGATGGCTGATCACGGGGTTCTGGCTGGCGGTGGAGCTGATCAGGATGTCCGCTTGTGGCAGGGCTTCCTCAAGTTCATCCAGCGTCATCGCAGTTGCGCCTAATTCAGCGGCAAGTTCCTCTGCTTTGTCACGGCTCCGGTTGACTATCAGTAGGTTGGCAACGCCATGGTCGCGCAAATACCTTCCGCATAGCTGGACCATTTCACCTGCACCAACCAGGACCACGGTTTGCGAACGGAGCTGCCCGAAAATCTGTCTTGCCAGTACCACTGCTGTATAGGCGACAGATACCGGGTGGTCGCCGATTCCCGAATTTGTCCTGATCGACTTGGCGGCTGCAAATGTGTGTTGAAAAAGCCGGTCAAGTACTTTTCCGAGGCTGCCGGCATCGTGGGCTTGCTGCCAGGCGTCTTTCAATTGCCCCAGTATTTGTGTCTCCCCCAGGACCAATGAGTCCAGCCCGCTTGCCACACGGATCAGGTGCCTGGCAGCTTCTTCGCCTTCAAAGCTGTAAAAGTGCTTTTCCAGATGCCCGGCGGGAATGTCATTGACCCGGTGAATCCAGTCCGCCAGTTCGCTTTTACCCGTGTCCGTCGAAAGGCAATAGATTTCAGTCCGGTTACAGGTTCCCAGGATGATGACCTCTTCCACGCCCGGAAGCGCACATAGTTCGTTAACCCGGTTGGCGTACTCCGTCCGGGCAATGGCTACCTTTTCCCGGATTTCAATCGGGGCGGTATGATGGCTGATTCCAATCGTAAAAAGAGGCATGGGCTATTTGTTTAACACTGCGCGCTGATTCTGCGGGTGAATACCCTGATTATCAAGCCGGAATGCGCCTTTATTGTTGAAACGGGATTGGTTCACGTCCTGCAACAGCGTATCCTTTGTGCCCATGAAAAACAGACAAAAACCGACCTGATGGCTACACAGCGCTGGCTCGCGGCATGTTGCCTGGGCATATGGCTGCTTTCCGGCTGTGCTACTCCTGCCCCGGAGCGCTCAGCTTCAGGTCAATCGGAACCTGCGCAGGCGATTGCGGGCCAGGATCAGGCAAGCGGCGGGGAAGTATTGCGCGAACCGACGGATGAAGAAGTCATGTACCGCGTATTTGCCGCGGAATATCTCGGAGCCGAAGGGGACTTACCGGGTGCGGTGGGCGAGTATCTTGAAGCCGCGATCAGGTCAAGCGATCCAGACATCGCGCAAAGGGCTACACAGGTTGCTTTTGCGGCCCAGGCCTGGCAGGAGGCCGCAATGGCTGCCGATCGCTGGGCTGTGCTGGCCCCGGAGAGCGTTCCGGCCCACGAGTCTGCCGCCTTGGCAATGTTGATGGTAGGTGATTATGTAGGCGCTGAATATCAGATGATGAAAATTCTCGACCTGATGGATGGTTCGACCGAATCCTGGTTGTTGATATCCAACCTGCTTTTCCGGTCCGGCAGCCCTGAGCAGGCTGATGAGGTACTGGAACAGCTGGTCGCCATGCGGGGAACGGGCGATAACGCAGAAGCGCTTTTCGCCCGCAGCCAGTTGGCGGTACGTTCAAAAGACATGCGGCGGGCATTCGAGCTGGCCAGGCAGGCGGTCGAGCTGAAACCTGAACGTATCGAGTTCCTGACCTGGGCGGGAAGACTGGCGCTGAATCTGCAGTTGCCGGAGACGGGTTTGGAATACGTCAGGCGCGCATGGCGTCTCGACCCGCAGAACCATGACCTGACGCTTGCCTATGCGGACCTGCTTTCCATCAGTGGCGAGGAGCAGCAGGCAAGGGAGGTCATGCGCGACATGCAGCAATCGCCGGACGTGATGTTTACACGAATCATGTTCGAATTGTCAGTTAAAAAGCGGCCCGCAGCGGAAAAGCTCTATCAGGAATTCGAACAGGCGGTTTTCGAGGATTCAGATGAAAAGCTTTTTTACCAGGCACGCTCAGCAGAGGCGCTGGGGCAAACACAGCAAGCCATCGAGTTGTATGGACAGGTGAAGACCGGCGACAGGGCGCTTGCCGCCACGCTACGCATGGCTGAGCTGAAGGCCTTGAACGGGGATCTTGCAGGCGCCAGGGCGTCACTCGGAAAACTGCGGATGCAACCCGACCCGATTGCTGTTGAAGAGAGTTGGTTGGCTGAATCGAGAATTCTGCGCGAAGTAGGGCAGCGGGAAGAGGCGTTCAGGGTCCTTGAAGCAGCCCTGAACAATATGCCGGAGTCGATTCCCATCCTCTATTCACATGCTCTGCTGGCCGCTGAACTCGGATGGGTGGACATTGCGGAGAACGATCTGAGGATTGTGATCTCCGCGCAGCCCGAAAACGCAGCAGCTCTGAATGCGCTGGGTTATACCCTTGCTGACCAGACTGAGCGCTATGAAGAAGCGGAAGCCTTGATACGCCAGGCCTATATTTTGCAGCCCAATGAGGCATCCATTGTTGATAGCATGGGCTGGATCGCTTATCGCCTGGGAAAGATGAGCGAAGCGATCGAATTTCTACAGCGCGCCTGGGACCTGGAGAACAACCCCGAAATTGCTGCTCATCTCGGTGAAGTGCTTTGGCTCGAAGGCCGCAAGGAAGAGGCCACTGAAATTTGGCGCAAGGGTCGCGGCCTGGACAGTCAGAATACCGTTCTGGTCGAAACCCTGGAAAGGCTGGGCGTGAGCCTTTGAGCGCCAGGAACTTTTTTTCCAAGTTGCCGTGGGTTCTGCCTTGTGTTGTCCTTTCGGCCTGCAGCACGGTTCAGCAAGTGGAATCGGACCCGACTGCAGGTGCCCTCAGCTATCAAACACGGTTTGAAAGGCTCAGTGCGATTGACAATTGGTCGCTGGAAGGCCGGCTTGCCATCAGTAATGACGATGATGGCGGCAGTGGTCATTTCAGCTGGAAGAAACGGATTTTTAGTGATCGCATGGATTTTCACGGCGCCCTTGGGCGCGGGGCCTGGCGTCTCGAGGCAGATGAAAATGGTGCTGTGCTGGAAATGTCCGACGGCAGGGTTTACCAGGCTGGGTCCGTCGGTGACCTGGTCAGCAATCGCATAGGCTGGGATATTCCGGTGGATCAGCTGGCCTGGTGGGTAAGAGGGCTGGCCGCACCCGGGGAATCAGGCCACAGGATTCTCGGTGAAGAAGGCAAGCTGATCGAGTTGCAGCAGACTGGCTGGACGATCGAATTTTCCGCTTACCGAGCGTTTGACGGAATTGAGCTGCCGGTTAAACTCACTGCCCAGAGGGCGGACTCGAGAGTGAAGCTGGCCATAAAACGCTGGGAAATGAGCGATGAGGCGGAGTCAGGTGGATAAGCATCGCTATTCCGTGTGGCCGGCTCCGGCCAAAATAAACCTGTTTCTCCACGTCACGGGCCGCAGAAGAGACGGCTATCACGAACTCCAGACTCTTTTTCAGTTGCTCGACTGGGGCGATGAAATCCGGATTCGAAAAACACGCCAACCGCAGATTTCACGCACCTCGGGGGATTATTGCGTACCAGAAAGCGACGACCTGGCGATCCGGGCCGCCAGAACTCTGCAGCGCGCCGCCGGTTGCCATTCGGGTGCTGAAATCGGGGTGAAGAAAAATATACCAATAGGTTCCGGAATGGGCGGCGGCAGTTCTGATGCCGCCACGGTTCTGCTGGCGTTGAATCGCTTGTGGGATTGCAGACTCAGCCTGTCGGAACTCGCCGGACTCGGGGTGCAGCTGGGCGCCGACGTACCGGTTTTTGTGCAGGGTCGCAGTGCACTTGCCACCGGAATCGGTGACTTATTGAAACCGGTAGAACTCGGAGCGCGTGATTACGTTCTGGTTTTTCCGGACTTCTCAATGTCGACACGGGCGGTTTTTGGCGACCCCGGCCTGAAAAGGGATTCCAAGCCGATAAACCTGGACCAGGCACTATCGGGCCAGGGCAGGAATGATTGCGAAATCCTGGTCGGGAAGCGGTTTCCCGAATTTCTAAAAATTATCAAGGCACTTAAAAAATGGGGGCCCGCGATGATGACGGGAACTGGCAGTGGCATATTTATTCCGATGCATGATAAAAAGAGTGCAAAGAGCGCGGCAGAGGAAATGAAAAGTTTATATAATGTTCGCGCCGTCAGCGGGGTAGACCGGTCCCCCGTTCACGAAATACTGGACGGCAAAGAGATCAAATTACTGGGACGTCGCCAAGTCGGTTAAGGCACGGGGTTTTGATCCCCGCATTCGCAGGTTCGAGTCCTGCCGTCCCAGCCATTCAAAATCCGGTGTTGGCAAGTGAGCGGGGCTGAGGTTTGTCTATTTCTTCATTGATGGTTTTCTCGGGAAACGCAAACCTGAGGCTGGCGAGCAACATTGCTCATGAACTCAATGTACCAATGGGCCGGGCAGTGGTTGGCCGGTTCAGTGACGGCGAAGTCATGGTTGAGGTCATGGAAAACGTGCGGGGCAGGGATGTCTACGTTATCCAGCCCACCTGCGCGCCAACCGCCGATAATTTTATGGAATTGGTGGTCATGATCGATGCCATCAAGCGTGCATCGGCATCACGCATCACCGCGATCATTCCTTATTTTGGCTATGCACGACAGGACCGGCGACCGCGTTCCGCCCGCGTTCCCATAACGGCCAAGGTTGCGGCAAGTGTCATTTCATCCATTGGCACAGACCGCGTTGTCACTGTTGATTTGCATGCGGATCAGATCCAGGGTTTTTTCGATATTCCGGTCGACAATGTCTATGCCTCACCGTTGACACTGGCGGACATCTGGCAACAGCAGGCGATGCATGAAATCGTCGTTGTATCCCCCGACGTCGGCGGTGTAGTCAGGGCGCGGGCGATTGCCAAGCGATTGGACGCTGACCTTGCCATCATTGACAAACGGCGGCCCCGGGCAAACGTGGCGACGGTGATGAACATCATTGGCGACGTCGACGGCAAATGCTGCGTGCTGGTGGATGATATGGTGGATACCGCGGGCACGCTTTGTTCGGCAGCCGGAGCACTCAAGGAAAATGGAGCGAAGAGGGTAGTGGCGTATTGTGTGCACCCGGTTTTGTCAGGCCCGGCGGTGGACAACATCATAAACTCAGAAATGGATGAACTCGTCGTAACGGACACGATTCCGTTGGGCGAGGCTGCCCAGGCTTGCGGAAAAATCAGGCAGCTCTCCATTGCCCAGATGCTTGCAGAAACGATTCGCCGCATGGCGCAGGGCGAGTCTGTTTCATCCATGTACGTCGACTGAAGGAACCTCTTTTACCCCGACAAAGCGTCCGCTCCTGCTCACGCCCCTTACCTACATCCCTGTAGGCAACAGCTCCGTGCATCATTGTTAAATAACAGCTACTTTTACAGTAAATTCTGGGTTACAATAGTCGGCTTGATTTTCGGTGCTCACCCTGGTCGCGGGCTGGGCAAACTAATGAATTACTGAGGAATAGTCATGTCAGATATCAATACGATTATCGCGGAAATCCGTGAAGATGTGGGGAAAGGTGCGAGCCGCCGCCTGCGTCGCCAGGGGAAAGTGCCCGCGGTTATTTATGGCGGTCACCAGGATCCGGTTACGTTGGCCGTGGAGCAGGTCTCTTTGCTGCACGCCGCTGGAAACGAATCTTTTTATGCCAGCATCCTTGAAATCAAGGTAGGTAAAGACCGTAAACAGCAAGCTGTAGTTAGGGATATGCACCGCCATCCCTATAAACCCCTGATCATGCATATTGATTTTTTGCGGGTATCCGAGAAAGAAATGCTGAAAATTTCAGTGCCGATTCACTTTATCGGCGAAGAGGAATCACCCGCAGGCAAGGCGTCCGGCGTGGTGATTCAGCATCAATTGACTGAAGTTGAAATTTCGGCCCTGCCGAAAGATCTGCCGGAATTCGTATCCGCTGATCTTTCCACCATGGATGCCGGCGACGTGGTGATGCTCTCTGAAATCAAATTGCCCGAGGGTGTCACCATACCGGCGCTTGAAGTGGAGGGGGATGAGTACGACGCTCCGGTTGCCAACGCGGTGCACATCAAGGCCGATCAAGGCACGGGTGCTGCTGCTGCCGCCGAGGCTGAGGCAGCCCTGGTCGATGAGCTCGGTGATGTGCCTGAAGGTGAGCTCGATGCCGAGGCAGAGTCCGAAGAAGGCGATGGGGAAGATTCCGGCGAAGCCGAAGAAAAGAGCGAATAAGCTATCGGCTGGGGTTGTCATGCCTTTTTTAATCGTGGGGCTTGGTAATCCTGGTTCCCGGTACGCTGAAACCCGGCACAACGCCGGGTTTTGGTTTTTGGACCGGCTCGCAGACGAAGCCGGCGGATCGTTCCGGTCCCAGTCCAGGCTGAGTGCCGAGACGATGCGCATCAGCCTGCACGGCAAGGATTGCATCCTGGCCAAACCTGCGACGTTCATGAACCACAGCGGCCAGTCTGTGAGAGCGGTCTGTGACTATTACAGGATTGGGGCTGAAAACCTGTTGGTTGCCTATGACGAACTGGATCTGCCGCCTGGAGTGGCCAGGCTGAAGCTTGGGGGCGGTCACGGTGGGCATAACGGGATGCGGGATATCTTCCGGCATACGGTTGACCAGGATTTTCTCAGATTACGCATCGGAATCGGTCATCCCGGATCGAAAGACGCGGTGACGGGCTATGTACTCAGCCGCGCCCCTGCCGAGCAAGAGCAGCTGATTCGGGAATCGATATCGGATGCACTGGACGTGCTGCCGCTGGTTTTGAGCGGCGATCTTCCCGGCGCCATGAAAGAATTACATACGGAAAAAGAAAATGGGCTTTAAGTGTGGCATCGTCGGGCTTCCCAATGTGGGCAAATCGACCCTGTTCAATTCCCTGACACGCGCGGAAATTGCGGCCGAGAATTACCCCTTTTGCACGATCGACCCAAATGTTGGCATCGTTGAAGTGCCTGATCCCCGTCTCAATGCATTGGCTGCCATCGCCCGTCCGCAGAAGGTGATTGCAACGACCATGGAGTTCGTGGATATCGCCGGGCTGGTGGAGGGCGCGTCAAAAGGCGAGGGCCTCGGCAACAAGTTTCTTGCGCACATTCGTGAAACGGACGCAATTGCGCATGTGGTCCGCTGTTTTGACAATGACGACGTGGTCCATGTGGCGGGGCGGCTGGATCCCTTGTCAGATATTGAAATCATCAACACAGAACTGTCACTGGCTGACCTGGAGTCCGTGGAGCGGGCAATTGAGCGGACCGAAAAGCGCCTGAAAGCCAATGAGAAAGAAGCACGTGCCCGGATGGTGGTTTTGGAAAAACTGAAATCCTGCCTCAACGAAGGTCACCGGGCAAGAAATGTAGAGCTTGCCAGGGAAGAAAAGCGGCTGGTGCGGGATCTCCACCTGATTACGACCAAGCCGGTCATGTATGTGGCTAACGTGGCCGAAGATGGATTCGACAACAATTCATACCTGGATGCGGTGCGCAAAAAGGCCGAATCGGAAGGGGCTGAGGTGGTTCCTGTTTGTGCCGGAATCGAAGCTGAGATAGCTCAGCTGGAGGATGCCGACCGCCAGGAGTTCCTGGAAGAATTGGGTATGGAGGAGTCCGGCCTGGCCCAGGTGATCAGGGCCGGATACGCATTGCTTGAGCTGTTGACTTTCTTCACCGTCGGCAAACGTGAAGTGCGGGCCTGGACTGTCAGAACAGGCTCAACGGCTCCCCAGGCCGCCGGCAGTATCCACACGGACTTTGAGCGCGGGTTTATCCGGGCGGAAGTAACTTCGTACGATGAGTTTGTATCACTGGGTGGCGAACAGGCTGCGAAAGAAGCCGGCAAGCTGAGATTGGAAGGTAAAAATTACATTGTCAGCGAAGGCGATATCATGCACTTCCGCTTCAACGTCTGAATCCCGCTGCTCTTGAATAAATCGGTCAGTGGTTGTGCGAAGGTTAAAAAGTACTATGAAAAAAATCATTTTTGGGATATAAGTTTTCCTGAAGTTTTTGTAGTTGGAGCCAAGAGGTTTCAGCAGTGGGCAGGAAAAAAGCAAAAGACCCCATCGAAACAGAAATCCCACCGAATGCCGGCGAGGGAAGCGGGCAGGTTGTAACCAAAGGCAGTGGCCGCAAAAATGGTGGCTGGCAAGAGGTTGAGGCCTTGCGTGAAAAAGCCCAGTTGAAAGCGTCCCTCGCGGATGTCTGGGATGAAAATTTCGATCTGGACGATGAAATTCTCGCCGAACTCGATCACACCGCCGAATTTTTTACCCCCCAGTCCAGTTCCGAAGAAGAAATTCCCGACGAGGTAGATGGTGAAGAAGAATTCTTCGAGGATGACGAAATTTAGCCACGTCGCAGGGGGGTCTATCCAGCCCCTTTGAACAATTATCGGATTGATCTCCCCAAGGCTATTGCGGCTGTATTCGTAAACATGTAAAATTCCGCGCCGTTCCACTGCATATTTATTGACAGGCGAGTAGCTGTGGGAGAGAATAAGCGGCTTGCCTGCGAATGTTTGGAGATTGAGTTTTACCGGCGGGTTTGCCCTTGGCGGCACAAATGATTTTGGCCCATTGGAAAATGTGTTGCTATGTACCGGAGGGGTACTCAAGCGGTCAACGAGGGCAGACTGTAAATCTGCTGGCTATGCCTTCGGAGGTTCGAATCCTCCCCCCTCCACCACTTGTTTCCTGGTAGTGGATTTAAAAAAGGTTATTTGAGCCCTTGAGGCACTTCGCCATTCCGGGCGGGTGTAGTTCAAAGGTAGAACCTCAGCCTTCCAAGCTGATGATGTGGGTTCGATTCCCATCACCCGCTCCACTTTAGAAGTGGCAGGGGCTCAGGGGTTGAAAGAGCGGGCCCACATAGCTCAGGCGGTAGAGCACTCCCTTGGTAAGGGAGAGGTCACTGGTTCAAGTCCAGTTGTGGGCACCATAGAATTTGTAACAGCAATGTTGATTTTAAGTTTGATTAGGTTTGTGACTGCATAAATTCGGAGACCGGCATGTCAAAAGAAAAGTTCGAACGTACAAAGCCCCACGTGAATGTGGGAACGATTGGTCATGTTGATCACGGCAAGACGACGCTGACGGCGGCGATGACGAAAGTGTGTTCTGAAGCGCGCGGCGGTGAGGTGAAGGCGTTTGACCAG